>JAUVBB010000142.1 GCA_030591445.1 Deltaproteobacteria bacterium | reverse complement strand
CTCAGTCACACTCAGCCACCGGACCCAATTGGCCGTCGCGCAGGGTAATCGAGAACTTGGCCAGGCGTTGCACCGGGCCGCTGAGGTGGGTGGCCATGAGGATGCTGGTGTTCTCGCGGTCAACCCAGGATTGGAGCACTTGCTCAACCCGTTGGGCCGCACAGGTATCGAGGCTGGCGGTGACTTCGTCTAGAAACAACACTTCGGGACGAAGTACCAGAGTCCGACCCAAAGCCACCAGCTTGCGCTCGCCGCCGGAGAGTTCTTTGGCTGGGCGAGCGGCCAAGTCGACGATATCCAGTTGTTCGAGCACCTGTTCCACTCGCTGCTCTCGTTCCCGCCGGCCGACGCCTCTGATCTTGAGACCAAATGCCAGGTTGCTGCGTACCGAGCGACGAAACAGATAGGGCTCCTGGAAAACGAAACCGAAACGGCGACGGTCACGCTTGGCGGCCGGCGCCCGGCCCCGATGGAAAGGCTTGCCCGAGTGAAAAATCTCGCCGCGGGCCAGGTCGAGCAGGCCGGCGGCAGCCAGCAACAAGGTGGTCTTGCCGGCACCATTGTCCCCCACCACCGCGGTCACACAGCCTGCCGGTATCGACAAGGAGGGCACCTGCAACACCCGATAACCACCGCGGGTTACCTCCACATCCTGGAAGCGGAACAGCTCGGCACTCATGCCTGCTCCTTGCCGCGATATTGCCAGGTGCCAATGACCAGGTTGATAGTCAGGGCCACCGCCAACAACACGATACCCAGAGCCACCCCCAGGGCAAATTCACCTTTGCCGGTCTCGAAGGCAATCCCAGTGGTGATGTTGCGGGTGAGGCCGTGGATATTGCCGCCGACCATCATGGCAATGCCCACTTCGGCAAACACCCGGCCGAAGCCCGCCGCTACCGCCGCAGCCAAGGCCGAACGATTCTCGGCCGCGACCGTAACCGCGGCCCGAATTCGGCCGGCGCCCAAGCCCAGTACGGTTTGCTGCACCCGGGGATCAGCCCGTTCGACCGCGGCCGCACAAAAGCCGGCGATAATAGGGAAAGCCAAGACCACCTGACCCATGATCATAGCCGCCGGAGTATAGAGAAGTTCCATCGAGCCCAAGGGTCCCTGGCGACTGACCAGGGCGTAAACAATCAAGCCCACCAAAACCGTGGGCAAGGCCATCAGAGTATTGAGCAAGCCCACCACCAAGCGGCGGCCGCGAAAGCGGCCCAAGCCCACCGCCAGACCGCAAGGCAGAGCCAAGGCCGAGGCAATGGCCGTCGAAGACAAGGCCACCAACAGCGACACCCGAACCGGCCCCCATACCTCGGGATCCAGGCTAAACAAGAGCGCAAAGCCCTCGCGTATGCCTTCCAGAATCATTCGGCGGCAACCTCGGGGTAGAATAGGATTTGGTCATCAATACGAAAAGCGCCGATGCGGCGCTGACCTTCAACGGAAGTCAACCAAGCGGCAAAAGCCATGGCCTCGACAAAACGAGCCTTGGGGTGGCGCGCTGGATTGACCGCCATGATGCTATAGGGATTGTGCAGAATGGGATCTTTCTCCACCAGAATCTCTAATTGCACTTGCTTGGCAGCGGTCAAAAAAGTAGCTCGATCCAGAATGCAGTAAGCCTGTTTCTCACTGGCCATTTGCAGCGTCAAACGCATTCCCTGACCAGCCTCCAAATACCACTTCCCGGCGGGGACAATCTTGCTTGCTGCCCACAAGCGAAGTTCGGCTTTGTGGGTACCAGAATCGTCCCCGCGCGAGACAAAAGTCGACCCCGTTCGGGAAATGGCCTCCAGTGCCGCCACCGCCTGCAGCCCCCGCACCGCGGCCGGATCTTTCGCCGACCCTACGATGACAAAATCATTGTGCATCACCGGCATATGATGAATGCCATGACCAGCCCGCATGAAGGCATCCTCGGCCAGACGATCATGGACCAGCACCGCATCCACATCTCCGTTTTCAGCCAATTTCAAAGCCTTGCCGGTTCCCACCGCCAGCACATGCACCGAAATACCAGTTCGTTGTTCAAAAGGAGGAATGATAGCCGTCAGTAAACCACTGTTGTCCACCGAAGTAGTACAAGAAAGCCGCATCGTTCGCTGGGCACAAGGACAACTGTCTGGGTTTGACTGACAAGAACTTAGCCCAAGCAAGGCCAAGACCATCCAACTCATGATTCCGATTTTTTCCATTGCCATGCTCCTTCTCCCAAACCAATCAAGGCGCCTCTGACCTACTACGGCTCGAGCCCCAAGCTCAAGAGAAACTTCAAAGGTCGGAACCCAATTCGCTCATGACTTGACGATTTTCCGATATTTGTGCAGAGTAGCTGGCGATTGATGATATGCACCGATGATATGCGCTGATGATATGAAAGGAATGATATGCCTACTATTCTCAAAGTATTACTTACCTTTATCCTATTTTGGACAATCACCGGATGCGACGGAGCCAGTAGCAACGGACAACCCGATTCCGCTAGCGAACCGACTCAAAGTGACGAATTCGATGCTTCCAGCACTGACGATGGCAGCTCCGAAGTAGACGCCGGCACCGAGATCGATGCCGGCCCGGCCGACGCGATGGCCGACCTCGACTCAAACTGTAACTCTGGCCAGGAACCAAGCAGCAACATCCTAGACCAAGTAGAAATGCTGATCGTCACCGATTTGCTGCTGCAGCCCAGCTTTGAAGTGCTGGCCGAATGGAAGCGAGAAAAAGGCGTGCCCACCGAGGTGGTCACGGTCCAATTCATCGAAGACCATGCCACTGGCGAAGACAGCCCGGCAAAAGTCCGCGACTACATCCGCACTCTTTTCACCGAAAAGGGATTGCGCTACATCTTGTTGGGCGGGGACGCCGATGTGGTGCCTTACCGGGAGGTCCACTCCAACAGCCTCTTTTCCAACGAAGACGATTTTGCCTCTGATTTCTACTACTCCGATCTGGACGGTAGTTGGGACGAGAACCAAAATGGCATCTACGGCGAGGTGGCCGACCAACTCGAAATGCATCCGGATGTCGCGGTGGGCCGGGCACCGGTAGAAACCACTGCCGAAGCCGAAGCCTTCATCAGCCGGGTATTGGCCTATGAGCAAAGCGACCCTGGTTGTGCCGAAAAAGCGCTGTTTATCTCCGAGGACACCGGTTACTTTGAGCTCGATTCGGCCATGCAACTTGATCCCCTGGCAGAAAATGTGTTTCCAGGCAACTTTCTCAAGCAAAAACTGTATTGGAAATACGCAAATTATGATGATGCTCAAGACAATACTTTGGCGGCCCAAGAAAACGCGATTAATGAAGGCCGCTGTTTCGTCACCCACTATGGTCACTCTACCGAGTGGGATCTGAACTCAGTCATGTCTGCTGATGATGCCGGATCCTTGAACAACGCCCCCTATTTTCCCATCTATGTATCCTGCGGCTGCTGGGCCGGAAACTTCCCCAACTATTCCTACGATACCGCCGGCTAACGCCTGATGACCAACCCCAACGGCGGCGCCCTGGCCTACCTGGGCAACACCAATGTCGGCCTGGGCGCAGTGGGCGGCACCGCGCAGATTTCGTCCTTCTTCACCGCCATTTTTGAACATGGCCTGGGCCTGGGCGACGCTCTCAACTACTCCCGCGACAATTTTTACACTTCCGAAGCATCCCTGCAGTCCGAAACCCTGGGAGTTCGCTGGACCCAACTAGCAATCGTGCTTTTCGGCGATCCTGAAATGCCCGTCTATTCCCGAACACCGGATCAGTTGATCCTAAGCGCGCCGGCCACCATGGCTCGCGCGGAGCAATGTCTAGAAATTCTGGTCAGCCAAGCCGGCCAGGCCGTCGCTGGAGCCACGGTGGCCTTGCACCGCGAAGGTGACTTTATTTATCGCGCCTATACTAACGACGAAGGCAAAGCCAGCTTCCGCCTTGCCCCCACCACTGCCGGTGACATCCGAGTCACGGCCACCCACACCAACGCCGTACCCGCCTTGGGCACCATCCAGGTGCCATAAAATCTCTGCCTAAAAAGACTGAACCAGCTTCATGTAAAAATAGCGGCCAAAGAAATCGTAGGTGCGGGCATTGGAGTTGGCTTGGGCGTTGTTGAAGATGAGGACGGGGTCTTGATTCAGGATGTTGTTGATTCCCATGGTCAGCTGGGTCATACCCGAGCTGTGGGGTATGGTGACGGCGGCCCAGGCATCGAAGGTGACATAGGCGTCGATGTCGCGGTGGTGGACCAGGGAGTTGTCGATGCTGTCATCGTCCAAGGGGGAACAGTCGTTGTTTTCGCATTCCTGAAAACCGTTAATAAAGCGGGCGTTTACGCCTGCGCCCCAGGCGTCGAAGCCCCAGATCAGGCTGGTGTTGAATTTGAGATCGGGAAAAACGCCGACGTCATTGCGGTTCAAACCGTGAAAAACGCGGTTGTTGGTATGGAGAATGACGTCGGCTTTGTGGGTCCAGGTGCCTTCGATCAAGCCCATGAAAGTTCCGAGGGGAAAATTTTGCCGGTAGCGCATGCTGAAATCGATGCCGGCGCTCTCGGCGCCGCCGATGTTGTCTTGTAGATCTTCTACCCACAAGAGGAAGCCTTCACTATCGCGGTGAATCAGCTCGCAATCGCTGCGCTGGTCTTCGGGCTGGTCGTAACAATTGCTCAGAATCAGATAGACACCCCGGGTTTGGATGGCGTTGTCGACGGTAAAGTTGAAGTAGTCGACGGTAAACGACAGGCCCTCGATGATGGCGGGCTCATAGACCATGCCCAGAGTCCAGGCAAAGGCGGTCTCGGGTTTCAGCTTGGGATTGCCGCCGATGACGGTGCGCAGTTGGCTGCGTAAGTCGATGTAGACTTCGGGCAGACCGTCGGCGGTGCAGTTGATTTCTTCGTTTTCGGTGCGCGGGCCCTGCAGATTGTCGCAAGGATCCCGGGCCAGGGGATAGGAATTGCCTACCCCGGCGTACAACTCGCCGATGGAGGGCGCCCGAAAGGCCGTCGAGACCGTGCCCCGCAAACTTAGATCTTCGTTGATCTGCCAGCGGGCGCCTAGCTTCCAGATGGTGTCGGTGATGTCTTCGGCAACGCCGCCGACGGTGAAAATGCGGGCCGAGGCGCTGAGTTCCAAGTAGTCCACCGCCGGCAAGCCGGTCAAGACTGGAATCGACAGTTCGGCAAAGTAGGCGTTGACATGATAGCCGCCGCCGGTGGGCAACTCCTTGTTGCCGGTGGTGTCTCCGGCGGCGGTCATGGGATCGGGCTGGAAACCGCCCCGCAGCTCGCGGTACTCGTAGCCCAGAGCCAAGCCGACCATATCCCCGAAAGGAATCTCGAACAGCTCGCCGGCCAGGTTGAGATTGATGGTGGTCAGCTCGGAGGTTCCCCGCGCGATGCCGGTATAGGAAATGTAGTCCAGCATTTCCTGGCTGATGCTGCCCTCGCCCCCGAACAGGTCCAAGGGAACGCAATCGGCAATGGCGGCCCCGGCCGCACCGCAGCGCAAAACGCCGTCTTCGTCTACATGACTGGGACCGAGGGCGGAGGCTACCCGGCTGCGAATGTAGCGGCCTTCATTGATGGTGGTGCCCTGGGTAATGCCGTATCCCCAGGCCAAATCCCAGAAGAAAGAGCTAAGAAAACCCAAGCCTTCGGGCAGGGTTCCGTCGAGGCCCAGCACGATGCGGAAGGTGTCGAGATCCTGGGTAAAGTCGCGGTTGCCACCCTCGACCATGCGCCGGCGCATATCGTAGAAATCGCGGCCGAAAGGATTGTAGGCATTGTCCTCAGAGACAATCAAACCCTCGGACCCGGTCTGAAAAGGAGTGGCCGCCAGCTTCTGGGCCGAATGACGGCTGGTATAAGAGCCTTCCAAATAGCCCCGAACATATTTTTGAAATTGGTAGTTGCTAGCCAGAAACAGGCTGTAGCGTTGCTGGGGAGTCACCAAGTAATTTTCGGGCGAGTAGTTATAATAGTCACCGTCGGCAATCCCGTCGCCGTCCAGGTCCTGGTCGGAAGTACCGCCCTCGCGAAAGGGGCGCCAGCCTTGGTCCGGATCGTTATAGAACCTGTCTTCTCCGGGATATTTCTCTTTGAGCGCATCCCATTCGTCGTTGCCGGAAAAACCGGTCCAGTCTTGCAGATAGCCTTGGGGACTTGAGATGGCGCCGGTGTTTTTGACCACCTCACAATTCTGGTGTTGCTCTTCGTCCCAAGCCGGATCGTCGGGTCCGGTGGCACAAACCCAATCATAACTCTTGGCCACTTTGGAAAAATCGCGCTCACTGGCCCAGATAGGCAACTGCTCGAAGTAACCGGCGGAAATCACGACGTTGCCGTCTCGGCTATTCCAACCGGTGGCGACATTGAGATCGTAGGTCTGCCCGCCAGTCCAAGTGCTGCCGGTATAGGCGCTGGCTTCGACCCCTTCGAAATCCTTGCGCGTGATAATGTTGACCACGCCGGCGATGGCGTCGGAGCCGTAGAGGGCCGAGGCACCGTCTTTGAGCACCTCTACCCGCTCGATGACAGCCAGGGGAATGGCGTTCAAGTCGACGGCCGAGTCGGCGCCGATGCCGCCGGGCACATGGCGCCGGCCGTTGACCAATACCAGGGTACGATTACTGCCCGCGCCCCGCAGATTGACCCGGGTCGCTCCGCTGCCCCCGTTGTTGACCTGAATATTGGAGGCATTGCCTTGAGAGGGAAGATTTTGCAGGATGTCGCCAATGGAGACCAGACCGGAAGCATCCATGTCCACCCGGGTGATGATACTAACCGGCGCCGGCGTGGTTAGATCCTTGCGCCGAATGAAAGAACCCGTAACCAGAATCTCTTCGACTTGGCCCGAGGCATCTTCCTGGCTCAGATCGGTATCGGCCGGGCTCTCCTCAGCCGGCTCTGGATCACTTTGCGCCCAAGCGCTGGCACTCAAGCCAATGCCGGCCAGCAAAACCAGCACCCAGCAGCGGCATTTTTCTTTACTCAAACTTGGCATGTCTACTCCCTAGCAGAGATGGGTACCAGCTTAGCGGGGATGAAATCGCAGCTGTTGTCTTCCAGACAGAGGTCGTCGGATATGACCCCCTCTTTGAGATAATGGCCCATCATGTTGATGAAAAACGAATCGATATCGAAGGTCTTGAAAGGAGACGGTACGTTGACTCCGTGATGCCCAAATCTTTCCATATAGGCAAAGCGGAGCCCGGCAATCGGCCGGCCCTGGCTGTCGTAACGGGTGGCGCGCAGCGGTTCCGCGGGCGTGGGCGCATGGAAGTCGTCGAGATCACGATCGAGGTTATCGGGGTCGGCCAAAGTAAAGGGTGTCTCGGGAAAGCGATCCAGCCCCTCCAGGCCCTCGAGAACCCAGTAGTCCATCAGCACCTGATGCTCGGTCCGGGCATCTTGCCGACGTTTGTCGGCCGGAACCGGGTCCGGCGACAGGGGATCGAAGCGCAGAAAACCGGCCGCCCGGGCCAGAGTAATACCGGCGTTGATAGGCACCACCATGTCACCGACGGTAAGCACCTGCAGCATGCGGTCTTTTATCCGCGGAGCCCAGTTGGCCGGATCGGTAGAGTCAAAGGTCAGCTGCGATAACTGAATCATGCGCCGGAAATCGGGGGTATTGCGGGCCAGACCGAAGCCCTCGCCCAAACTCAGCAAGGGGTCACCGGGGGCAAACTCCACCCCACGCCAATGCAATTTCTCGGTCAAAGAATCAATTCTTTGTTTCAAGCTGCCGTCGGGGTGGAGCAATTCCAAATCGAGATGGTCACAGGCCAACAAGATCTCGCGCTTGGTTGCTAGATCCAGGCCCTGCAAGTCTTCCACGCAATCAGCGGCCACGGCGATACGAAATCGACCATAGGGACCGGCGGCAATGGTTTTGCTCTCGCCATTGGCAAGGTTGGTCAGACGCACCAGATCACCGGCCTGCAAATCCAGACGATCGCTAATGGTTAGGTGCAGCTCCTGGTCTACGTCATAGAGGTCGTACTGCAAGCGCAAGAACAGGGGGCCCGGCGGTATCAAATCCTTTTCTGGTTGCGCAATGGCGTCGTAGTCGACCAGCAGTACCTCGCCCGGCGACGGTACGGTCAGCAACTTAATCCAGACGCTGGTTATGATCGCGCCCTGGCTGTAGTCTTGGCCAAGGTGTTGCGGGTCGGAAGCAGCCCAGATCCCGTTTATGCGTTCCGGCAGGTACTTGGTTCTTAGGTAGCGGCGCACCTGGTCATCATAGTAAGGCGTGGGTTCGTCACGGATGGGGGCATAAGGTACCGAGACGATCAGGGGTCCGAAGAGTTTGAGAAACACGGCCTGGACCACGCCGTCCAAGATGGTGCGCACGGAAATATCGCCGATGCCGCCACCGCCGGAGATAGGAACCACGCGCTGGATGTCCGGCTCGGCGCCGGCGGCCACCACGGTGGCAATCGCACCTAGAGAATTTCCGCTGGCCACAATCAGTTGATCGGGTCCACCCAGATCGACGATACCGTCGCCATTGAAATCTCCGGCCAGATCCGGTTTACCGTCGCAGTCCACGTCGCCGGAAAAGGCAATTCTTTTTTCCTTGTTGGCAATGCCCCGACAGTCGTTTAGTTCCCCGATCAGGCCCAGTTGGCGTTCAATGCGCGGATCCTCGCGGGTGGCGAAAGTGCGCACCCCGTCGAATGACTGCAATAGGCGAACCGCTTGCATGACGTCCAGCACGGTCTGCCGGACTTTGTCGCGGGTACGAAACAGGTTTGCCGACCAGAAATCGGCACCGGGGTCCAGCAAACCATCATCGTTCAGATCCCGGGCCCGATCGGTATTGAAGGCCCGGAACACACCTTTCAGATCCAAACTTTCGACCAAGCCCAGGATGAGCTGTTTCAGGTCCGGGCTAATCCGATCCAGGGCCAATCCGTGACCGACAGCGTCAATGCCCAGGACCGCGAAACCGTGCCGGGCCCAAGCGCCGGCAAAACCCAGGGTCTCGAGACGATTCGATGCCGAACCATGGACGAAGATCACCACTGGAAAGGGCGGTTCATTTCGGACCACGGTTCCGTCAGCTAAGGTGTGTTGGTTGGGCTTGGGAACCGATAGCCAAAAAGTTACCTCTTGCTCGCCGGCGGTAAGGTGTCCGCTATGCAGGTCAAGATCCCAGGTTTCGCTGGGAGTCGCTAACAGATAAGGAGTCTTGAAGGAACCCGAGACAAAATAGTCAACAAACAGATAGCTATCCAGCAAAGCATTTAGTGATTTTGGGTTCAACTGCAACAGGGGCGCCAAGAAATCCCAGGCGACGGTCAAGATACTGGTGAGATCGTCTGCCGGCACCAAATATCGTCGCTGGTCTCCCGTGTCTGGATGATCGTTTAGCTGGTGCAGATAGGCATCGGGTGAATATTCTTCCTGCAAGCGGGCAAAGACCCCCTCACCGCGCAAACCGGCCCGCAGGGCGTCCATCTCGGCAAAAATACTCATGGTGGTAAAGGACCAGGCAAAGGCCACCTCGGAGATGTCGCGGCCATGGCGTGCCAGCGCCTCTGGTAGCGCGGCCAAATCGTCGGTTTGATTGAGGTGGTGGATATAGGGAAAGGGCGAACGAATCGGCTCGCCCTGAAGGCCGCGAACGCGGTCGCTAATCACGACCGCGTAACGGGTCCGTTCCCGCAACGGGGTCACCGGGCGCAGGATCAAGGTGTTGGTTGCCAGCTCGTAAAAATCCAGCAGGTCCCGGTAAGGATCGCCAGCCGAACCGGGCTTGACGTTGGGCTTGTTGAGCAAACCGTCGGCGTTGGTATCTTCGCCGGCATCGAGGACACCATTGTGGTTGAGATCTTCATCAACGGTATCAAACAGCAAATTGGAGGATTGACTGCGGGAATCGGAGGAAAAATACCGATCGCTTCGCTCGACGGTAATGGGATAATAGCCGCGGCCCAGATCAAGATAAGCAGCCTCGCCGAAAAACTCGGAATCCGGATCGACCACCAGCAGCATCACCAAATCGTCGCTGCGATCACCGTCATCGTGGCGCACCGACAAGAAATCCGCCACTGCCAGCGGAGCATCGAAGGCGAGCGATATGGGAGAGAGAGTGCCGAATCCGTCCAGTTTGTCGAACTCGCGCCGCACCGACTGCTCGAGCATAGTCGGAGCCAGCTGGCTGATATTAACGCGCTTGCCGGTGGCTGAGCTCGGATCGGGGCGGGTAGCCAGATCGCTAGGAAAAGGAATGTCCGGATAAGGTCTGGCGCTCAAGTCAAAAACAATCATGGGACCCGAGCCGGCCGGAGTGGGGGCCAGGCCCTGGGGCACTTCACAAGCAGAGGACAGCAAGGCTGCCCAGGCCACATATGTGAGCTTATTAATGAACTTCATTCGTCTCCTTCTTGGTCATCCCTCCCCGGCGAAGATCACTGGCCAGGGTGGCGGCGGAACCGGCCAGCAAGGCGGGGAACAAACAGGTGACCAGCAGCAAGGCCCAGCCGGGGATCATAAAAACGCCGGCCAGCCGGTCGACCAAGCTGCCCAACGGGCCCTGGCTGCCGGTCCAGATCAGCAGCAAAGCCCAACCCGCGGCCGCGGCGACAGCAGCCTTCCAGCCGGCGTGGACCTTGGGTCCGAGCAACAAGCCCCAGAGCAAACCGACAATAGGCACCGACCACCAAGCGCAAAAAACAGTAGCCAAGACAAAGGCAAGGACCAGGGCAATCAGTTGTAAGCAAGTGCGCATGTCTTTACTTTCTGGGCTGCAAGCTCAGTCGGGAAGCAATCTGATCCCCGGCCAGTTCTTCGGGTTTTTTGGGAAACAGAACCTCGGTCAACTCACCAGCGCTCCACTGGGCAATGCGATCGTCGTAGCGACTGCTCGCCGGATTGCCAGACTGGCCGCCCGGGTAAGTCGTCCAGGCCCGGGGCACGGGCGCCAAATCCACCACCAGGCGAAAAGAGGCGCCGTGGGTTCCGCTGCGGGTCATGGGACTCAAGCTAGTGGGCCCGCCTTGATTGGAGACCCCGAGCACTGAGAGCCCGGGCAGTTTGAGCAAATGGTAAACGTTCATCTGGCGAACCTTGTCCCAGCGCCAATCACCGCCATCCTCCGGCCCGTGCTGCTCGCGTAAGGCCAGCAGTGCGGCTTTGAGACTCGCGGCCAATACGCTGTCGCGGTCTTCTCTCTGGTCGGTGGTAGCACGAATATCCCACCAGGGGCTGTCAGGAACCTGCAGCAGGCAAGCCAGATGGCTGGCGTCGGGCCGGTACCAGTAGGGAGTCTCTTCTTTTTCGGGATCGTCGAACTCGTCCCAAGCACGTTCGAACAATTTCTGCATGGCCAGCACAAACAGGGCGGCTCGATTACTGTCGCTGGTATAGCGTCTGTCCCACTGGGCCAGAAGCAGCCCCGCGGTCTGCAAGAGTTCGTCGCCGCCGGCGCGAGCCCGGACCGCGGCCAGAAAGGCAGGCACGAACACATCGGGCCGGGTACTTTGGGGATCGGTTTGGAAGCGTTGCATATCAGCCACTTGCAGTGCTTGACCGGATCGTAGCAACTGGTTGATGCGCATGGCTCGCCAGGGTGGGGGCCAATCCGCGCCCAGATATCTTTTGTCTTGCTGGGGGTCGACGATTTGCTGGTTGGCCGAGCTTAGGTAACCCTGGGCCGGGTCCACGGCCATGGGGTGTTCGGCGGCCGGGTAATAGCCCAGCCAATCATTCTTGCTTGAAGTCCCATCCTGCACCCAGTCGCCCCGGCTGTGGGCCGGCCGGATTGGAAACTTGCCGGAGGTGCGAAAGCCAATGTGTCCCTGGGTGTCGGCCACTACCCCGTTTTGGGCCGGCGCCAGAAAGGTTCCCCAAACTTTCAGCCATTCGGCCACCGAACGGGTTTGGCCCAGCTTGAAAGTCACCTCGGCGCGTTCGTGCTCCAACACCACCCAGCGCAAAGAGACCGCACCTTCTTTTTCAAATAGTACCGGACCCCGGTGAGTGAGATAAACCGTCTCGCTCTCCAATAGCTCTCCGTGCTGGTCGTAAAAGTTTTCGACCCGCTGTTCGAGCGAATGCCAGGCACCGTCCATGAAGTAACGCGATGGCTTCTTCTCGTCGTCCAGCCGCTCCTTATAAAAGTCCAGCACATCAATGCCGCCATTGGTAAAGGTCCAGGCCAGATGCCGGTTGAAGCCAATGATCACCGCCGGCACGCCGGGAATGGTTACCCCGTAGACATCCAACTCGCCCGGCACCACCAGATGCACCTCGTACCAGATGGAGGGCAAGCTAAGCCGCAGATGAGGATCCCCCGCCAGCAGAGCATGGCCCGAGGCGGTCTTGGCCGGGGCCACCGCCCAGTTGTTGCTGCCCACTACGCTACGATCGATCTCGTTATGGGGAAGCAAACTTTGCGTAACCGTGTTCTTGTCCATCGGCGCCGGTTTTCCGGGCGGAGGCAAAGGCGGGCAATCATAGCGTGGTTCGGTCTGTCCATTGGGCTGCATGGGTTCCTGAATGGGACAATCCACCGAAAAAATAGCGTCGGCCGCCTCCCGCCCCACTCTTTGCGCGGCATAGCGTTTCATGCGCTCGGTGGTCCGAAAGGTGAGGGTATAGCCCATCTGTTTGCTGATATACATGGTGTTGACCGCTTGCCAGCGGGTCGGCTTTGCGCCCAGCAAATGATACTCAAGCGGGACATCGGCCGGCTGCATGTCATCGATCCAGGCATTGACTCCCTGGGTGTAAGCATCGAAAAGCTGCCGCGTCTCGGAATCGGGCGCCAGGTTCGCAAAGTGTTTCTCGGCGCTGGATTTCAAGCCGATCCGGCGCATGAATTTGTCACTGCTAAGTCCCTTTTTCCCGATCATTTCGGTCAGTCGACCCGAGCTGGCCCGCACCTGGGCTTCCATCTGGAACAAGCGATCGCGGGCCACCACGTAGCCCATGGCCCGGATGACGTCCGGAATACTTTGGGCAAAGATATGCGGCACGCCCCGCCGATCGTAAGACACGTTCACCGGCGCTTGTAGGCCGGCAATGCTATCCTCGGCCATCGCCGGTAACTCCGCCGGTCGCACCGTCGCCCAGGCGCCATGCACCGGATCGAGAAACGGCCCCAGCGGAGGCAGCGGGCCGGTGGCCACCGCGCCGACCCACAAGCCCGCGCCCAGTATTAACAAGGCTCCGCTCCAACGACTGATAATGGCTGCACGCATCAGAATCTCCCAGGTCCAGCAAATTGGCTATCGTCCATAGTACCTACTGCGATCCGGCCGCATTTTCAATGCTGATCAAGAAAGCACTTGATCCCAGCCCAGACATTTGTATCCTTTTGCCATGTACGCAAAACCACGAGTGCTTCCAGTCATCGCCATCATCACCATCTTTGCCGCCAGCGCCAAGGCCAAAAAGCCCGAGCCATCACCGACTTGCCAAGTAACTATCTGCCTGGCCGGCGCCTTCACCCGCGAGGATGGCGGCAATCCCCGCTTTGAAAAGATTTGTAAGGACCTGCCCGGAATACTCACCGACTGTGACGACAAGAGATGCTATCCCATGTTTTCCATGAACGGGACTTCCTACGCCCATAAACGCCTGCTAGCCGCCCTAGACACCAACCAGGACCGCAAGATCGACAGCCGCGACCAGGCCTGCACCATCGCCCTGGTGGGCTACTCCTGGGGCGGCATCAATGCCATCAAGCTGGCCAACCTATTTCTTACCGATTCCAGAGTCGCGCCCCAGCGAAGAACGATTGACCGGGTGGTAGTCGTCGCCCCCTACGCCCCTTTGGTCGCCGTGAAGGTGAAACAAGGAATCAAATCCTTCTGGGAATATCGCCACAGTCTAACCCCCACCCGCGACTGCTCCCGTAGCGGTCTCATGGGACCTTACCTGGGCCGGGTTCCCACCTGTCACAAATCGGTCGTGTGCAAGGATTACGACTACTCCCTGGCCCCCGAAACCCATTTTGATGGCTACTTGGGCAAACAGATCGGCCACTGCAAAATACTAAGTGCCGCCAAGAAAGCAGTAACCCACAACATCACCTCCGGCACCGACTACCCGCAGGCTATTCCCCAGGTACCCGTCAAAACCTTCTGAAACCTATTGACATTTTTACTGTCATAGCGGCATAATTTACTTGTAAATACCATTGCAGTCTTTCTGGCAAGGACAATATACCGTCATGGCAGTAAAAATACTCGGAAGAAAAGCGATGCAGGATCTGCGGGACATCATCCAGTATCATCGCAAGCTGGCGGGTCTATCCAGAATTAGGCTGGCTGAAACCGCGGGGGTCGGCAAGACCGTGATCTTTGACATCGAGCACGGCAAGCAGACGGTCAGGCTTGAGACCTTGCTCAAGGTCCTCGAAGCGCTCAACTTGAGGCTCGCGGTGGCGGGCCCAATCGTGGACCAGGTGAAGGAGAGCTCGGATGCGTAAGGCCGAGATCTACGTGAACGATAAGCTGGCGGGCATTCTCAGCGAGATCGAGCGCGGTCGCCAATACCGGTTCGAATACCAGCAAAACTATGCCGGGCCCTCGGTCTCTTTGACCCTGCCCACTGCCCAAGGTCGACACGATTTCGATCGTTTCCCGCCCTTCTTCGACGGCCTGCTGCCGGAGGGCACCGGGCTCGAAGCACTGCTCAAGCTCGCCAAAATCGATCGCAACGATCCCTTCGGTCAGCTGGTGATCGTGGGTCGAGATCTGGTGGGCTTCGTGACCGTTCGCGAGATTCCCCTGTGAACCGTTGTCCGATCAGCTACAGCGAGTGCGAGGGTCGCTACTCCCCGGAAGGCCTCTCCCGGCTGGGCCGTGGTCTTTCCGATCTCGCGGACCTGCCCTGGACTGCCAAGGAGCAGCTTCGGGAGGCGGCCGCCCGGGCCGACAAACTCTCCATCCAGGGCGTCCAACCCAAGCTGAGCGCCCGGTTCTCGGTCAAGGCGCGCGGCTTTAGGCTAGTCGATCGTGGCGGGACCTTCATCCTGAAACCACCCAACCCGCTGTATCGCGAAATCCCCGAGAACGAAGACCTGACCATGCGGCTCGCCGCGCTCGCCG
>JAUVBB010000407.1 GCA_030591445.1 Deltaproteobacteria bacterium | reverse complement strand
GGGGGCTGCATCTTTGTCACCAGCGTTCCGGGCCAGGGTACTTCGTTCAAAATCTACTTGCCCCGGGTTGAGGCCAAGGATGCGCCGAGACCCGTGGTCGACGCCGAGGTCGATGGCCGGCCGCCGAGTGGGAAAGAGACCGTGATGGTGGTCGAGGACGAAGACATGGTCCGGGCTATGACGGTCGAGATTCTAGAGTTGGCCGGCTATACCGTACTGGAGGCCAGCACCGGAGAGGATGCCTTGCGGCTCTTGCAGGCCCATTCCAAGCCGGTGCAGCTCTTGCTTACCGATGTGGTGCTTCCCGGCATGAGCGGCAGCGAATTGTCCCGTTCGCTGGTGGCGGGCAACGAGAAAATCAAGGTTTTGTTTATGTCGGGATACACCGATGACGCCATTGTTCGCCAGGGAGTGCTGGATCGTGGGGTGGCCTTTTTACCGAAACCTTTTTCCTTGCCGGAGCTGACCCGACGGGTTCGCGAGCTGCTCGATTATCCGTGAAATGGTGGCGCGGTCGTCAACCGGCTACGCAATTGCGACCCCGGTGCTTGGCCTGGTAAAGCTTCTGGTCGGCGGCTTGCAGAAACGAGACCGGGTCGGCGGCCATGGGCGACAGCTCGGCACAGCCCAGAGACACCGTGACCGCGATTTTGGTTTCGGCAAAAGAAAAAGCGTGTTTTTCGATCGTCCGCCGCGCTTTTTCGGCAATGGTACAGGCAGTGGACAAGTTGGTCTCGGGCAGGGCGATGACGAATTCTTCGCCGCCGTAGCGAGCCAACAGCTCTTCCTTGCGCACCATCCGCGACAGCTTGTCGCAGACTTCTTTCAATATGAAGTCCCCGGCCAGATGGCCGAAAGAATCGTTGACCGTTTTGAAGTGATCGAGATCCAACATGATGACACTCAACGGCCGACCATAGCGTATCGTGCGGGCAATTTCCCGGTCGAGAAACTCAAGCAAGTATCTTTTATTGGCCACTTGGGTCAGGCCGTCGGTGATGGTCATACGGTAGATCTCTTCGTGGTATAAACCTTCGATATTGCCGCCGCTGATGAATTTGAAGACCACGCCGCCGACCTTGATCAGATCCCCGTGGCGCAGCCGTACCCGCCGGATGGCCGCGTCGTTCAAGTAGGTGCCATTGGTGGAACCGAGGTCTTCGATGATAATGCCAGTGCTGTCTTGCTCAAGCCGGCAATGGGTGCGCGAGACATTCTCCTGGTCGATCTGAATGGTGTTGTGTTCGTCGCGGCCGATGGTCATGACCCCTTGGCTGACGGGGTGGTTTTTGCCCAAGGAAGGGCCGTAGATTTCGATCAGAAAACTATCGTGGGCTCCCCGCGGTTTTCTAATCTGCGCCATGTCCGACTTGCGCGTCTTGTCGTCGGATATCGGTCCCTTGATGTTGTAACCTGTGCTCATCAATGCCAATTATAGGAACCAAAGCGCGCAGATTCAAGCAGCAAGCGATCGCCGGAAACAGGAAGCTGTATCTATGCGAGTTTTTTTGACTTTTGCCTGACAGCGTGTTAAATTTTTAGCCGTGCACATCATTCATGGCAGCAGTCGCACCTTGAGACACCACCACCGGCGCCAGAAAGCGCGCTTGGGATGGGTGTGCCTGATCGGTGGACTTTGCGTGCTGAATTTCTATTTGTTGTTTGTGCGCGGAATCCCAAATGCCCGCTCCAGCTTGCCCGCCAATCCTTCGCCGGCGGCGGTGGTGCCGTCATCGCCGGGCACCGAAGCCCATGCCGATTCTTTCCGTAGCCGCTTGGGAGATCTTCGGGGTGTGGCCGGCATTCGCATGATGGGCGATGTAGAATCCGTGCCGGGGCCGCATCGGTCGAGCTTTCGCTTTGATCTGGAAGAATCCCGTGGCGTGTCCGGGCAACGCACCATTGCCCAGTGGTGTCAGCGGGTGCCTGGTGCCATCGAGCGGGGGGATACTTTCTCTACCGCCCTGCATCGGCAAGGCTTTGCCGAGGGCCAGGTGCAGGCCCTGGTCCACTCCCTATCGTCCATGATGGATTTTCGTCGGTGTCGCCCCGGAGAACGTTTCGAAGCGCTACGCTCGCCCCAGGGCCAAATTGAACAATTCGTGTATCACAAATCGGCGCTGGTCTCTTATCAGGTACGTCGCCAAGCCGACCAATTGGTCACCCGCCGGGTCGAGGCCAAGCCCGAGGTGACGGTAGTCCCCATCGCCCTGCGCATCAAGGATTCCTTGTACGCTTCGATGGAAAGAGCGGGAGAATCGCCGGCCCTGGTGATGGCGGTGGTTGATATCTTCGCTTGGGACATCGACTTTTACATGGACACCCACCGGGGTGACACCATGCGCTTGTTGGTAGAGAAGCTGACCAGTGCCGGTATATTTGTTGGTTATGGGCGAATCCTGGCTGCGGAATACAGCGGCGTGGCCGGCAGTCACCAGGCTTTTTGGTACCAGGGCAACGGAGACACGGTGGGCTACTTCGACGGCGATGGCGGTTCATTACGCAAAGCGTTCTTGAAGTCGCCGCTGAAATTCAGCCGCATCTCCTCGGGTTTCGGCATGCGGGTTCATCCGGTACTCGGATTTTCCCGCGCCCATCTAGGCATCGATTTGGCCGCGCCCACCGGCACTCCCATCTGGGCCCCGGGCGATGGCACGGTGACCTTTTCTGGGCGCAAAGGGGTAAGTGGCAAGCTGGTGACCTTACGCCATGCCAATGGCTACGAGACGGTCTTTGCCCATTTGCACACCATCGCCAAGGATGTGCGTAGGGGTGCCCGCGTGAGCCAGAAGCAAGTCATCGGTACCGTAGGTTCCACTGGGCGTTCCACCGGACCCCACTTGCATTACGGAATGAAAAAGAACGGGCAGCATGTCAATCCCTTTTCCCAGAGTTTTCCGCCTGCCAACCCGGTTCCCCCGGGTGAGTTAGCGCAGTATCAGGAAACTTACACCCGCTTGTTCAAACGACTCCAGGCTATCGAGCTACCCGTAGATCTGACCACTGCTGCCTTGATCGATGCGAGCAAGGAAGCGGGATGATTCGACTGATCGCGGTCATCTGGGCCCTTTCCTGCTTACCAACTGTTGCCCACGCCAAACCGACATCGGCCCGAGTAGAGACCCTGCTGGCCCGGTTGACCCTGCCGCAGAAGATCGGCCAGCTGATGATGATCGGGTTTGGCGGCAAGGAGATGGACGATAGCATTGCGCGATTGGTGACCCGTTTTCACATTGGCTCCATTGCCCTCTACAGTCGTAACATCTCTCACAACACCCAGTTGGCCAAGCTGGTGCGGGATTTACGCGAAGCTATGCGCGCCGAAGTGCAACCCTTCATGGCCATCGATCAAGAAGGTGGCAACGTGGTGCGGGTCAGGCAGGACGTGGTGGTGCTGCCCGGGGCCATGGCCATTGGGGCCACCCGGGACCCGGTCTTGGCTTATCTGGCCGGCCAGGCCAATGCCATCGACCTGGGTCTCATTGGGGTGGATATGAATCTGGCCCCGGTGCTGGATGTCAATTGCAATCCCCGTAATCCGGTCATCAACATTCGGGCCTTTGGTGATCAACCGGAGCTGGTCGCGCGCATGGGCGTGCAGTTTATTCTGGGTCAGCAATCAGGCAGCATGGCGACGGTGGCCAAACATTTCCCGGGGCACGGGACCACCGATCATGACTCCCACTTCGATCTGCCCAGCAACAAACAAAGCCTGGCCCAGTTGAAAAAGAGCGAGCTGATTCCTTTTCAAGAAGCGGTCTCGGCGGGCTTGGATGCCATCATGACCGCCCATGTGCTGGTGCCGGCTATTGATGCCTCCGGCTTGCCGGCCTCTCTTTCCAAGCGCGTGATCACCGGCTTGCTGCGGCAGGAACTTGGCTTTGACGGTCTGGTGATTACCGATGATCTGGAGATGCGGGCCATTGCCGAAATGATGAGCGTGGGGCAGGCGGCGGTCCAAGCCATCCGGGCCGGTGCCGACATCGTCATGGTGATCTGGACGCCCAAGAAAAAACAGCTGGTCTTCGATGCTTTGCTTTCGGCGGTGCACAGTGGGCAACTGTCCGAGGCCAGAATCAACCAGTCGGTACGGCGTATCTTGCTGCTCAAGGAAAAAAGAGGCACCCTCGACGCCCTGCAGGAGTCATTGCCCGCCATCCACGAGAACTTGCCCAACGCGTTGCATAGCCGGCTCAAACGCACGGTTGCTCGCCGCGCCCTGACCTTGGTGCGCAATCAAGGCCAAGTGGTACCACTGTGTGACGATCGTGGGGTGCTGGCAGTGGGCCCGCAAAAAATATTTCTGGCCGAAATGAAGCGTTTGTTGCCCCAGAGCACGGTGCTTAAACTCGCCCGGGTTCCGTCGCGAAAACAGCGACAACGGGATCTGGAGAAGTTGTTGCGTTTGTCCGATCAGCATCGGGTCATCGTGGTGTCCGTGGTCAACGCCTACCAGGCTTGGTTGGTACAGCAACTCAAAAGGCGGGGCCGGCTCCCCGTGGTAGCGGTGTCCTTTGGCTCGCCCTACTTTTTTCGCAATTTCCCGGCGGTGGATGCCTATCTGTGCACCTATTCCTATTTGCCCTCGGTCCAGAAGGCCGCCGCCCTGGCCCTGGCCGGTCGGATTTCCCTGACCGGCCACCTGCCGGTTCGGATCTCTTCTGCTTATCCGCGCGGACACGGATTGATCGTCCCCGCCCAGCGTTGCCCTAGCGCGCCACCAAGCTAAATAAGCGTAGTTCTTGCGTGGCAACAAGTTCCTGCGTTACACTTTTTAGACATGGACAACAGTTACCTACCCCTCTATGCCAATGAAGGGAAGCTCGAAGAGATCCCGCTTCCGGTTTTGCTGGCCTATCTGCTGGAAAAGAAAAGCTGCGGCATGCTTCACTTGGAAGCGCAGGGGGCAAAATCCTGGATTTATTTTATCGAGGGTTTGCCGGCCGGGGTGCATTCGCCCAAGTCCCAGACCTTTCTCGGCGCGGTATTGCGCGAGATGCGTTTGATCGATGACGCTGCCTATCATGAGTCTTTGATGGCCATGGCGGAGACCAAGCAGCTCCAGGGCGAGATTCTGCTGGCCATGAATAAGATCACCGAGGAGCAGCTGGAACGGGCCTTGTCTGTGCAGCTGGCGCGCAAATTGGCGCGGCTTTTCGGGCAAAAGAAGGGAAGTTTTCACTTCCAGGCCGACGCGATCTTGCCGCCACCGATGGAAGCGATTCGAGTCAATCCCTTTGCCTTGATTTACAACGGCATCAAGAACGTATACCAGCAAGACGATTTGAAGCGCGGATTGGCGATTTTGGTGGGCAAGGCTTGTAAGATAGCTGATTCTCAAAAGGAGCGCTTGACCTTATTCGATTTCTCGGCCGAGGACGAACTGGTGGTCGCGCAGCTTGACCAATTCCGTTTGCCCCAAGATCTGGCCCGGGCGGCCACGGTGGGCCCCACGGCGGTTATGATGTTGCTGCAGACCATGTTGTACTGCGGTTTGTTGGAGATCGTCAGTGCCAAACGAGCGGTGCCCTTGGCGCCGAGCGCTCCGCCGGTCGCGGCCAAGAAAAAACCGCCGGCGCAACCCCGGTCAGCGCCGACCCAGAAGGCAGCCCCGGCCGCCAAGGCCAGAATACCGGCTGCCCTGCAGCGGGAGCTGGAGCGCAAAAGCCAACAGATTCAAGCCGGCGATCCGTGGCAACTGCTGGATTTGAATAGAGGCGCCAGTGCCCCAGAAATCAAAAAGTCGTTCTTGCTGCTGGCCAAGAAGTTTCACCCCGATCTTTTCACCGACGTGGGCGACGCTGCTTTCCAGCAGCAGGTGCAGGGGGTGTTTGCCGCCCTCAACGAAGCCCAAGCCCTGCTGAGTGATGCCGGGCAGCGGGCGCGGATCGAGCGGGAAGATGCGGCCGATCATGGTTCTGCCGATCGGCACCCCGCCGAAGCCCGCATCGAGTTCGAGCGGGCCCTGATCGCGCTGCGGCGCCGGGACCTGGCCGGGGCCACCGAGGGTTTTCGGCGCGCGGCCAATTTGGATGCCACCAACGGGGATTATGCAGCTTATAGAATCTGGGTCGAATACTTATGCTTAGACGCGGCCGAGCGCAAAAAGCAGGGGACCCAAATAAAGGACATGTTCATCAGCTTGTCCAAAGCCCACCAGAAATCGTTTTACGCATTGCGTTTTTTGGCCGCGGTTTGCAAAGAGACCGGCGACAGTGAAAATTACTTCAAGGCCCTTCGACTGGCTTACCGGCTCAACCCCGACGACATCGAAGTGTCCCGCGAATTGCGTCTGTTTCGTATTCGGCAAGAAAAAGAAAAAAACGGGGGCTGGATCAAGAAAAAGCTTTCCCGG
This sequence comes from Deltaproteobacteria bacterium, assembly GCA_030591445.1. Classification (GTDB taxonomy): domain Bacteria; phylum Myxococcota; class B64-G9; order B64-G9; family B64-G9; genus JAUVBB01. The sequence goes on along the minus strand of JAUVBB010000407.1, from coordinate 228 downwards.
AAGTAAGGGCCCGGGAAAAGGCTTGGTCTTTATTCTTATTCTTTCAGAAAGGTTTCCAGGGCGGCCTGCTCGGCCGCGCTTAGGTTCAGAAACTCGATGCCCATGCCCGGACGGTCGGTTGGATCGCCGGCATCTGGATGCCGGTTGACCCAGACCACCTTACCGCGGGCCCGAATACGGACTTCGGTCTCGGGCAAGCTGATATTGATCCAGTATATGTCACCAATT
>JAUVBB010000250.1 GCA_030591445.1 Deltaproteobacteria bacterium | reverse complement strand
GGCGGGTTTCCGGGCCGCTCATGATGGCTCCTCGGCCGGGGCCTCTTTGGCTGTGCGCAGGGGCGGATCCAGGGCTTCTTTCAACTCGGTGGTGGCCACCGCCGGCAAGTGCTTGACGAAGAGCAGAACCAGCGAGAAGAAGAGACCGAAAGAACCCAGGACAATGGCGCCTTCGACCCAGCTGATGTGGTACTGGCCCCAGGCAAAGGGCAGATAGTCTCGTGACAGGGAGCTGACAAAGATGTTGTAGCGCTCGAACCACATGCCCACGTTGATGAGCAAGGCTAGGGCAAACATGATGCGCAAGTCGGTGCGGCAACGGCAGAAAAAAAACAAGAGCGGAACCACGGCATTGCACAGCACCATGATCCAGAACACGCCGGCATAATCGCCGGTGGGTCGGTAGCGGAAGATGTATTCTTCGTAGGGATTACCCGAGTACCAGGCGATGAAGAACTCGACCCCGTAAGCATAGCCGACAATCAGGGACACCAGGATGACCAGCTTGGCCATGGCGGCCAGATGATCTTTACGGATGATGGCTTTGAGTTGCAGCAGGTGACGCATGGGAATGACGATGGTCATGACCATGGCCAAGCCCGACAGAATGGCGCCGGCCACAAAATAGGGGGCGAAGATGGTGGTGTGCCAACCCGGCACCACCGACATGGCAAAGTCCCAGGAGACCACCGAATGCACCGAGATGACCAGCGGCGTGGCCAGGGCGGCGAAGAACAGATAGCCGGCGGTGTAATGCCGCCACTGACGGGAGCTACCCTGCCAACCGAAGGACAGCAGGCTGAAGATCTTCTTGCGTAAGCCAGTGGACTTGTCTCGCAGCATGGCCAAATCGGGAATCATCCCCACCAGGAAGAAAATCGCGCTTACGGTCAAGTAGGTGCTGATGGCCAACACATCCCAGGTGAGCGGCGAACGGAAGTTGGGCCACAGTTGCCGGCCGCTGGGGTAGGGTAAGATGTAGAAGCCCACCCACAATCGGCCCATATGCAAAAGCGGAAACAATCCCGCGGTGGCCAAAGCGAAGAGGGTGGTTGCTTCCGAGATGCGATAAATAGAGGTGCGCCAGCGGGCGCGCAGCAGCAGCAAAATGGCGCTGATGAGTGTGCCGGCATGGGCGATGCCGATCCAGAACACCATGGTGGTGATATAGGCGCCCCAGCCCACCGGGTTGTTCAGGCCGGTGACCCCCATGCCGTGGTGAATCTGGTATCCCCAAGCCGCGAACAAAAGACCGGTCAGGCCGAGCAGGGCCAGCACAATCAGCCAGTACCAGCGGCGCGGCCGCTCCAGAGTCCGCAAGGTGTCGCGGGTCAGGCTGCTATAGCTTGCCGCCAAGGTTCAGATCTCCGTACGCTTGCGGCTCAAGTAGGTCACCGCCGGTTGGGTGTTGAGCTGGGTGTCTAACAAGCGATAGGCGCGCGGGTCTTTGGCCAGTTGACTGACCCGAGAGTCGGCTTGCTTGCGATCGCCGAAACGCAAAGCACCGGTGGGACAGGTTTGCACGCAGGCGGGCAAGATTTCGTCCGGGGCCAAGGCGCGCCCTTCGGCCCGGGCCATATTGGTTCGCTCCCGAATGCGCTGAATGCAAAAAGTACACTTTTCCATGACCCCGACCGAACGCACGCTCACGTCAGGGTTGAGTTGTTGATCCAATGGGGGGGGCCAGGAATAGTCAAACCAGTTGAAGCGGCGCACCTTGTAGGGACAGTTGTTGGAGCAATAGCGGGTGCCGATACAGCGATTGTAGACCTGGGCGTTGAGCCCGTCGCGGGTGTGATAGGAGGCAAAGACGGGACAAACCGTTTCACAAGGCGCGTTCTCGCAGTGCTGGCACATGACCGGCAGAAAGAGCGGGCGATCGTCGGCCTGGTCCCAATAGCGCTCAATGCGGATCCAGTGCATCTCTCGGCCCTGGGTGATCTGTTCCGGGCCCACGGTGGCGATATTGTTTTCCGCCTGACAGGCCACCACGCAAGCACTACAGCCGTTGCACAGATCTAGATCCACGGTCATGCCCCACATGTGTTCCGGGAAATGGTGGGGCTCGTTGAAACTGCCGGGCGGGTGGGGATCGACCTGCTTGGCCTGGGTGCCGCCGGCCGGCTTCTGGGTTTTGTCCGCCGACAGAATCGGTCGGTCGTGGGTGCGAGGATTTCCCTCGACCGTCAGTAACTGACCGGAATGTAGCTTGCGAATCGATACCCGGGTCTGCAGAAAGGCCAGGCTGCCGCTTTCGCTCATTGTCTCGGCCTTGAGCAGGGCAAGGGCATGGCTGCCCCGACCGGCGGCCACCCGGCCGGTCCATTGGCCTCCGCCCAGGGGCAGAGCCACCAGGTCATCGCGCGCACCGGGTATCAAGCGAACGCTCAGTTTCTGGATGCCACCCGCGCCGCCTACCCGCACCTGATCACCGTCGGTCACGCCGAGGCGTTTGGCCAGGCCGACGGACAATTCCAGCGGCGTGTCCCAGACCACCTGGGTGAGGGCATCGGGCGTCTCTTGGATCCAAGATCGGTTGGCGCTGCGGCCGTCATACAGCCGTCCCGAGGCATAAGTAAGCAGCCAGGGGCTGCCGGGAAGGCTGGAATCTTCTCCACTCGAATCGACCACCTTTCGTCGGGGCAGGTCTGCGGCCGTAAGTGGTGTCTGACGGCGTTTTCGGGTGGCGACCTCTTGGGGCCCCCAAACATTCTTGGTGATCTCGTCCCAGGCCTCGGGGGGTGGCAAAGCCCGGCCACCTTGGCTCAGGGCCGAACGGAAGAAACGGGTGGCATCGGCCTCCGGTTCCAGTTGCTGCTGCAGTCCGGTCCAGTGTTGGGCGAGACACTGACGAAAGTTACGCCAAGCGGTGGGTTTTCCCATAGCAGTGCTCATTTGGATCAGCCAGTCTTCGGCGGCTGCCTGCTGCCCGCGCAGTGGATAGACCGGTTGTTGCAGGGCGATCCAATCGGCCCGGGGTTGCGCATCGCCCCAAGACTGCAAGAAATGGCAGGTGGGTAAGATGACCTGAGCCCAGGGACTGCTTTCGTTTAATCGACGGGTCAGTTGGACCACCAGCGGAATCTGCGCCAGCGCTTCTTGGACCTCTTTCTTATCTGGCCACTGATAGATTGGGTTGGAATCAACCAATATCAGCGCCGACAGCTTGCCGGCGCGGGCCTGTTGCCAAAGATCCTGCAGCTGTTGGGCGGGCGCCAGCAGGTTGTACGGGTTTTGCTCGCCATAGAGTACCGATTGATCGATGGCGCCCAGCGCCAGATCGAGCAATAGTACCGCCGCTTGCTCGAAGACGCCGTCTTTGCCCAATTGGGTCTCGGCGGGGGGCAGGGCCACGGGTCGCCGGGCCTGGACCAGCCGGCTTGCCAATGCTTCTAGCTGTTTCACCGCGCAGCCTGCTCGCCCGGCCATTTTGGGTAAGTGATAGGGATCGAGTATTTTTGCCCAAGCCGGCGAGGCATTACCAGCAGCTGCTTTATGGTCGATGACCGCTCTGGCCAGGCCCAGGGCAACCCAGCCCAGGCTACCCGGCCGGACCGATATCCAGGCATCAGCGGCGGCGGCGGTCAGATCTCGGCGGGGACTGACACAGACCAGGGGGGCCCTTTGCTCGCCCAGGGCCGAGCGTGGCCTTGCCAATTGGCGGGCATGCTCTACCGGTGACATCCAGCTTTCACTCAGATCGGCCCCGAGGCTGAGCACGAAGTCTGTCTCTGCGAGGTCGAAACGCGGAACTTCCCGCAAGCCAAACAAATGGGAAGAGGCTGCCTGCAGGGCGGCAAACTGAACCGTTTCATAAGCCAGCCATCGAGCATCCCACTGTTCGGCCAGTTGCTGGAAGAACAAGGCGCCGGTTCCGGTTTGGCCGCCGCTTAGCAAAGCGACGCTTCCTTCCGCCGAAGCCGCCCGCCATTTTTCGGCAAAGAAGCGCAAGGCTTGGGTGGGTGGTACCGACCGGGTTTGACCGGGCTGGCCCACTTGGGGCTGGGTGAGACAATCCGGATCGTACAGATCTTGCAATGCCGACTGTCCGCGTAGGCACAAGGCCCCCTGGTTGATCGGCGAGGTTGGATTTCCCTCTAGCTTGATGGGCCGGCCCTCTCTGGTTTTGACATGCAAGCCGCAGCCGGCCGGACAATCACGGCATACCGATGCCAACCAACGGGCTTGACCCGGGGTGACGCCCGCCGGCGGTTCTAGATAGGCGTAGAGCTTCTGTACTGGAGCATCGGTGCAGGCCGGCAACAATCCGGCGCCGGTGCCCGCACCCACCCACTTTAAGAACGTTCGTCGATTCAACTCAGAATTCATGACAGCTGAATTTAAGACGAAGCCTACCCCATTTGTCCAGTCAATTATGACCGAGCAAAGAACGGAGTTTGTTTATCAGCTCATTTGGCGTGAAGGGTTTCTGAAGAAAGCCGGTGGCGGCATCGCTGAGCAGATCGCCGATTTCTTCTTGGCAATATCCGCTGGTAATAAGTACGGGCAGGGTGGCAGCTTGTTCCCGGATTAGACGGTAGACCTCCCGGCCGTCCATTTTGGGCATGGTCAAGTCCAAGATCACTGCTCGGAAAGGGCCCTGGTGGTGTTGGAACAGATCCAGGCCGGCCTGGCCGTCAGCGGACTGGAGCACGGTTAGCCCGGCTGTCTCCAGGGTGGAGGCTATCAACTCCAAGATCATTTCCTCATCATCGATGACCAGGATGGTTCCGGTGGCGGTCCAGGCGCTGGCCGTCGCGGGTGGTAGCGGAGATGGCGGTTCGGTGGCGGCATTTGTGTTATCGCTGGCAATCGGCAAAAAGACCCGGAAGGTGGTTCCCTGCTCAAATCGGCTGTCTACGGCAATGCCCCCGCCGTGGCCGTGAACAATGCCCAGCACGGCCGCCAGCCCCAGCCCTCGGCCGGTGAATTTGGTGGTGTAGAAGGGATCGAAAATTCGTGCCACTTGGCTGGGTGCCAGGCCGCAGCCGCTGTCGCTGACCTGCAAACACACATAGTTGCCGGCCGGAATCGGTTCATTCTTGGCGCAGTCGATGACCGTCTCGCTCCCCAGGCTCTGGCAATCTAGCTGCAACTCGATGGTGCCGGCCTCGGTGGCAATGGCTTCGGAAGCGTTGGTGATCAAGTTCATGACCACTTGTTGAACCTGGCCGGCATCAGCACTGACTACCGGTAGCGGCTCCGCGGCGCTGAAGCGCAGTTCGATTTTCTTGGAGATGGAGACCTCTAGCAGTTGCATCATTTGCCGCACCAATTGCGCCAAATCCAAAGACTCGACCACGAAGTGACCACGGCCCGAATAGGCCAACATCTGTCGGGTAAGCTCCGCGGCCCGCTGGGCGGCTTGTTCGATCTTGTCGATTCTCTCCTGGGCGGGTGAATCTTCGGCGATGTCCAGTCGGGCCAAGCCGGCATGGCCCAGCACCCCGCCGAGCAGGTTGTTGAAGTCGTGGGCAATCCCGCCGGCCAAGACGCCGAGGCTCTCCAGTTTTTGGGCGTGTTGTACCTGGGCTTCCAGCTGCCTACGCTGGGCAATGGCCTGCCGGCGCTCGGTCAAATTGCGAATCACGTTGATGAAGGCTTCGGGACGGTGATCGCTATCATAAACCAGAGTGGCATTGATCTCGACCGGAATCCGGGTACCGTCGCGGGCGAGGATTTCGTACTCTCGCTGGAGGTTTTGGCCGGTGCGCAAAATGGTGCCAGCGTCTTGCTGCACTTTTTCTCTGTGTTCGGGGATCATGAAGGCATTGGCTGTTTTTCCACATGCTTGTAACTGGGCCAGATCGGCATAACCCAACTCTCGCAGGGCCTGGCGGTTGGCGAAAAGAAACTTTCCCTCCAGGTCGACGACGATGATGGCGTCCGGCGAGGTTTCCATCAGGGTTTGGTAACGCAGCTGGGTTGCCTGCAAGGCTTGCTCGGCTTGCCGGCGAAGCAGGGTTTCGGGCACGAAGAGGCGGCGGCGCATGACGAACAGGGCTATCAGACAGGCCAGGCAACAAGCAAAGACCGAACCCAAATAGGGCAGTTGGATGCCGGCCGCGCTCAAGCCGCCGTTGGTCAGGCCGCCCACCAAAGTCAGGGGCAAGAAGACCAACATAATGGTCCGGGCCGGGCCGGTGTACTCGGGCCGCTGGGTTTTGCGGGCGGCCCACCACCAAAGCCAGCCCGAGGCACCCAAATAGAGAAAGTAGTAGAGCGTGACGGCATGCTGCCAGGAAGAAGCCACTGACTGAAAGAAGGAATCGTTAGCCGAAGCGGGTAAAAAGTCTATGTGTAACCATCCCGACCACTCCAGCCAGACACAGCCCACTGCTGGCAAGGCCAGCAAGAAGTTCAGCCAAGCTTTGCTGACTACCTTTCCGGTCTCTCCATGGAGCAGAGTGGCGCGCAGAGTAAAAAAGGGGATCAGCGCCCAGGAGGGGGAGAATAGCAGGGACAGGCGCCGCATTTGACCGGAGCTGGTAGCGACCGAGCTCAAGAAATCGGCCAAAGCCCAGAGGGCCACCAGGCAAAAAAGAGAAAGCAGGCTACGCTTGGCTGCTTGCTCAGCGGTGGCAGTGGCCAGAGCCACGGTGACCGCCAAGGTCACGATGAAGCAAACCAAATACAGGTAGGTGACGGGATATGGCATTTCTTCCTGCGTTTTATTTGTTTTCCGATCTACCGCGGGCACCGGCCTATGTAAAGATTTCATCGGCAACCAGGAAACTTGCTGGCTTTGTTTGGCCCCAGTACAATAAAAAAGGGAGAGAAAATGCCCTTAGATCGGCCCAAAGCATCCATGTTGACGGTGGGGGAGGATTTTGACCTGGACGGGGATACCCCTGCCTCCCAGGATGGCCCCGAGGCCGAGGGCCAAGAGCAGAGTCTGGCGCCGGGCACCCAGGCCGGTCGCTACCTGATTCTGGATCAATTGGGCCGGGGGGGCATGGGCGTGGTGTACAAAGCCTACGACCCCGAGCTGGATCGCCGCATCGCCCTGAAATTACTGAGCGTAAAAAAGGCCAGTCAGACCCAAGCCGACCGGGCGCGCGATCGGCTCTTGCGCGAAGCCAAGGCTTTGGCGCAACTTTCTCATCCCAATGTGGTGGCGGCTTTCGATGTGGGCACCCTCGATCAAGATGTGTTCGTGGCCATGGAACTGGTAGAGGGTAAAACGCTCAAGGAGTGGGTCGAGGATCAGCAACCCAGTATTTGGGATCGGGTGCAAGTGTTGACGGCTGCCGGCCGGGGTATCGATGCGGCCCATCGGGCCGGACTGATTCACCGGGACATCAAACCGGACAATATCATCGTGGGTGATGACGGCCGGGTGCGGGTGCTGGATTTCGGCCTGGCCCGGGCGGCCCTGACCGAAGAGCCGGAAAAACCGGAGAACCCACAGCCTATGCCCATTTTGAGTGGGGATCTGAACTCGGCGGGAAGTTTTCTCTCTACGCCTATGACCCAGGCCGGGGCCATCGTAGGCACCCCGGGCTATATGGCTCCGGAACAATACCTGGGCGGGGCCGTGGATGAGCAATCTGATCAGTACAGCTTCTGCGTGACTTTGTATGAAATGTTGTTCGGGGTGCGACCCTTTCTGGCCAGCAGATATGGGGCCCTGAAGGAAAAAGTGTTGACCGGGCGCCTGGATCCGCCCCCGGCGGATGCCAAGGTCCCGGCTCGCTATCGACGCATTGCCCTGCGGGGTTTGGCGGTTGCCCGCGAAGATCGTTTTGCCTCCATGGGCGAGTTGCTGACCGAGCTGGCCAAGGACCCGCGGGTGGCCCGGCGACGCGGGCTGACCATTGCGGCCGTGCTGTTGCTGCTGGTGGCTAGTTTTGCCGGGGCCTATGCTTTGCAAGCGCAGAAGTTGCAGTTGTGTGCGGGGGCCCAAGCCAAGACAGCGGCGGTATGGGGTCCGCAGCAAAAGCAGCAGGTAGAGAAGTCTTTTGGTGATAGCGGTCGTCCCTATGCCGCCGACACCTTTGCCCGGGTGGACAAACTGCTGGACCAGCGGGCGCAGGCTTGGGTGATCATGCGTACCGAAGCCTGCGAGGCTACCCACGTACGCGGGGAACAATCGGCGGCGCTGATGGACAAGCGCATGGCCTGTCTGGATCGACGGCTTTCCGAGTTGCGGGCACTGGCTGAGTTGTTTGCCGAAAGCAAAAGCACCAAGGTGGTGGACCAGGCAGTACAGGCCGCCCATTCTTTGCGGCCACTGGCGCCCTGTGCCGACGCCGAGTTTTTGCTGGCCGCGGTCGCGCCGCCGGAGGATCCGGCCATCGGCATCAAGGTCGAGGCCTTACGCAAATCTTTGGACCAGGTGGAGGCCCTGAAAAAAACCGGTCAATATCGCCAGGGCTTGGCGCCGGCGGTGGAAGTCGCTCGCCAATCCATGGCGCTTGACTATCCGCCGATTCAAGCCTTGGCTTTGGCCATGCAGGCCGGTCTGTTGCTGAGTTTGCACGATTACCGGACGGCCGAGCCAGTGTTGGAAAAGACCATCTTGGCCGCGGCCACCGTGGCCGACGATGTCTTGCTGGCTCGGAGCTGGATCGACATGATGGCTGTTCTTACTGGCCAGCGAAGGCTCAAAGAAGCACAGGCTTTGCGTACCACGGCCAAGGCCGCGGTTTTGCGCGCGGGCAGTGCGTCCTCGCTGCAGGTGGGTTTGCTCAGGAACCTGGGCAAAATCTATTATCAACAGGCCGAGTACGATAAGTGTGAGCCCTTGATCAAAGAAGCCATTGCCCGCCAAGAAAAAAGTTTGGGCCCGTCACATCCACGGCTAGCCGCTGTCCTGTCCGATTTGGGCAATCAGTACTTCATGCAAGGCAAGTATGAAAAAGCACTCGCGCAGTATCAACGAACTCTGGTCATACGGCAAAAGGCCTTGAGTCCGGGCCATCCGGCCATCGCCGCCGCGGTGCACAATGTCGGCATTGTTCGTCAAATTCGGGGGGAGTACGACCAGGCGCAGGCCGCTTACCTGGAATCGATCCGGATTTGGGATCTGGCCCTGGGCCCGGACAACTCGGAGTCCGGCCATGCCCTGCGCCACCTGGGTATGCTAGCGCAACTCCAGAACGATCTCGATGCCAGCATGCGCTATCTGCTTCGGGCCTTGGCCATCTTTGAAAAGGTTTACGGCCAGGTTCATCAAGACACCGCGAATCTGTATGCATCGATCGCGCGTACCTACGGAATGAGCGGCAAACATCTCCTGGCCGATAAAAACTACCGCTCTGCCCTCGCCATCCTCGAGAAGATGGACGAACCGAATCCCCTGACCATAGCCACGGTATTGACCGGTCTGGGTGAATGTCTCATCGATCAGAAAAAAGCCAGCCAGGCCCTCGAACCGCTCGCCCGGGCCTTGTCTTTGCACGAGGCCAAAACCGGCGATCCCAATTACCTGGCCAAGACGCGTTTTGAATTGGCCAGAGCCCTGTGGCGTACCCGGCGCAATCGCCCCCGTGCCCTGCGCCTGGCCAAAATGGCCCGTCAGACTTTCCTGGCTACCGGGGAAATTGTGCAATCCGACCTGGAAGAAGTCCAACAGTGGTTGACCAAACGCGATCCTGCTTGATGACCTGATTTAGCTGGTTTGCAGCACTTGTTCCAGCACTTGGCCGAGGTCTTCGATCTCGTCTAGATCGAAGCGGACCTGGTGCTGGCTTCCGGAGGGAGTTCGCATGGTGCCCTGGAAGCGGGTGGATTGCTGTTGTCCCAAGAAAAATGAGAAGTTCCCTTGCAGCACTTTGACATCAACTTGGATCTGTAGTTTCCCCCCGGCGGCGCGCACGCGAGCTTTGCTGCCTAGTTTCCGCAAAAGTTTCTGTATGGACAAGGGATCGCCGATCATGGGCGCTTCCTCGACCATGTCGGTTAGTTCGAGCACCTCATCGGTCACTTCCGCGGTGGCATCCTTGCTGGTCAACTCCCAATCGCCCAGGTGTTGCTCCATGCTGGCAATGGTCTCACTCCACATCCCGTCATCGATATGGCGAATCAGGGCTGCGAGTTGGTCCAAGTCGGCGGTGGCTTGGCCGGTTAATTTTAGGCTACGTTCGCTACGGGGAAAAATCCCGGTCAATTGCATTGGGCCCAGCGCGGTAACCACCAGGGTTTGCGCCGAGCAGGCGGTCATCGCCACTCGCCGCCCCTGCAGGTGCACTTGACCGCGCAGGCGTAAGATTTCCGGGTCCATTTCCAGATGGATGCCCATGGCCGAGACCTGCTCGCGAAGCTGGCCTAGACCATCAAGTGCTTCGCTCAGTTGCTTGGCCACCTGGGCACAAAAGTCGGCCGGCTGTTCAAGGCCGGTCAATGAAACCCAGGGCAGCGACCACAAAAAGCGAGGTTCGATGATTTTGACCCGATCGGTTCCGGCCCCGTATACCGTAAGCGAAGTGATGGCTTGGCGGTGGACGGGATGGAGAAAAACTCCTCCACTTACCTGTATTTTGGCTAGCAGGCCCCGGCTGATATCGTCCAAAATAAAGTTTTC
>JAUVBB010000226.1 GCA_030591445.1 Deltaproteobacteria bacterium | reverse complement strand
GCCCAACTTCAGGCCCTGCTTGCGTAGAATGTCCTGGCGTGAAGATAAATTGACCAGCAAATAGGTCAAGGCGTTGTAAGGGTTGGCCAGGTTGGCCTTGCGGTCCAGCAGGCGGCGCCCAATGCCGGCAAATGAGTGAAAACTCGTGCGGGCGCGCTGGCTACCTTCGGTCAATTGGTCGGCGGTCATGCCCCGGGGGTGAAAGACGGCCTCGCCAAATCGGTAGCGCGGATCTAGCCACCAGCGATCATAGATCAGGCGATCTTCTTTTTGGAGTCGTTGGTACAGGCGCGTTCCCGGATAAGGTTGCAGCTGGTTGAAGTTGGCCAGAAAGAACTTTTGTTCCATGGCAAAGTCCAAGGTGCGATCGAAGACATCGGGACCGTCGTTGTCGTAGCCGAAGACAAAAGTAGCATAGACCATGATGCCGTGGTCGCGCACGATGGCCAGTTGTCGTTCGTAGTCGGTAACCTGGGCCCAGCCTTTGTTCATTTGACGCAAATTGGATTTGTCCAGGGATTCCAGGCCGATTACCACGCTCATACAGCCGGAACGGACCATGAGTGCGAGCAAGTCTGGATCGTCGACAAAATCCAGACTTGCTTGGGTGGTCCAGCGAATGCCCAGTGGAATCAGTGCTTGCATCAGTTGCTTGGCCTGTTCCCGGTCGGCCACCAGGTTGTCGTCGACGAAGAAAATCCACTTGCGACCGGCGCGGGCGATTTCGGCTACTACCTCGGTCACCGGCCGGTGTTGTAAGCCGTTGCGATAGAAGGCGCGGATACAGCAGAAGTCGCAGTTATGATTGCAGCCCCGGCCAAATTGAATCACGTTGACCGGCATGTAGCTCTTGTAACGAAACACATCCCGGCGTCGCTGCGACGGTGCAGGCTCCGGTGACTTTTTCCTTTGGTAACGTGGTCGCAAGCGGCCTCGACCAGCATCCTCGACAATCCGAGGCCAGCAGCCCTCGGCCTCGCCGTCGGCCACCGCGTCGGCGTGTTCGGCAGCCTCTTCGGGGCAGAAGCTGGGATGAAATCCGCCCAAGACCACGGGTACGCCCTGGCCGCGGAAACGATCCGCAATCTCATAGGCCCGTCGCGCCTGAAAGGTGCCTACCGACAGGGCCACCAGATCCCAGTGTTCCTGGTAGGGGATGTCTTCGAAGCGGTCATCGATGGCGCTGACCTCCACATCCTCGGGACTGAGGTCGGCCAGAATCTGCAAGGCTTTTGGTTCCAGACAAGCGCGTGATCGGTACCGGCGCATTTCGAGTCTACCCAAACCAGGCCTGATTAACGCAATTCTCAACTCAACTCTCCTTCCCCTTTTTCCGCTCGGACTCTAGCAGAAAGCGATGGGCAATTGAACGAGTTTTATGATATGAATACGAGTCGATAGATAAGAAAGACAGCAAAGAATACGGAGGGGATATGGACCAGTCGACCCATTTTGCGTCACCTGAGCGAGCCGAGGCCGAGGTTTTGGCACGGGACATCGAATTTGCCTCGAAAAATCCCGTCATCAACAGCTTGCTCGAAACGGTCGGCGGTATCGTGGCCGTGCTCAACCAACAGCGCCAGGTTCTGGTTGTAAACGAGGCTTTTCTCAAAGATCTCGAGGTCGACGATGTCCAGTCGGCGTTGGGCCTCAAGCTTGGTGAAGCCATCGGCTGTACCCGCGTCGAGCAGGCGCCGTCTGGTTGCGGGACTGGGAAGGCGTGCATTACTTGCGGGGCTGCGATTGCCACCGTGGCTTGCCTGTCCAGTAAGGGTCCCATTGAGCGTAATTGCGCGGTCTCGGTAGACAAAGACGGAGAGACCCGCGACATCTATTTATCCGTGCGTGCCCAACGGATTGTTTTCCAGGAGACTCCGCTGATCCTGATCTTGGCGCGGGACATCTCTGCCGAGCACCAGCGGGCCGCCCTGGAGCGGGCATTCAACCATGATGTGCGCAATATTCTCACCGGGCTCATCGGCGCCGCCGATTTGCTAGGTTTGGTGGGAGAGCGTGAATCCAAAAAGCTGGTTGCCACCGTTGGGGCCCAGGCGAAGCTGTTAAATCAGGAGATCAAGTTCCAGCAATTCCTGGCTGGCTCCGATGACGGTCATGACCAGTCGGTCTTGGGGCCCGTATCCTGGGCCGATGTTCTCGGTGACCTTCGAAAAATCTTTGACCAACATCCAATGGCCGATGGCAAAAACCTGAATTTCGCCGAAGTCTCAACGGAGAGAACTTTGCAATCCAACCGTTCGCTCTTGGCGCGGGTTTTGACCAACATGCTTGTAAACGGGCTTGAGGCCTCGGCGGCGGGCGAGGAAGTGAAGATTTGGGCCGAGGAGCAAGCCGGAGCCGCGCTCGACCTTTGCGTGGGCAACGCTCAGTTTATGCCCCCGGAAGTGGCTTTGCGCATATTTCAACGCAACTTCAGCACCAAGGCCGATACCGGTCGTGGGCTGGGCACCTATTCGATGAAACTGCTGGCAGAGAACTTCCTCGATGCCAAGGTGTCGTTCGAGACCTCCGAGACCGAAGGTACAATTTTCAGGATCCGGCTACCGCTCGCCTAGACAAGTGCATCGACGGAAAAAAGTGATACAGCAAGGCCTTCGCGTGGGCAGTTGTTTGGGAAGGTGAAATGGATAGAAAAACTGAGCAGGAATTGGACGATTCGCTAGATGACTTGTCCGATCCACTTTCCGTAGAAGTTAGTCTCACCGGGCCCAGCCGGCGCTTGGATGTCGCGGAGGCCGAGGAGACGGATTCTGCCCCGCTTACGGATGAGGCTCCCGGTCGCTGGATTCCGCTGGATGGCCAACAACGCTATCTGCGCCGGGGGGTGGTGGGCTTTGGTGGGCAGGCCCAGGTTCTGTCGGTACTCGACAATCGCCTGGGTCGCGAAGTGGCGCTGAAAGAAGTCATGCGTCGGGGGGTGCAGGCCGAAAGGCCTGCCCAAGGAAAAACTCTGCAGCTAGTGCGATTTTTGCGTGAGGCGCAGATCACCGGTCAGCTTGAACATCCCAACATTGTTCCGGTTCACGATTTGGGCCGGCATGATGACGGTCGTTATTACTACACCATGCGTCTGGTGCGCGGTAGTACGCTGGCCAGGAAACTGCAAAATTGCCACCAACTTGACCAGCGTTTGCAGTATTTGCGGGTCTATGGAGACGTGTGCAATGCCGTGGCCTTTGCCCACAGCCGTGGTGTGGTGCATCGGGATTTGAAGGTAGAAAATGTGATGGTGGGGGAATTTGGGGAGACGGTGGTCTTGGACTGGGGCGTGGCCAAGGTCAGAGGGCAGAACGATCCGACTTTGGCGGACAGCTGGACGGAGATGCATGTTCAGGGAGACGCCAGAAAAACGGCTAGCGGAGTGGCGGTGGGTACTCCCTCCACCATGAGCCCGGAGGCGGTGCAGGGGCGTCTGGACGAAGTGGACGAACGCTCCGATGTCTGGGCTCTGGGGGTCATGTTGCATGAGATTCTGACCGGCCAACAGCCATTTCGGGGTGCCAACGCGGCCGAGACCATGAAGATGATTGTGGATGAGGAGCCATTGCCGGTACGGGAAATCTGCCCCCAGGCGCCGGCTGAATTGGCGGCAGTGGTAGAAAAGGCTCTGCAGAAAGACCGGCTCCGACGCTATGGCAATGCCAAGGAGATTGCCAAAGAGATCAATGCTTACCTGACCGGTCGGCGGGTGGCCGCTCACGAGTACGGCTTGTGGGAGCTGTTGCGGCGATTTGGTCGGCGCCACAAAGTTGCCTTGGCCGCGACCTTGGTGGTGATGGCCGTGGTGGTGGCCTCCTTGGTGACCGTCTCTTTTGCCTATCAACGCGAATCGATGGCCCGCAAACATGAGTACCAGTCGCGGCTTAGTGCCCTCTATAGCCTGGCCGTGAGTCACCAACGGGAAGCCGAAAGGCAGGGGCAAGAGAAGCGCTGGCTGGCCAGCCGGTTGCATGCGGCGGCCTCTTTGATGAATAACCCCGCCCATTTGTCTAGCCCTGCTTACGATCGTGGTTTTGCCCGGCGGCACTCGCAGGCTAGGTTGCTCGAGGTCAAGGCCTTGGGCAATATTCAGCGCAGTGACCATCGGCACATTCGGGGCCTGGAAGGTGTTTTTCGAGTTGATGCCGGCATCGAATATGCGGCCATTTCTCCTGATGAAAAGTGGGTCGCGGCGGGTGATACCAATGGTTTGCTATGGCTGTGGGATCGAAAAACCGGCGCGGTGGTGGCCAAAATTGACGCCCACATTGACCCGCCCAAGGCCAACTATGTAGGGATCTTCGCTGCCGATAGTAAACACTTTGTAACTGCCGGCCGAGACCAAAGCATCAAACTTTGGCGATTGCCCGAGCCGGAGCCCCGGGCCGTAATCGCGAATTTGCCTGGCTGGGCCTTGACCCTGGATTTTCTCGGGCCCAAACGTTTGTTGGCCGGCACCAGCCGGGGAAAGATTTGTGAGTTGGATTTGGCGCGGGGATCTAGCCTACGAACAATCGACGCGCATGAACGAGGATTGCTCCCGTCAGGGCTTTCCTCTGATCGCGATCGCTTCGCATCTGTCTCGTTGGACCAGCGCCTGGTGGTTTGGGACACCGCGACCTGGAAGCCGGTTTGGCAAAAGGCTGATTTGCCCATCACTCCCTATGCGACCGCCTTTTCCCGGGATGGGAAATGGCTGGCCCTGGGTTCTGCCGATCGGCACCTCCGGGTGTTTAGCGCCGCCCATGGAGACGAGATCGCGGCCATCTTGACTCCTGATACGCGAAATATGGGTTTGTTGTTTCTGCCCAATGGTCCGCTTTTGGCCTCCTTGGGAGAGGGCGGACACTTGACCCTCTATGACTCCCGGAACTGGAAAATAAGGGAGCAGGCAACAGCTCACAGAGGGAGTTGGTCCACGGTACAGGCCAGCGCTTCCGGTCGAGCGCTGGTCACCGTTGGCGACCGCCAGGTGATGCTTTGGCGATTGACCCCTGATGATGGGCTTCGGCGTTACCAGCCCGGCGCGATGGTCATGACCATGGAATACGCTCCCGATGGTCAGATCTTGGTGAGCGAGGATTGGGACCAATTCCTGGTGGTTTGGGATCCGCACTCCGGTCGTCGTTTGCGTTCGGTCAAATGCGACTATCCGGCCATCGATATGGCATTTTTCCCCGATGGCCGGCGTTTCGCGGCCGTGGGTCCCGGGGCGCTGGTGGTTTGGGATGCAGAGACCCTGCAGCCGATCATGAGTGCCCGCAAACAAGAGGACCATTTCAATTCAGTGGCGGTGGGACCGAAAGGTCTTACGCTGGTGACCGGGGCGGTGGGGGGAACCGTGAGGCTATGGCGGGTCGCGGAGGGTCAGTTGAATTCTACCGTGCTTGCCACCGGAGCACGCTTAAAAGCGATTGCCTTTTCGCCGGATGGAAAGCTAGTTGCGGCCGGCGGAGAGCATTCCGTGTCCTTGTTGGGCATTGGCAAAGACAGCCGGCAACAGCGACTTGAGGGCCATCAACGGCTAGTGCAGGCGGTTGATTTTTCCCCGGATGGCAAGTTGCTTGCTTCTTCGGATAGCGGCGGGCTTGTGATTCTATGGGAGACAGCCACAGGTCGGATCTTACACCGATTTGAGGGACAAGCGGGCATCACTGGCTATGCTTCGTTTTCTCCCGATTCCGGCAAAATCGTAAGTTGGCATCATGAAAATATGGCCCTGATCCGCGCATGTAAATCAGGGGAGGTTCTGCAAGCGATTCCGGTCGCGGCCGGCACCGGCCGGCTGAAATTTTCACCTGATGGTAAGCGTTTGGCGATTGCCGAGACGGAAACGATAGTGTCGTACCCACTTTCTCTGCCCGCTCCCCAATTGGATGCGCGCAAACTCTTAAGCCAGACGGAGCAGTTGAGCGGGATGTCGCTCCGTGCTTTCCGGGCCCAAGTGACGACGAAATAAGTGACGGCGAATGATCGGGGAAATGCTGGACATTTCCTGGGATGCTGGCTACTATGACACGTTGCGTTATTCAATTGGGTTTATCCGGGAGGTGTTAGATGGATCGTGAGAAAGTTACTGTTGCCGCTTTGAAGCCTTTGGATTTAGTGATTGGTGCCGGCGTGAGCGCGGCCTCATCGTCTACGAAATTCAACGTTTTGAGTGACAAACTTTATGATGGCGTCAAGTCTTTGCTTCGGCACATGTACGACAACAACGGCGACTTGACCGGCGAAGGCCTGGAATACATTCCGGTCAAAGGTGGGGTGTTGTTTGTCAGCAACCACCAGAGTTGGAACGACGTAAAAGTAATCGCTGCTACTTGTCCCCGCAGGTTGCGCTTTGCCGCCAAGTCGGAGTACCGCGATTGGCCCATTCTCCGCCATCTTATCACCGTGAGCGATTCGACCTATCTTGATTTAGATGGCAACTCAGCGGGCATGAATCAGGCGGTCGAGGCCCTGCGGGCCGGCAAGGCGCTGGTGGTCTTTCCCGAGGGCTCCATTCCGGGCGAGGCCAACAGCATGCGCGCCGAGATCGAAGCCGACACCGGTTTGCTACCTGGCTCTGCCGATGTCATCAAGCTGGCGATTGCCGCTCAGGTGCCCATTGTGCCCATAGGCATCTCCGGTACCGGCGCCTCGCTTCCTCCCGAGCTTGTTCCGCGTCTGGAACTTCTGCAGTGGCCCAAATCGGTACCGGTCACGGTCAAATACGGCAAACCCATCAAATTTGACAAATACCACGGCAAACAGAGCACTCCCGCCACCTTGAAAAAACTGACCAAGAGTCTGATGCGTTCCATCTCAAGTTTGGTGGATCACAGCCGGTCTTACATTCCCTTGCAAGTGCCCAAAGCAGCACTCCCGCAATATGAAAAGCTGGGAGTTTTGTTGCTGCACGGCTTTACTTCGAGTGTACGCACCATCGACGGCATGGTGCCTTTGTTGAAAAAAAACAAGATCCCTTACCGTCTGCCGGTTTTGCGGGGACATGGTACCCACTATCGCGACTTGGCCGGCGTCACCGCCGACGATTGGTATCAAGATGCCGAAGCGGCCTTGCTTGACCTAGGTAAGGAAGTCGATCGGGTGGTGGTGGTTGGTTTGTCGATGGGCGGACTAGTGGCCCTCAACCTGGGCATGCGCCATGCCGACAAGATAGCCGGGCTGGTGACCTTGGCGGCTGCCTTGCGCTTCAAAGATCCTTTGACGCCTTTGACGCCGCTGATTTCGAGCTTCATCAAAAGCTGGCCCTCGCCCCCCGCCTTTAATGATCCAAGCCTTACTCACACCTGTGAGAACTACCCGAAGTTCATGACCGATGCTTTCTCATCACTTTTCGATTACGCCAAGCAAACCGAACAAAACCTCGCGCGGGTAAAGGTTCCCCTCTGTGTGCTGCACTCCAAACGAGATCAGGTTATCGCGCCCATTGCGGCCAATATTATCTATCGTGACGTCTCCTCGTCTCACCGAGAGATCCACTGGTTCAAAAAAACGGGCCACGAGATGGGCCAAGATTTGGAACGAGACGCGGTCTTTGCCCAAACCATGCAGTTCATCGGCAAGTTCGTCAAAAGTAAGAAAAGTAAGAAAAGTAAGAAAAAGGTCTGAAGCTCTCTGGTCCCATCCGGGCCCGATATTATGTTACACTAAGGGTGTCGATTGCTTGCGCTAGCGGCGGGGATGGTGAGGCGGCGACAGCCGGGGATAACAAGGGTGGGCGAGTCGCGAGGGCAAGCGTGGATTCGTTCGAGCAATATCTGAAGAGTTCCGATCTCAAGACCGATCCATCCCGGAAGGTCAAGCAACGCGACATTGCCATTTTGTTCTCCGATTTGGTCGGCTCGACCGAGCTCTTTCAACAACGCGGTGACGCCTATGCCTTGATGTTGGTCCAGCGCAATACCGAGCTGCTTTTGCCCGAGATTGTGCGCTTTGGCGGTCGCCTGACCAAAACCATTGGCGCGGCATTGATGGCTACTTTTCCCAAGGCCAAGAAGGCCCTGGCCTGTGCCATGGCCATGCAGCAGGCGCTGGCTGATTACAATCAGGAGGCGCCACCCGCCGACCGCTTGCAGGTTCGGATGGGGGTTCATTTTGGCCAGGCGATTATCGAGACCGCGGACGTCTATGGCGATGCGGTCAACACGGCTGCCCGCATTGAGGCCCAAGCCGGCGGCGGTGAGATCTTCACTAGTTTGCGTACTTGGCAAACCGCCACCGCCCTGGATACCGAGGTGGAGTTGCTGGGTGACTTTGCGCTCAAGGGATTGGCCCAGAAGGTCAATTTGGTAAAGGTCTTGTGGCGGGCCGCGGACATCGAAAAATATCGGGCTTCGCACCTGGAGGAAAATATCATTCCCGAGTTGGCGACCAGGCTGGTGCGCCGGCGTAGCCTGCTGGTCTTGGGCGGTTTATCTCTGGGTCCGCGGGGTGGCACCGTCAAGGGGCGTATTGGCAAGAAATTGGCCGATGAATTGGGTATTGAAGAACGACGAGCCAAGTTGTCACATCTGGCATCTTTGTATGAAGATGAAAACGATCATGGCGAAATGCTCAATGCGGTGGTACGGGGACTGGAAGAGGAAAGAGATAACCCGACTACGTTCTTGCCCGCGCTAGCCGAGGTTCCCTTCGATGTCATTCTCTCTACCGACCTAGACGATCGGCTGGAACGGGTTCTGCAAGCTGCCGGCCGGAAAGTGCGCAAGGTCGTTTGGTTACGGGAGGCAAATCCCTGTGAGTGTGTTCCGGGTCAAGTCATGCTCATCAAATAGCTGGGGGATGTGGAAGAACCAGATTCCCTGGCCATTACCGAAGCGGAAATTGCCCAAAGATTGAATCAGTTGCGCTTGGCACCCGAGGAACTCCTGGCCGCCCTGGCCACTCGCCACCTGATTTTCATGGGGTTTCGCTGGCGAGATCCTCATTATAAAATAATCCATGCCTGTCTGTCCGAATATGTCTCCGAGGGATTGCACAAGGCCACTGGTATCTCCCCACGGGTGGCGGCCGGGGTTCGCGGAACTTGGCGTAAAAGGGGCCTGTTATTGGCCCAGGCGGACGAGCAGGACTTTGCCGGCAAACTGGCCGCGGCCGTGGCGCCGGCGCAGGTGCGGCTTGAACAGGAGCAAGATCAGGGGTCGAATCGGCTGGTGCGCTCGGCCGGTGTTCGCCAGTGGAAACGGCCCTATAAGTTTCTGAGCTTCTACACCGAAGAAGACCAGGAAATTTTCTTTGGCCGGCAGAGCGAAGCGCGCAAGCTATTTAGCCAGATAGTTTCCCACCGCTTGGTGGTTTTGCATGCGCCTTCGGGCGTGGGTAAGACTTCTTTGCTTCATGCGGGCGTGATCCCGGCACTGAGATTGGAAGGTTTTGCCGTGATGGCTCGGAGAGTATTCAAGGACCCCGAGCGGGAGATTCGCGAGGGCGTCGCTAGCTTGCTCGGAGAGGTGGAAGGCAAGGAGGTCACGGCCGACTGGATGGCGGGCGCCTTGTCGTCGAAGCTGAGCGAGTTGTTGCGCGAGGCATGCTCTCTGATTGGCAAACCCATTGTAATCATCCTGGACCAGTTTGAAGAGTTTTTTCTCAAGCTGCCCAAGCGCGCGCGCAAGGTTTTTATAGAACAATTGAGTTTGATCAAAAAAGACCGCAGCCTCAATGTGAGTTTTGTGCTCTCCCTCCGGCACGATTATCTCCATTACCTGGCCGAGTTCAAATCCCGGGTGCCGGACGTGTTCCACAATGATTTTGGCCTGGAGAAACTGAGCCCGGAAGGTGTGGACGAGGCCATCCGGGAACCGGCCAAACTGGCGGGTTTGAACTTCCAAGCGGGTTTGGTGGCAAGGATCATGACTGACTTGGGCACGGTAGGATCCGAGCCGCCCCAGCTGCAAATCATTTGTGACCGCTTGTATGACGAGCTGGCCGAGGGGGAACGTGAAATCACCGACCAGCACTATGATAAGCTCGGAGGTGCCCGCGGAATCTTGGGGCGTTATCTGGACCGCTTCATCGATGCCCGGACGCCGGCAGGTAAGGATTTGGGTCGGCAGGTACTCAAGGCTTTGGTGACATCCTTGGGTACCCGAAGCGTGGCCTCTGCCGAGCTGATTGCCAAAGAGACCAATCGTTCTACCAAGGCAGTAAACGGTATGCTCGGCCATCTTCTCGATGCCCGGCTCATTCGGAAAATGGTGGGCGACGAAGGGGATAGCTACGAACTGAGTCATGAATATTTGATCGAAGAGATTGGGACCTGGATAGAAGCCAAAGACCGGACCGTGAAGAAAGTACGGGAGCTCTTACAACAAGAACTGATTAATTTCGAGCGCTTCGGTTTGTTGATGAGTCCCGGCCGGGTGGGCATCATCCAAGAGCACGAAGAAACTTTGAACATGAGTGGTCCCAGCCGGCAACTGGTGCAAAAAAGCGTCCGGCACAACCGGCGCAAACGCAGGTGGCTGTTTACGGGCATGGCGCTGGTCTTGTTACTGGGTTTGGGTTTGAGTGTTACCATCATGCGGGCCTTGCGCCTGGGGCAATGCCGGGGAGCCGCGAGCCACATGGTTGGCGTTTGGGACCCTGCGATACAAGGGCAAATACGCGAGGCCTTTTTGGCCACCGGAGTTCCTTTTGCCGCCGATGCCTGGAAGGGCGTGGACCGAGTCATCGGGCAGTATGTCAGCGGCTGGTTGGCCATGCACACCGAGGCTTGTGAAGCCACCCGGGTGAGCGAAGAACAATCGGAAGCGGCTCTGGATCTACGCATGGCTTGCTTAACCGGTCGGCGTGAGGATCTTCTCTCCCTGACCGCCGTTTTTGTTCGCCCCGATGCCCAAGTGGTAGAAAAGGCGGTTTCGGCCGCGGCTTCGCTTTCGTCGCTGCGGGGCTGCGCGGATCTGGAGTCTTTGCAAATGCGGGTACGACCACCCGACGATCCGGATCTTCGGCTGTTGGTGAAGAAGAAAAGAACGCGCCTATCTGAGATCAAGGCACTCTCTGACCTGGGCAAGTATCAGCAGGCTTTGGCCCAAGCCCGTACCCTGGGTGCGGAGGTCGAGCAAATAAAATATCTGCCCTTGCGTGCCGAAGCCCAGTTTCGGCTAGGAATCCTCCAATATTACCGGGGGATATTTGCAGCCAGTGCGCAAAGCCTGGACAATGCTATCTGGGCCGCTGAGGCCAGTGGCCATGACCCAGTGGCGGCCGCTGGGCTGATTGCCCTGATGCGGCTGCGTTTTGAGCAGGACCAATTCGACCAGGT
>JAUVBB010000009.1 GCA_030591445.1 Deltaproteobacteria bacterium | reverse complement strand
GCGTGGGTTGGACTTGGCGGCTTTGATGCATCTAGCCGCGCAATACAGTCCGCTCCTTATGCAGCCCCAGGCAAGGTCTGATTGGCATCGTAAGACCGCGGACGCAGTGGCTTACGAACGCTGGCCGGATATTACGGTTTGGGCGGGCTACCGCATTCGCACACCCGCTGGTGCCGACCCTGGTGCGGATTTCTTCAGTATTGGCTTGGCGGTTCCGCTGCCACTCGACTACACCAACCGTTATCAAGCCAAGGCGGCCGAGCACCTGGCCAATGCCGGTGCCGCCGATGAGGCGAGACGATCAAAGCTGGACCAGATCCAGGCCGCCTTAGAAAGCGCATTGGCATCCTGGGAACGGGCAGCCCAGAAGGCAAGCACCTACCGCGGAGTTCTCGTTCCTGAAGCGGACATGACACTGAAGGCTACCCTGTCAGCCTATCGAACCGACCGGGCTGACTTTACCTCCCTCTTCCAAGCAGAACTTCAATTGTTGGAGTTCGATCGGGCCATACAAATTGCCGAGGCAAGCACGCAAATGGAACAAGTGCGAGTGGAATTAGAAGTCGGTACTCGCTTACCCAATAACACCCAGTGAGGTGCGGATATGAACCAAAGCCAAAAACTATCGAAGCTGGCCATAGTTGTCCTGGGCGCAACGTTAGCCGTCATTGCCGGCTTTGGCAGCCAACAGATCCCAAGCGCCGCCGCCCAACAAGGCGGAGGCTCATCGGCTGGAATCATCAAAATCGATCCGGTTATGGTTCAAAACATGGGCGTGCGCGTGGTCGAGGTAAAGCGGGGGTCGATCTCGCGTAAAATACGCACCATTGGCGAGGTGGAAGTGGCCGAGGACCAGTTATCCGTGGTCAATCTTCGCTTCTCCGGCTGGATCGAAAAGATCTACGCGGACCAGACCGGCCAGGAGGTCAAAAAAGGGCAGGCCTTGTTCTCCATTTATTCTCCCGAACTGGTCTCGGCGCAGAAAGAATATTTGCTGGCCTATAACACCAGCGGCAAAAACAGCGATCTCAGCCAGGCGGCCGCCGATCGTATCCTGCTCTGGGGCATTCCCCGATCGGTCCTGAATCGGATTGTGGCCGAACAAAACGTGAACCGGGCCCTACTGATTCGCGCGCCCCGTGCCGGCTACATTCTGCACAAGAACGTGGTGGCCGGAGCCCGCATCAAAGCCGGCAGCGACTTGTACCGCATCGGTAACCTGAAAAAAATCTGGGTCAATGCCGAAGTCTACGAGTTCGACGCGCCCTGGATCCGGGTGGGGCAGAAAACCACCATGGAACTGTCCTTTCAACGCGGCCGGAGCTTTCAAGGCGCAGTAAACTACATCTATCCAACCTTGAACAAGAAGAGTCGAACGCTGAAGGTGCGCCTCGAGTTTGCCAACCCCGGCTTGGGACTCAAGCCCGGCATGTTCACCACCGTACGCATCGAGGCGCAGCGAAAGGACAACGTGCTGGCCATTCCCACCGAGGCCATCCTTCATTCCGGCGAGCGGCAACTGGTATTCGTAAGCAAGCAAATCGGCAGATACGAACCGCGTGAGATTGTGACCGGGCTTACCGGCGATGAGCAGACCAGCGAAGTACTGTCAGGCTTGCAGGAAGGTGAAATCGTCGTTACCTCCGGTCAATTCCTGCTTGATTCCGAGTCCCAACTGCAAGAAGCGGTACAGAAATTACTGGCCGCCAGACTCCAGGCCAAAAGGACCGGTCCGCAGACCTCGGCTACAGAACACAGTCACGAAGAAGACAGCCATGCCAGCAGCTACTGGACCTGTGGCATGCATCCCAACATTGTGCAGGAAGGTCCGGGATCTTGCCCCATCTGCGGCATGGACTTGGTAGAAAAAAAGAAATGATTGGTGATTAGGGAGTCGCGCCATGATCGAAAAAATAATTGAAGGCAGCGTCAAGAATCGATTCTTTGTCATCATCGTCACAGCCATCGTGATTGTGGGCGGCCTTTGGGCCATGCTCAACACCCCCGTGGATGCCATTCCCGATCTCTCCGATGTGCAAGTCATTGTCTTTACCAAGTACCCGGGTCAAGCGCCCCAGGTGGTGGAAGATCAGGTCACCTATCCCCTTACCACCGCCATGCTCTCGGTTCCCTATGCGCAGACCGTGCGGGGATATTCTTTCTTCGGGTTTTCCATGGTGTACATCATCTTTGAAGATGGCACCGATCTTTACTGGGCCCGTTCTCGGGTACTCGAGTACCTGAACTTCGTGCAAGGACGACTCCCGCAAGGCATCACCCCGCAGCTCGGACCAGACGCAACCGGAGTCGGCTGGGTATACATGTACTCGCTGATATCGGACCAACACGATCTGGCCCAGTTACGCTCGATTCAAGATTGGTACCTTCGCTATGCCTTGATGGGCATCAAAGGGGTGGCCGAAGTGGCATCGGCCGGCGGCTATGTAAAGCAGTATCAGGTCGAGGTAGACCCAGAGAAGTTGCGGGCATACGGTGTAAGTCTTCAGGCGGTAAACAAAGCCATCAAACGCTCGAACATCGATGTCGGCGGCCGGCTGCTCGAAATGGGCGAGACCGAATTTATGGTCAGAGGCAAGGGATATATCAGCTCCATTGAGGATTTGGAAAACGTGCCGGTGGGAGTCGATAAGGATACCCACACTCCGATCATGCTCTCCCAGTTAGCCAACATCCAAATTGGGCCGGAAATCAGGCGCGGCATCATCGAAATGAATGGAGAAGGAGAAGCCGTGTCCGGCATTGTCATTATCCGCTACGGCGAAAACGCGCTGGAAGTCATCAAGAGAGTCAAAGATCGCCTCGAGGAACTCAAGCCCGGGCTTCCCGAGGGAGTAGAGGTCCATACCTCTTATGATCGATCCGGCCTCATCCTTAGGGCCATCGATACCTTGAAAAACAAACTCAGCGAAGAAATGATCGTGGTTGCGCTCATCATCATTCTCTTTTTGCTCCACTTTCGATCGGCCTTTGTCGCATTGTTCACCCTGCCGGTAGGAATCCTGATGAGCTTCGGGGTCATGAAACTTCTGGGCATCAATGCCAACATCATGAGCCTGGGCGGTATCGCCATCGCCATCGGGGTCATGGTGGATGCGTCGGTGGTCATGGTCGAAAATATGCACAAACACAAAGAAAGAGATGGCGGGCTCAGCCAAAGTGAGCTCGTGATGCGGGCATCCAAAGAGGTGGGACCGGCGCTCTTTTTCTCGCTCTTGATCGTAACCGTCAGTTTTCTGCCCGTGTTCACACTCGAACAACAAGAAGGCCGCTTGTTCACGCCGCTGGCCTTTGCCAAGACTTTCGCCATGGCCTCCTCGGCGGTGCTGGCCATCACCATTATCCCGGTGCTGATGTTCTTCTTTGTGCGCGGCAAGATTTTACCCGAAGCCAAGAATCCTATCAGTCGCTTTTTTATCTGGATCTATCGCCCGGTCATCAGAACCGTTTTGCGCTTTCCACTCTGGACCCTGGCGACTGCGCTGATCCTTATTGTTGCCACCATTTATCCATACAGTAAGCTGGGATCAGAGTTCATGCCCCCGCTCAACGAGGGCGATCTGCTTTATATGCCCACCACGCCCCCTGGCATCAGCATTACCAAGGCCAAAGAGCTCTTGCAACAAACAGATAAGATCATCAAAAGTCACCCACAAGTGGAGCACGTTCTGGGCAAAATCGGCCGCGCCGAAACCGCGACCGACCCGGCCCCCTTGTCCATGATCGAGACCACCATCATCTTGAAATCGAAAGACCAATGGCCACCGGGAAAGACCATTGAAGACATCATCAAAGAACTCGACCGGATGGTTCAGTTCCCCGGCTTGACCAATGCCTGGACCATGCCCATCAAGACCCGGATCGACATGCTGGCCACCGGCATCAAGACGCCGGTAGGTATTAAACTGATGGGCAGTGATCTCCAACAGTTGTCGGATCTGGGGGAAAGAATCGAGGCAGTGCTGCGGGAATTACCCGATACCCTCTCGGCCTATTCCGAGCGAGTGGTGGGCGGCAACTTTATCGACATCCAGGTTAGGAGAAAAGATGCGGCTCGTTTTGGACTCACGGTGGCGGATGTACAGGATGTGATTCGTAGTGCCATTGGTGGGATGAACGTAAGCTGGACGGTAGAGGGTCTGGAACGCTACCCCATAAACGTGCGCTATCCCCGAGAGCTCCGGTCCAACATTGAAAAGTTGAAACGAGTGGCCGTGCCCACGCCAATGGGCCATGCGGTGCCCCTGATCCAAGTGGCCGACATCAAAATCGTCAAAGGGGCGCCCGCCATCAAGAGTGAAAATGCCCGCAGAACCGCCTGGATTTTTGTCGATCTCAAAACCTCGGATGTGGGCGGTTACGTAAAGAAAGCCAAGCAAGCCGTGGCCGACCAAATAGAGCGGCCCAAAGGGGTAGATATCGAGTGGTCCGGCCAATACAAGTACATGGAACGAGCCCAAGAAAAACTCGCGATTGTGGTCCCTCTGACCCTCGCCATTATCTTTTTGCTTCTATTCATGCACTGTCGAAACGTCACCGAAAGTCTAATCGTCATGGGTACCCTCCCCTTTGCCTTGGTTGGCGGTATCTGGCTCATGTCCTTTGCGGGCTATAATCTCTCGGTGGCAGTAGCGGTTGGTTTCATCGCCCTGGCGGGACTGGCCGCGGAAACCGGGGTGGTGATGCTGGTCTATCTGGACGAGACCTATCACCGCTGGCAAAAAGAGGGTCGCCTGCATTCATTGGCCGACACAACACAAGCCATCATAGAGGGTGCGGTAGATCGGGTGCGGCCCAAGCTCATGACTGTTGCCACCACCACTATCGGCTTGCTGCCGATCATGTTCGGCACCGAAACGGGCACCAGAATTATGAAGAGAATCGCGGCACCCATGGTGGGAGGATTGATCTCATCAACGGTGCTCACCTTGGTCATTCTGCCGGCCATATATTTATTATGGAAGCGCTACCCAAAGATCACCGCCATTTGTGTTACAGTCCCCGTGCTGCTCACAATTGTCGGATACGGGGTTAAATTCATCCCTATCAACTAGAAGGAGCTAGCTATGAGCCGTTATTACCCAACAAAGACGAAAACAATTGCCAGTTTTGCCGTGCTCGCTTTTGCCCTGGTTTTGAACCAAGCAGCAACTGCCCGGGCAGGTTCTCAGAAATTCGACCAGCAGATGCAAGCCATTCTCGAACAGTACCTCAAGATCCCGACGGCCTTGGCCGCCGACAAAACCGAGGGCGTGGTCGAGGCCGCAAGAAAAATGGAGAGCTTGGCCAACAAGCTGGATGCCGCCTCTGTCTCCGGCGAACACGCCATGCATTATTCCAAAATTCCCGCCAAGTTGAAAACAGCGGCGCGACTACTAAAGAATACCAAAACCATCAAAGCCATGCGCGCGTCACTGAAAGAATTATCCAAACCCATGGCCATGTGGGCAACGATGTCCAAACCGAAGGGGGTCAGTGTGGCTTACTGTTCGATGGCGCCAGGTGCATGGCTACAGCAGGGGACCACTATCGCCAATCCCTATTATGGAGCAAAAATGCTTCGATGTGGCGAAATCGTCGCGGGTGAAGGAACGGCAAAAACACAACAGCATAAGTAAAGACGCGGCCGAACCAAGCCATCCAGCAAGGAGGGTACTGCCATGAAACCCCGCATACTGCTCGTCGACGATGACGAAAGTTTCCGTGAAGTCATGCGCTTCCAGCTCAACGAAGAGGGCTTTGAAGTAGACACCGCGGTCGACGGCAAAGCAGGCTTGGCGCAGTTTCAGAAGCAGCCCTGCCCTCTGGTTTTGACCGATCTGAAGATGCCCAAGATGGACGGGCTTTCCCTATTACAAGAAATCCACAAGCGGGCGCCGGCCACCATTGTCATTGTGATTACCGCCTTTGGTGACATCGAGACGGCGGTGACGGCGATGAAAACGGGAGCTTTCGATTTCATCCCCAAGCCGACCAGCCGCGATCATGTCAGAATGGTGCTCCAGAAGGCAGTCGAATACATCGTGCTTAAGGAAAAAGTCGAAAAGTACGAATCGATGAGACCATCGGAAACCGGCAAGATTATCTACCAATCCGAGGTGATGGAGAAACTGGTCAATCTCGCCGATCGGGTGGCCGCATCCGATGCCAGTGTTTTGTTGCGCGGAGAGAGTGGCACCGGCAAGGAAATTGTCGCCAAGCGGATTCATCTCAAAAGCGAACGCGCATCCGGCCCCTTCGTTCCGATCAACTGTGCCGCGATTCCCAAGGAACTACTCGAAAGCGAATTGTTCGGGCACGTGAAAGGAGCCTTCACGGGCGCGACCCGCGATCGCAAAGGCAAATTCCAACAGGCCGACGGCGGAACCATTTTTCTGGACGAGATCGGCGCCTTACCCGCAGACTTGCAACCCCGCTTGCTGCGGGTCTTGCAGGAACAGAAGGTCGATATCGTGGGTGGAGATAAGTCCCTTGAGATTGACCTAAGAATCATTTCCGCCACCAACCGCAACCTTGAACAGGCGATTGAGAACGGTTCTTTCCGCGAAGATCTCTATTTCCGCTTGAATGTCGTTCCCATTGATCTCCCTCCGCTCCGTGAGCGGCAAGGAGACATCGTGTTGTTGGCCGATCATTTTCTTACCAAGTACGCCAAAGGAAAACCAACCCGTCTGGGCAAAGAGTTATTGGACGCCCTGGAGTCGTACTCCTGGCCGGGCAATGTGCGCGAACTTGAAAACGCCTGCCAAAGGCTGGCACTGCTGTCCAATGGCGACGAACTGCGGGCCGAGTTGCTGCCGGCGTCCATGACCTTGCCGGCTATTCATGCCGTCAGCGGAGACCGCGAACTGATCTTCAAGATTCCGGCCGAAGGAATATCCTTGGACGAACTAGAGCGCCAAATCATTGTCGCCGCTCTGAAAAAAAACGACTTCAACCAATCCAAGACGGCCAGATTTCTGCGCATACAGCGGCATATTCTTCTGTATCGAATTGAAAAGTACCAGATAGCCATGAAGAAGAATCAGGAGACGGGTACATGACCCAAGCCGAAAGGACCAAGTTGCCTTGGTTTCTTTCCTGGCGGGCTTTGTTGATCTTATGGCTACCCATTGCCCTGGTTACATTTTTCCATTACTTCACCGGCGCGAAGCACCATTGGCTCCACGACATATTCAGAAGACTCTACTACATCCCCATTGTGCTGGGCGCATTCCAGTTCGGGCTGAAAGGTAGTTTGGGCGCATCCATTGTCGCCTCACTCGTCTACCTGCCCCATGCTTTTACTTACTTCTTCGAGCGTGACCCCGGCGCATCCATCGAAAAAATACTGGAAATGCTTCTCTACAACATTATTGCGTTAATCACCGGCGTTTTGGCCGAGAGAGAGCAAAAAGAAAGGCACCGCCAGGAATTGATCGCAAAGCAGCTCAAAGAGACCATTGAAGAGAAGAAGCTTCTCGAGGAACAATTAATTCGCGCCGGGAAACTCAAGGCCCTGGGAGAACTGACCGCGGGCATTGCCCATGAACTCAAGAATCCCATCGCCTCAATCAAAGGTGCGGCCGAAGCGATTGCCGACGAGATAGCCGAAGATTCCCCGCGCCGCAAGCTGGTCGAAATTCAACAGAAGGAACTCAAGCGCCTGTCCAAGACTCTCGACCAATTTCTAGGTTTCGCCCGCCCCGGAAAATTCCTGAAGCGGCAAATGGACTTATGCGATCTCCTCCATCACGTGGTGGGTCTGATGGAGACGCAGGCAAAAAAGAAACACATCCAGATGGAAGCAACTTGCGCGGTGCCCGAGGCCAGCATCCAAGGAGACCGGGACCAACTCATGCAGGTGCTGGTTAACCTGATCATCAATGCCATGGACGTGATGCCGGACGGCGGCGATGTCCGGATTGACCTTCATGGAGAAGAATTGGGCAACAAAGGCTATTGGGTTATCGACATCACCGATAGCGGCCCCGGCATCCCGGAAGATCTGCGCGAGCGGATATTTGATTTCTTTTTCTCCACCAAGGAAAACGGCACCGGCCTCGGTTTGCCGATATCATTGAACATCGTCGACGGCCATGGCGGATTCATCCGGGTAAATGACGGTCCCGACGGACAGCACACCAGAATTTCTGTTCATATCCCCTGCCACTGAGAGCTGCCTAAGCTCGATGGTTGACAGACCTGCTGAAATCTGACTTTTTAGGACCACGATCTAACCCTCCCTGGAAAGGAGCCGGCGTGAGTTCAGCCAAAAAGCTGCCCATCGATCTTGAAGCATTGGTACAAAACGGCAAGGTAGATACCGTGATCACAGCCTTTGTCGATCCCTATGGCCGCCTGATGGGAAAACGAAGCCCGGCCAGATATTTTCTCGAGCAACTGCAAACTGGCAAGATTCACGCCTGTGACTATCTGCTCACTTGTGACATGGAACTCGAGCCCTTGCCCGGTTTCGAATTCTCTAGTTGGGACAGCGGCTACGGGGACATGGCCATGCAGCCCGATTTGTCCACCCTGTGCCAAATTCCGTGGATGCCGGCGACCGCGCTGGTACTGTGCGACTTGTTCCGTACCGACGGCAGTCCCGCCGAACCCAGCCCCCGGCGCATCCTGCAAAGACAACTGGCAGCCTGCAAAGAGCTTGGCTTTGTGCCCCAGATGGCGTCCGAACTGGAGTTCTTTCTTTTCCAGGGAAATTACCAAGAACAGGCCGAACGAGGCTTTGCCAAACTCCAGCCCACTACCTCCTACCTGATCGATTACCACATCCTGGGTACATCTAAAGACGAAGAGCTGCTGCGCGACATTCGCAACCTGATGCCCCTGGCCGGCATCCCGGTCGAAAGTTCGAAGGGCGAATGGGGCCGTGGCCAACACGAGGTCAACCTGGTCTACACCGATGCCCTGACCATGGCCGACAAGCACGTCATCTTTAAAGATGGCGTCAAACTGCTGGCCGAAAAACACGGCCGCTCGGCCACCTTCATGGCCAAAGTAGCCCACGAAATGGCAGGTAGCTCTTGCCATATTCATCTCAGCTTACAAGATCTCGACGGCCACAATCTTTTCTGGGACCCGCAAAATGAGCAGCCTTCGGCCCTGTTTGAATCCTTCTTGGCCGGTTGCATGCACCATGCCGCTCATCTGTCGATTTTCTTCGCCCCCCAGGTCAATTCCTACAAACGCTACCGCGCCGCTTCCTTTGCCCCCACCGCCATCGCCTGGGATACCGACAACCGCACCTGCGGCTTTCGGGTGGTTGGCCACGGTGCTTCTTTACGCATCGAAAACCGCATGCCCGGCGCCGACGTCAACCCCTACCTTGCCTTCGCCGCCACCCTGGCCGCCGGTCTGGATGGAGTTGCCCAGAAACGACCCCTGGCCGAGCGCGTGGTCGGCAACGCCTACCAAACCGAAGGTGTCGAAAAAGCACCCTCGACCCTATACCAAGCACTGCAATGCCTCTCGGCCGGTACCCTGGCCCAAGAGGCCTTCGGCGCCGATGTAGTTGCCCACTATCGCAAGCTGGCCGAAAACGAACAGGCCTTCTTCGACAATATCGTCACCAACGCCGAACGAGCGCGCTACTTTGAACGAATTTGAGTTTTCCTGCTTCGGTAAGCTGCTTAGTACTCGTCTCAAAAGCCCTATTTTCGCGGACGAGCGGCGCCTTTTGCAGCACTCGCTGTTTGAGTGTACTACGAAAACATTATACTTTTTTTGTGTTCGTCGAGGTTTTGAGATGGGCACTGATTAGAAATCACTGATGCGGTCGACGAGATCGGGTTGATCGATGAAGGGGTTGCGGTTGCCCTGGTAGGCATCAATGCGATCATTGCGGCGAAGTTCGGTGGCATCGACTGGGTCTTGTAAGTGCCAGGCTCTCAATACCGATTCTTCGGATGGCTTGATGGCGCCGTTGTCATCACGGCTATCATCGTCGAAAACCACGCCGAGTTCGGTATCGTTGCGGTAGCGGGCCACCAGGTAGAAATGGGCGCGAGCAACATCGCCGCGTCGTTCCGGCCGCACCTGAAATACGCGCGTGGCTGAACTGTCTACCGAGGAACCCAGCACTGAACCGGTGGCGTACTTGTTGGTGGTCATGCCGAAGTCGTAGCTGGCACGGTAACTGTTGGTGGTGACATCGCTGGGGAAAATATGGTGCAAGTCGGATTTCATCGGTTCCAGCTTATCGAATTGCGACTGGGGCCAGGTGTGCTCGGTGTTGAGTCCTTTGCCGAAAGCTTCGGAAGAGTCCGACGACCGGGAAATAGTCATGCCGGTGTATATACACTCGACTAGGCCGTCGTGCAGGTCGACCGCCGAGAACATAATGTTGCGGGCGCTGTTTTGTCCTGAGTAACCGAAGACGAAGTGCTCGCGCAACATGCCGTAGAGACCATCGATTAGAGCTTCGTCAGCCAAACCATCCAGGGAGCTATAGTCAGGCGCCGCGGCTTGGTCGCTGTTGACACCCGCGATATCGGCAAGTTCCACCGATCCGTAATACAAATCCTCGGTCTGCAAGCTCAGCGCAATCGAGAAGGCCTGGTCACCGTCGTTGTCGGCATCGTTGACTCCGATGACCGACACTTCGATAGTCCGGCTCCATTCGTCAACCGGATCGCCTTCTTCATTCAGTGCGCATTCGTAAGGCTCCACATGGTAGCCGGCTGGGCAAAATACCAGTCTGGCCGGGTAGATTACGGCTTCGTCGACATCCGAACTCTCTAGTAAAACAACCACCTGCTCGGTCGGCGCCTGGCTCAAGCTCACGCTGAAGTTGTCGCGCAGGTTGCTCTCGGCGGTAAGCACGCGGGTCTTGCTCACCCGGATGGGTCCTTGTTCGATACAGATTTCTTGTTCACAACGAAGCTCGAGTCGATAGCGGCCACGACCGGTGTCGGCATAAGTTCCGATCACGACCAGGTACTGTCCCGGCGCCGGCAGGGAAAAGTCGGCTATACGGGCATGGACCCCCCAGCCGCTGTCATCGTCGATGGCAATGGCCTCGGCGCCGAAATTGCCTTGCGCATCGGCCGGACCATAAAGAAAGAGCATGCTATCCAAACTTTGGCTGCTACCCAAGTTGGTATTGTCCAAACTCACCAGGGCCCCGGCCGCCGCGGAAAACAAATAGCCGTCACGCTGCTGGTCGGCCACAAACTCGCCAAAGACTTCCCCGCCGAATTCAATGCTGCCCCGCTCTTCCACGCCACTGGGCATGCCCCCGCCGGAACATTTATAGTCTACCGGTTCGTGCAAGCAGCCCTCAACCGGATGGCAGAAATCTTCGGTACAGGGATCGCCGTCGTCACAGTCCAGGGTACAGGCCGGCGCACAGTCGTCTTGCAGACAGCGCAGCTCGATCCGGTATTGGCCGCGACCATAGTCGCCATAGGTTCCCAGAACCATTAGATAGTCCCCAGCAGCCGGCAAGGTAAAGCTATCGATTTCGGCATGCAGGCCCCAACCACTGTCATCATCCCAGCCAATAGAGGCATCGGCAAACGAGCCGTCGTCACCAGCAGGACCATAAAGATAAAGCACACTGTCGAGTGCCCGGGCAGTACCCAATTGGGTGTTTTCGATCGCGATTTCCGCGCCGGCCTCCCCTGCAAAGACATAAGCCTCCGCCTGGGCATCGACGACAAATTCCCCCGAAACCTCGCCACCAAACGAAATCCGACCCCGCTGGTTTACATCGTCCAGCAAGTAATTCACTTGCAAACTAGAATCATAAGGCTTGTCCCCAATCGACCCGCGCAGGTCACAAGCAGACAAGGTCAGCATCGCCAAACTCAATGCCATCAAAATTCTCATATGCCGCTTCATAGTCATTTCTCCATTTGGCCCGACTTCGCTCATGCTTCGCCTCGTGTGTCAGTTCGCCCCTGTTCTAGCAAGTCTCGTACCAAGCAAGAAAATACTGACTTACCGCGTTATTACCATAACTTATCCAAATCACTAGCCTTCTATGCAGTATCCCCAGGGTTACAATATTTACGGAAAAGCCAAGGTCCATATTGTTATGCACTATATTTACCGCTAGTTACGCAAATGTCTCACTTAAAACTATCATGTAACCCTAAAGAAACAGTTCTGAGTTTTCAGCCCAAAGGTACTATTTGAGGAAACAGCTGAAGCTGTAAGTGCTCAAATCCAGCACCTCATTAATTTACAAGTGTAGCTTTTAGATCAGCACCATGTAAGTCATTATAAAATCACAATAAATATAGTTTCTAGAATTTTCCACTGAAAAATTGACTCCTATTGGCAACACTTGAAATTTCTGTCATTTTGTAACTAGCTGTTAATATTGACCAAAATAAATTACACAATTTGGTCTGATTCTTGCGACAGGTTTGTCTCGTTCGTACGTTGCCAACGATTTTCAGCATGAGAGTAGATGACCACATGGGAACCAAGAAAAAGTTAAATCAGACAACTTTTGGGGATGGACTTGGAATGAAGTCAGGTAAGTACGCTTCAGTAATTCAAGCGTCGTGCACCGCCGCTTTGCGGTGTGGGCGATGGTTGAACAAACCTGAGTAAACGTAGCGTGAATGAAAACATTCTACGCTACCTAGCTCAGTGGGCTACCTGGACCGCCGTCGGGGTTCGCACCCCGCGGCTGTCTGGGCACGCCGAAACAAAAAACAAAGGCTTTGCTTCGGCATAGCCTTTTTTCATTTAATGCCAATCGGCACAAAAGAAAGACAAGCGAAACCATTTCCTGTACAATTAAGCGACTACCCCATGAAAACAGAACCAGAAAAACCAGTGCACCAAACCAAGGGTGTCTATTTCAGATCGATCAAGGATTTCATCAAAGATCGATTTGGCCAAGAGAGTTGGGAATCTTTTCTAAATCAAGTGCCCTCCGAAGTGCGCGAAACCCTACAAACCGCGGTATCCATCGCCTGGATCGATATGCAAATCCGGCTAAGAACCAACCGCTGTTTGGTCGAGCATCTAGCCAACGGCGACAAATCCATCATGACCGATCACGGCCGCTTCCGCTCCGAGCGCGATCTCACCACCATCAAACGAATGCTTATGCGCGTGGCCAATCCCGGCTACCTCATGGAGAAAGCGGCCAGTTACTGGCGCCAATTTTTCAATTTTGGATCCGTAACCATCAACCGCAAGAGCAAAACCGAAGCCTCCCTCACCCTGGTCGACATGCCCTTCAAAGACGAACTCTTCTGCCGAGAACTAGAAGGCTATCTCGCCAGAATGTTCGAACTTGCCGGCGCCAAAAACATGAAAGTAGTCCACTCCGAATGCCGCTCCCGCGGCGACACCCGCTGCATATTCGAAGGAACGTGGCAATAATCCCGCCCCAAAAAACTTCCCTTGGCTTCTAGTGCATAAGAAAATGTTGGGCATGATTAGGGTCTCGTGATGTTGTGCGGTTTTTTCGCTTTCTTTCTTGAGTAAAAACCAGACAACCAGAGACCCCTGAGTTCCTGTCTGTCGACAATGCCCGCGACAGCATAGCTGCTAGTACTGTCCTTGAATCTTGTTCAGTGCTGCCTGGGCCTCTCTTTTCAAGGAGGAGCTAAAGGCAGGCGATGCTATTACTTGCTCCAGAGGTACAATAGCCTCTCGGGCTTTCCTTTCCCCAAGTTTTTTTGCCGCTTGGCACCTTAGCGACCATGCCATATCACGAGGATCTTTCAGATCTTCAATCAGTTCCAGGTTGGTCTTTTCCCCCGCGATTTTCAATTCAAGATCGGCCACGCGTTTAAGCAACGACTGATAATCGGCCAAAGAGCAACAGCAATCACCATTGGACTGCATTGTCCGGGCTGGGGTAACCTGGGATTGCTTGGGCTCCTGGGGTACAGAAGCTAGCTGCGATTCTTGAGATTGTTCCACCTTGGTTTCGGAGTCTATCGCTTGGGGCTCTGCTCTAATTTCTTGATTTTTGGCATTCGATTGGGGAACGGGCGCAGCTGGATCCAAAGGTCCATGTCCTTCCTGAAAATAGGAACTGCCCATGCGATTCCAGTCTTGAGACTTTCCGCAAACATCCAATTTAAATTTCGAATGCCCAACTCCTGCCTCCATCGCCTCTACTACTTTGATTTTATCTACCGGGCATTGGGTTTTGAAGGTAACGCTTCGCTTAAGCTCTTTCAGGTCATATCCGAACCCCATCGAGGTACATCCAAATACCAGGCTGACTGATACTACTACAACCAACCACAACACCCAAATTGAGTATTCTTTTCTTCTTTGCATTCCGACACCTCCATGATTCATCTAGATTGAGTAACGCGCGAAGGAAGATAGCTCAATCAAGGTTTCAAAACAAAGAAAAAGTTGTTCATCCGGAAATAACCCGACATCCATTCAGTGCTAAGGCGATCAAATACAACGTGTCGTCGGGCATGTCGTCGGTGTCGTCGGGGACGGAGGTTATTTTAGACCTTTCCATGAAGAACGTAAATGCCGTCGGTCCGAAAATCGATCGAAATCATGATTTTTGGCTGGCTCGTGTCGCGTCACGAGAGCGACAGACACCGTTTTGGGGTCATCCGAGTATTTGGACAGGACGGGCAAACCCTGAATTTCAGCGGTTGTAGATACTCATGCAGGGTGAGAGAAGATGCCTGTGTTCATCAACATAAAACCAGGCAACTGAGCCTCGGCAATTTTAAACTCTTCATCTGAGATTTCTTCCGCTTGGTACATTCCAAGAAGGAGTCCAAGACACAAGCAAGCAAACACTGCGGCTTTGCCAGCTTTTTCTCCGTGAAGTACAGCCAAGGAAGTATCAGAGTAATCTCCCATCCGGTAAGACTGTATGTACCGATAATGCTCCTGTGCCCACTCCTCAGTACGAGAATACTTAGAAAACCCGACCATTGCTGCCTTTATGAATTGGTCATCTTCTGGATTAGGTGACTCAAGGTTCTGAGCTTTTTGTGTGAGCCTTGCAAAATTCTTGAGCAAGAACTCAAATTCTAGATTTATGTCTTTCATGAATGTCCTTTATGGCTCCTCAAAATGTTCCATGAAGTCGCCCCCCCCCGCCGAGAACAAGGAACTCATCAAAAAAGTCCTCGATGCCCTGCTCACAAAGAAAAAACTCAAGGCTCTTGCCGGGTGACTCATTGGACAGGACGAGGTTAGCCGGGTTCTTTGGGAATCTTCCCTTTGGGGGGGTGTCGGCGGGGACGGAAGCGTGTCGGCGAGGACGGAGGTTATTTTCAACCCCTACCATCAAACCCTGATAAATCACCATCATTCTCAACGGCCATTCCTCTTCGCCCGAATCCTCGCCACCCGCTGCTCAAGTTTCTCTGCTTCATTGTCCCGGTTCGTTTTTCGATACAGGGCCGCCAGATTCTCCAGGCTCTGTGCCACATCGGGATGATCTGGACCCAACGCCTTTTCCTGTATCGCCAAAGCGCGATTGCAAAAAGGCTCTGCCTCAGCGAACTTGTCTTGGACAAAATAGAGCGTGGCCAGATTGTTAATGCCTGTTGCCAATGAGGGATGATTAGGACCAAGGGCTTTTTCATCAATCGCTAGCGAGCGATTGATGAGCAGCTCGGCCTCGGTGTACTTGCCTTCGGTAAAGTGGAGAAGAGCCAGGTTATTAAGACTAGTTGCCACATTCGGATGATTCGGCCCCAACGTTTTTTCCCATATCGACAAAGAGTGCTGGTAAATCGTCTTGGCCTGCGTGTACTTGCTTTGGGTACGGTAGAGTTCAGCTAGGTTGTTCAGGTCTCTGGCCACATTTGGGTGATTGGGACCAAAAGCTTTCTCATCAATCGCCAGAGCACGTTTGTAAAGTGGCTCGGCCTCTGTGTACTTGCCTTGCGAGTGGTAGAGAGAAGCCAAATTATTCAGGCCCGCGGCCACATACGGATGCTCCGGCCCCAGCTCATTTTTCCATATTGCCAGCGAACGCTTGTAGAGCGACTCGACTTCGGCGTACTTACCTTGGGCGTTGTATAGCAAAGCCAGGTTGTTCAGGCTGATTGCCAAATCTGAATGATTCGGCCCAAGTGCCTTTTCCCTTATCATCAACGATCGCTTGTAAAGCGGCTCGGCTATGTCGAATTTACCTTGGGCTCTGTATAACTCAGCCAAGTTGCTCAGGCTCGTGGCCACATCTGGATGGCCAAATCCAAGCACAGTCTCCCGTATCGCCACCGCGCGGATATAAAGCGGCTCAGCTTTGGTATACTTGCCTCGGGTTTTATAGACCAATGCCAGGTTGTTCAGACTCGTGGCCACGTTGGGATGATTTGGACCCAGTGCCTTCTCCCATATTGCCAGCGCACGCCTGTGTGTTTTCTCTGCCTTCTTGAGCTTGCCTTGGATCATGTATAGATCGGCCAAGTTTTTCAGGCTCGTGGCCACATCGGGGTGATTGGAGCCAACATTCCGCTCAGCCAATTCAAGAGCCTTTTTTCCGAGATCGACAGCCAGGTCATATTCTCCCATTTGACTACGTTCATTGGATTCTTTTACGAGAGTCTCCCATTCACTCCCCGCGCCCTTTGCGCCCTCGTCCTGAGCACCCTGCGTAACCGGCAACGCCTTGGAACCACTTTTGTGCGCACAGCCGGCAGCAATCACCATCAACCCCAGAAAAATCACCATCATTCTCATCGTTCATTCCTCCCTTTGCATTGCTAGATCATCTCTGGTGCGATGTCGGTTTGCTTTGTTTCTTCCACCCCATAGAGTCCCCCATTGCCCGATTCTGATCGCTAAATCCGAATAAACTCGCAAAACAGCCTACATTTTTTCTCCTCGACCCTCCACCCCAATTTTCCCCAAAGATCTCCGCGGCCTTAGCCCGGCCCAGCCCCGAAAGGTACCCCAGCCCCGAAAGGTACCACCCACTTCGCCAAATCTAGCGTGTTCCATCACCATCAAGAATCCTAACATACTAATATGATAGAATTGACGCACCTTTGAAGCGCGTCAAAATTTCTCACTCCGTGGGTGGCACTTTTTCTTGGCCCTCAAGATTGCCAAGTTCTTTGGCTGCAATACGGATGATATGTTCACCCTTGGGAATTTTCCCTAACACTGATTCGTAAGAAGTAATTCATCAGAAAATCCGGAAAGTGAATCATCATTTATGTAAATTCCCGGAGTCCGCAAACTCCGCAAATTTTGCTTGTATTTCAGTATTCTCTTTTTATAATAGTGAGTTCTAGAATTTCCGCGAAGAGACAAAAGCCTATTTTACTCTCCGCAAAAATCATGCCGCCAAAGGCCACTCTCTCGATGGGAAACCGGGGACGGAGGAGCTACCCTCTACTTTTCAAGCAGCCTCTCGCGTGCGATTCTGGCGCGCTACCTGCTCGGGCGGCGTTTGCGGTGGCGGAGGGTTTCGCGTTCTTTGGGGGACATTTTCATCCAGCGGCGCATTTTCTTTTGGAAGCGTTGGCGCTGGGCGGGGTCCATGCGGTCTAGGCGGCGCATTTGGCGGCGGAAGCGTTTGCGGTCTTTTTCGGGCATTTTGCGCCATTTGTCGAAGCGTTTTAGCATTACGGCTTGCTCGCGGGAGGAGAGTTTTTGGAAGGCGCGGTAGTTCTTGCGTAGGCGTTGCTTCTCGGCGCTGGGTAGGGTGCGGAATTCTTTTAGGCGGTTGCGCAATTGTTGGCGGCGTTCGGCGGGCAGGGCCTTGAACTGCTCTAGTTTTTGCTTCAGCGCCAGGCGTTGCTCGGGGCTCAGGGATTTCCAGCGCTCTTGCAGGTCCGAGGATGCGGCTGGCTGGGCTTGTTCTGGGGCCTGCGCCTTGGCTGGGGCTGCTCCGGCCAGGATCAGGGTTGCCAACAGGACCAGGGATGCTGGGGATAGAGTTTTCATGACTTACTCCCACCGTTTTTCAGAATGGACAGATCACGGACCACATCCATTTTTTGTAACAATTCTAGGTTCTGCAAGAGATCTAGGTTCTCGATGACTTCTCGTTCCCAAGCGGCTAGGGGCTTTTTGTTTTGCTTGTCGTCCATTTGAACCAGCTTCTTGCTCTCTTGCTCTCCGGCAAATGCCAAGATCGGGAGCAAAATGATTAATATTGCGCTCAGCCAACGAACCATCGTTTAGACCTCATCGCTCAGGGCCTCGATGTATTCGAGGTCGGCCAGGAGTTCTAGTTGGCGGAGGGTTTCGTAATCGTCAAACATCTCCAGGTGCCGAGCGATCATTTCTTCTGATTGATCGGCGGGAGGACTGGCCGGTTGCAGCCACAAGAGGATCAGTACCAGGCCGACCAGTGCGCCGGCGCCGGCCAAAACTGGGGGCTTTCGAAAAATTTGTAGCCAGGCAGGGAGCCAAGAACCTTGGGTCTCCTGATCGAGCTTCTCGAAGAAGTGTTGGTTCAAGCCTGGTGATGGTTCGGTGGCAGGCGTCTTGGCTAGCGCTTGCAGGGTTTTTTGCCACTGTTCATAGGCGGCGCGGCAATCGGCGCAGCTTTGAATATGCTCCTGCAGACGGGTGGCCTCCGGCGCCGATAACTCGCCATCGGCCAGGGCCAGCAGATCTTGTTTTATTTGGGCGCAGTTCATTTTTCCTTCTCCACTTCGTCGTTGGCCTCAAGGGCCTTGCGTACGGCATCGGTGGCACGAAAAACCAGTGACTTTACCGCGGATAGGCCAAGATCCAATATTTCGGCCACTTCCGCATAAGATCGGCCGCCAAAGCGAACTAGCATGAAGGCAGACCTTTGGTTTTCGGGTAAGCTTTGCAGAGTGCGGTCTACCAGTTCAGCCAGGCGCCGAGCTTCCAAGTCTTGCTGGGCCGAAGATTCAACCGGGCGCACCTGTTTGGGGGAGCTCTCCTCCAGTGCCTGGAATTTGGCCCGGTGAACTCCGCGGCGCAGTTCGTTGTAGCAGGTGCGGGTGGCGATGGTATAGAGCCAAGTCGTGAATTTTGAACGTATTTGGTAGCTTTTGCGAGCCCGATATACCTTCAGAAACACCTCCTGCACCACTTCTTCGGCCACAGCCCGATTGCGAAAGAACCGATCTACGAAGCCGACTAAGGCCGGCGAGTGTCGTACGAACAAGTCTTGAAAACACCTTTGGTCGCCATCTCGCACCCGAAGCATTAGCTCGGCATCGGGATCAGGAGTTATTTCACCTTTGGCTTCCATGTTTTATTAACACACTTTCAGCCGGTAAGTTGCGCTGCCATCAGAAGAACAGGTCAATTCCAACCAGAATCTTCCAGGCAGAGGGCTCCTCGGTATAAACCCTTGAGGCAACAACCTTTTCCAAGGGCTTGGGAAAATCAAAGAATGCGCCGGTCCACAAATGGTCTAGTTCGAACAAAAGACGCAGCTGCTTGGACACGAACCATTTGAAATTCAAGTTGTTTTCCCAACCATAAAAGCGGCTGGCCGAGATGGGATGGGCGCCATGGGAGAACAAAAGCGCGCTCACCGCCCGAATGCTCATGTCCTCGGTAATGCTCATACCCAGGGTAAGCCCGGGGGCCAAGACACCGCGGCCGTTAATTCCGGCCGAGGCA
The DNA here is from genome assembly GCA_030591445.1 of Deltaproteobacteria bacterium. GTDB lineage: Bacteria > Myxococcota > B64-G9 > B64-G9 > B64-G9 > JAUVBB01. The sequence goes on along the minus strand of JAUVBB010000009.1, from coordinate 16,888 downwards.
AAATGGCGAGCGGAAAAGTTTTGGTTCATGCCGCCGGAGAAAAAGAGGTTGGTTCTGGTAATATAGGGAAATACGGAAATAAAACTGGAATATCGGCTCTGCTGGGACTCGGTGCGTTCGGTATCGGTTTCACCAGAGAGAAAAAGAAAAAAGCAGCCGGCGGTGATCTGATCGCTCAAATCGAAATGCAGTGAGCCATCGAACATGCCCCCCAGGCTCTCCGATCGGCCATTGTGGGTAAACCTTCTATCGGTAAATGGGTTGGTGGCTTCGATGCTGGCATCGAAACTACCAAACTCTATGATTCCGGTCAGCGACAGGGTGGCGCGGGCAAAAATCCAGTTGGCCCGCAGGCCTAGCCAGAAAATATCCCCACGGGAACCCACCTTGACGTCCTGCATGTTATACCAACCCAGCAAATCCTCGATGGTCGATCGGTAAATCTCGCCCAGGGAATCGTCACCGTCGTGATACCAGGAGAAAAACAAACCGATTTCTTCCAGGAAACTAAAGGTATAAGCCAGATCCAACACCAGCAGAGGGCTGTGCTTGCCTTTGGCGGTAAAGTCACCGGCGGGGAGGGTGGCACCTAGTTCAAGTCTCCAGGGGAGTCCATAGCCCATCTCAAGATCGGCGCTGAGCATGCCGCCCAAGGAGTAATTGTCCATGACAAAGCCACTGCCCACATCGACCAGCATCTTGCCGGCGCGGAGTGATAGCCATTGCCCAGAGCCGAAACCCGCTTCCAGGTACAATTCGCGCACGAACCAGGTCTCCTGGCCTTCGGTTTCGATGGGCCGGCCATTGGCGGTTACCCCGCAGCGGGCATCGACATTGGTGCCCTCGCAAAGGGGGGACGGATGATAGCTGACCAGCGGCCGAAATTTGATCTCACCGCTATCCATGCTCAGGTGGGCGGAAAAAATCGAGCCCAGGGACCAGTCGAAGCCCATGGCAAAAAAAATGGAGTGTCCCAGCTCGTCTTTATCAAAACTAAGGTTGTGGAAACTCTGGTAGACCTCAAGCGGCTCTCGCAAAAATTCGCGATAGACTCTGGAGAAAGATCCTTCGGTATCAAGCAAGTTGCTCTTGAGCGCGATCCGGTTACTTAGACTCAATCGAAGGTCAAAACCATAGTCATCGGCAGCCCGGGTTAATCTTGGGACGAAAGCCAGCAGGACTATAAAAAGCCAAGTCATCCCCGAAAAGTTTCTGTCGGGGACCCAGGATTCCCTAACATCCTGTATCGATAGGTTATTCACGAGATCCCCGACAGAAACTTTTCGGGGATGACGGATTTTTTTCTTGTGATTTTCCATTTATTGACAGTCTCGTTTCTGTCGGGGACTAAGTATTTTTAATTTGTTTTCCATTTATCGACAGAAACTTTCGAGGACGACGAATAAGTGGTTGTTTCTCACGAATTATATTTTCGCTCCATCCCCAAGCGAAAGTCAACATTGCCCAAGCTGCTATCATTTGCGATTTGAATCTGGGCGGCTCCTTCGGGTAGACTGGCTGCGGCGAGAGGAGAAACGTGGAACTGGAGACCGTAAAAAGACCGATTGCGCAAGTTTTGCTCGAGCATCTGCGCAGCCCGGGCACCTGGGCGGTGTTTATCGGCGCCCTGGTCATTTTTCCTTTTCTGGGCAGCGCGGGACTATGGGATCCCTGGGAAACCCACTACGCCGAGGTAGCCCGCCGGATGGTGGCCGATGGAGATTGGCTCACTCCGCGCTGGCGCAACGAACTGTTCTTTTCCAAGCCGGTGCTCATCTTCTGGATGATGGCTAGCAGTTTCAAGATCTTCGGCATCTCGGCTCTGGCCGCGCGTTTGCCCTTTGCCCTGGTGGGAATCTTGGGCGTTTTTCTGGCCTATCGGCTGGTGGCCCGATCCACCGATTCTCGCCGGGGACTGCTGGCCGCCGTGGTCATGGCCACCTGCCCGTTTTACTATTTCGTCGCCCGCCAGGCCATCACCGACATCGTCTTTTGTGTTTTCCTCTTGGGCTGTCTGGGCTGCTTTTTCCAAGTGGCCCTCGATGAAAACCCGCGCAAGCGCGATATTTACGGCATCTACATTTTTGCCGCCCTGGCCGCCCTGGGCAAAACGCCCTTGGGCTTGGCCATCCCCGTGGTGGTGGTCCTGGCCTATTTGTTACTGTCCGGCGATTGGCGCGTATTACTCAAGATGAAGATTCACCTGGGCATTCCGCTGTTTCTGCTTATTGCCGCGCCCTGGTATGCCACCATGCTGTTTAAGTACGGCGATAAGTTCTTCAACGAGTTCTTCTTTCGCCACAACATTGATCGCGCCTTTAGCGGTGTCCACGGCGATCGCGGCACCTTCGAATATTTCGTCTCCCAGCTGGGCTATGGCTTTTTCCCATGGGTGGCCCTGATTCCGCTGACCTTTGGCCGGGTCCTGGGTGCATTAAGAGAGCGGGGCCCGCAGTCCAAAGCCGACAAATTGAACCTGTTCTTGCTGGTCTATTTCACCGTCACCTTTGCCACCTTTTCCTTAATCGTAACCAAGTTCCACCACTACATCCTCCCAGCCCTGCCCCCCTTGGCTTTGCTCACCGGCCTGGCGCTGGCAGACAACAAGCGCTTTGGCTGGAAACTGCTGGCACCACTGGGAGCCTTGCTGCTGGCCATGGTCGCCAATGACCTGGTCTCCTCCCCGGCTCATCTATCCAATCTGCACAGCTACGCCTATGATCGGCCTTTGCCCGCCGAACAGTACCCAAGATGGTGGCTGCTGGGCATCGCCATCGCCATGGGTGCGGTACTACTCTGGAGCCGCTTTGCCGACCGGCATATCTGGCCCCGGCGCGCATTGTTGGGGCTGGCGGCAGCTTGCACGCTGATACTGGCCTGGATTTATCACCCGGCCCTGGGACACACCATGTCCCAAAAAGATCTCTTTGACTCCTACCATCGCTACGCCAAACCCGGTGATGGCTTCTACCAGTACCAGATGAATTGGCGCGGAGAGGTGTTCCACTCCCAGGACACCATCGTAAAACTATCGTCCGAATCCGCCGTGGCCAATGTCCTGAAACAAGATCGGCGCGTGTTCATCCTCTCGGTGGCCGAAGGTTTTGCCGCCGTCAACCGCGCCTCGCGAAAAGAAACCGGCAAACACCTCTACGTCTTGCCGGGCAGCAATCTGCGCTATACCCTGGCCTCCAACCGTCTGGATCCGGGGGTGGCCGATCTCAATCCCATCGCCGCTTCGGTCTTTTCCGAGGCACCGTCAATGGCACACCCGCTGCGGGCAGAGTTCAAAGAAGGCGTAGCCTTTCTGGGCTACGACCTGGAGCCCGAGCCATTGAAAACCGGCGAGGAGTTCGATCTTATCTTGTATTTCGAATGCCTGACCGCCCTGAGCAAGAATTGGCAAGTCTTCATCCACATCGACCTGGTAGGCAGGAAAGATCAAAGAATACACGGAGATCACTATCCGGTTCAAGGCCTCTACCCTACCGATCGCTGGCTGCCCGGCGACATCGTGCGCGATAAGGTGAGATTAAAAGTACCGCGCAACTTCAGCCCTGGGCGCTATACCATCTACCTGGGCTTCTACAGCGACGATCCGCGGATGACGGTTTTGCCGGGCTTCCCTCAGGACGGCGCCAACCGGGTACGCGCAGGAATCCTGCAAATTCAGTAAGTTCTGTACTTTTCGGGGAAAACCTGAGTCTATTTTCGATTCTTGCAGCGGGGACAAAGGCGGTTTTGGAAACCGACCGAAAGGAAACGCTCACCACAACCGAGGCAGTTACGCAGGGCCACGTCACTCTTGCCAACCGCGCACCATTTCAGAAACTGGTCGCTCAAACCCAGTTCCCGGGCCCGATCCAAGATTGCATTTCTAGTAAAACCCTTTGTTTTCAACTCATTGATAGCGGTTCTTCGGTCTGCCAGAAAGCCTTTGACGATAATTTTGTCAATGGAGGCAGTAAACAAAGGCGACTCTCTCTTAGTTTTCACACTGGTCATCTAGGTCCCATATCGGCTGCAGGGTGTCGTCAATTTAGTAATCAAGCGCGCCATACTAGCGCCATTCTTATTGAAAAGTACAGCAAAAATTTTCCCGCTAGAATGAAAAGCACTTGACCCAAGACCCCACAAGGCCGAAAATTGAAGGACATAGCCCTGGAGAAATTATGACGAAAACGCTTCGAACGAATTGGAATTTACTGACATTTCTCTTTATGGCCGCTTTGATTTCCAGCTCGCTTGCCTGCTCATCGGATACCGCCAATCAAGATTCGGATGCCTCGGTCGATGGGCAAGATCTGGACGGCAGCGACCAAGACAGCGATGCCGACGGCAGCGACGGAGAGGATGCCCCGGTCGATCCCTGCGAACAACTCAATTGCCCAGCGCATCAACACTGTGTGGAAAATGCCGGTACGGCAAGTTGCGTAGACAACAACTGCACCGAGCTTGTCTGCCAGGATTGGGAAGAATGTCAGGAACAAAACGGCGGGGGCGCTCTTTGTGTGGATATCAGCTGCAGCACTGATCTTGATTGCCCGGTCGAGCGCTATTGCAGCGGGACTCTTTGCCTGGACGACAATTGTGAACCCGGTTGCCGAGAGTGCAGCGCCCAAAGCCTGCGGGTTTGCTTGGCCAACGGCAGCGGCTACGTGGCCCTATACACTTGTGGCAGCTCGTCCTACTTCGATAGCGTTTGCGTGGAGACCGATGTCTGCCAGGCCGGCTGCAGTTGTGAAGGTGATTGGGACTGTCCGCCCTGGACCCGCTGTGTAGATGGATCCTGCCAAGGCACCGGCGAGGAGCCAACTTGCCGACTGGAGCCAGAACCATTTACCGATGTGCTGCCCAACCCGGAAATCACCTGGGGCGGTACCCAGGCCAGCCCAAACGCGGTCGACAGCCCTTTCGCCGCGTCTGCCCAGGTGGTCATGACCCCGGTGGTGGCCAACCTCGACGACGACAATGGCGATGGCCTGATTAACGAAAACGACTTTCCGGAAATCATTTTTCTTACTTTCCGCAACTCAGAATACACAACGAATGGAATATTGCGGGCCATTCACGGTGGTGGGCCCAACAAGGGCCAGGATTTTTTCGCGGTCTGCGGCAGCACCGTCTGGCACGAAGGCGATGACATCAACATGGCTTGCAGCTACAGCGACGCAAAAATTGACGCCACCGCCAGTCTGGCCGTGGGCGACCTGGACAACGACGGTGTTCCCGAAATCGTGGCCATCGCCGAGAATGACGGTATCCTCATTTACCAAAACAACGGAGAACTTTTATCGGCCAACGACACTGCTGATCTGGGGGGCCAAAACCCAGCCCCTTCCCTGGCCAACCTGGACAACGATGGATTCGCCGAGATTATCGTCGGGCGCAGCGTTTTCACTTTGGAAAAAGACGCCCAAGGAAAACTCTCGGTGCTCGATGAATTTGAGGGCACCAAGACCCACGGCGAAAACGGCCAGGGCCCCATCTCTTGCGTGGCCAACCTGGTCGGGGATGAAAAACAAGAGATCATCGCCGGTTCCGTGGTCTACCGGATGCCGCAGGCCCCGGCTGGCGTAACCAGGCGCTCAGAATGTAGCGGCGCCGAAGTCGACCCCGAGGAAGTGGCGTTTTGCCAGGGCAAGTTATTGGTGGTCTGGGACGCAGCGGTGGTCAATGGCGGCATATCCAACCGGGAGGGTTTCTGCGCCATTGCCGATGTATTGGGGCAAGATCCTCTTGCAGCCCCGGGGCCGAGCAATCCGCTCGACGGCAAACCGGAGGTTCTGCTCATTGCCGATGGCCACTTGGAAATATTCGATGGCGAGACCGGCGTGGAATATCGAGATATCAATATCCCGGACTCATTACGCGGCGGCGCCCCTAATGTTGACGATTTTGACGGCGACGGCTTTCCTGAAATAGGCACTGCCTTCGAGACCAGCTACCTCCTGTACGATTTCCAGGAAGCCACCGCCAACTGCCCGGCTTGGCCAAATGTCATGCAGGAAGGACAGCCACTGCCTTCCGGTAATGACCCACGAAACCCGGGCGGAACTTGCACCGATGATAGCGATTGTGCCGCCGGCGAAGCCGTTTGCAACACACGCATCTCCCAGTGTGTTTGTTTGCACAACGGCTGGCAAAGCAGAACCGAGGACGCCTCCAGCCGGGTAACCGGCTCGAGTGTTTTCGATTTCAACGGCGACGGCGGCGCTGAAGTCATCTATAACGATGAATGCCGCTTTCGCATTTACAACGGCCTGGACGGGAAAATTCTTTTCTCCGAACCCTCGGAAAGCCGCACCCGGGTCGAATATCCCATCGTGGCTGACGTAGACAATGACGGCAACGCGGAAATCGTCTTTGGCACCTCCAACGAATCAGGCTTTTGCTCACAAAACCTGGACGCCGAATACAACAACGGCATCGAAGTCTGGGGCGATGCGGGCGACTATTGGGTCTCGGCTCGCCGGATCTGGAACCAACATTCCTACCACGTAACCAATATCACCGAAGGCGGCCACATCCCGGAACGAGAACCAGAGAGCTGGCTTCCTTTCAACGGCCGCATCTACAATACCTATCGTTCCAATCCGCGCGAGGCCAACACCGCCCCCGATCTCACCTTGACCGCCATCCAGTTCTCTTCCCCTGACGCAGCTTGTGGGCAACTTTTGACCGACTTGGAAATCGTAGTCCAAGTAGAAAACATCGGCGACCTGCGGGTAGGCCCCGCGCTGGTCATTGCCTTCGAGGGACAATGGACCGACCCCGACCTAACCGAGTGGTTGCTAGATGCCCAGGGCAATCGCCTGCAATACCTGCTCCAAAAACCGCTGGAGCCCGGTGGTTTGATCTACGTCAGAGTCGCCTACCAGGCGTCCTACAATAACCGGGCCACCCTACCGGCAGTGATTCGCGCCTTGGTAGACGCCGATGCCCAAGAGCGCGAATGTCGCGAGGACAACAACGACATCAGCAAAGCAGTAGTCGCCGGCGCCAATGCCGCCGATTTACGAATCGAATTGGGCTCAACCGACACCAGTACCTGTCCCGATCCAACTGTCGAGACTACCGTCTTCAACGACGGATCCTTACCGGCCGCCAACATCGAGATTCGTTACTATGCCGGTGATCCCGATCAGGCCGGCAGCGTCCTGCACCAACACGTGCTAACCGATCCCCTTGCCCCTGGCCAAAGCATCACCTTCACCGCCACCCTAACCAATTTCCCGGCCCGCCTGATTACCCTCTTCGCCGTGGTCGACCCCGACAACAAGATCGAAGAATGCAACGATGGCGACAACAAAGCCCAGGGCGATCAAAGCATGTGCTACGAGACTTAATCCTCTGGCTTGGCTTGGTCGGGTTTCTGTTCGGTCTCTTTTAGCGATTCTTGTAGTATCTGGCCCAGGCTGGACCGATGGTCGATTCTTTGTTTGAGTCGGGCGCGGCGGGCGCGGCGTCGGCGGAGGTAACTGAACAACCAGACCGACCAGGTGGAGGCGAACAGGAACATCAATTGCGCCCGCACCACCGGGCCTAGCAGGGCGTAGGAGTTGACGTGCAGGCTGGCGCCGGCGGCGATGCCTACGCCTAGGCCGGTCAGGAAGCGAAACCAGTTGGCACGTTCGGGTTGGCCGGTGGCGGTGCGGGTGCCCCAGTCGAGGATGGCGGGGACAGGGGCCAATAGGAGCAGACTCCATTCTAGCCATGCCGGCCACATGCCGGTGAAGCGGCCGGCGGCCAGGGTAAGAAACATGGCGGGGAAAATCCCCAGGCAGCGGGAGCAAAAATAGAGTCTGCGCTGCCCTAGCGGGACACAGACACACAAATGGCGCTCGGATACGGGATGGTGGGAAAACAGCAGGCCCAAAAAGCCCTGCTTATCTTGTTGGTAAGCAGACAACGGCGATCAGGGCTGGGTCACGGTGAGCAGGTATTGGTCTTGGGTATTGCTTTCGGTACGGGGCGAGCCATGCACGGTGATGTAATACTGGCCGGGCATGAGCTCTTTTTCGACTTGCTCCCGAGCATCGCCGCGGCCCTGGTTGGATTTGACTTCTACTTTGTGGCGGCCGTCTTCGTCTTTCTCTGGGCCCAGCAGAGCCAAGGCAATGTCGAGTTTGGCAATGCCGGTGCACTCAATCACGGTATCGCGCGGACCATCCTGGGCGGACAGATCGAGCAGATAGGTATCTAAATCGCCCTTGGGATGCAAGGTGCCACGCAGGGTGTCGCCAACCTGGATGGGCGTGGCCCATTCCGGTTTGCGATTGGGCTCGCGTTCTTCCCGGCCGTCATCGGTGCGCAGACCCAAACTCAGCTGATAGGTTTCGTCGAGATTGACGAAATCGCGGACCCACTGGCCATCGACCTTTTTCCATGAGCCTTCTACTCGTAGGTAGTTTGTTCCCGGCTTCAGGGCACAGTTGGTAAGCACTTCGGCCTCGTTGACGCCGCCGTCGTCGATGCGCAGAATTTCAAAGTTCCGCTTGGCGTCTTTCTTTTCGGGATCGACCACATACAAGCGCAGGTCCACCCGGTCCAAGGCCGATAACTCGACCGATAGCAGGCTGGGCCGTTCGACTTCAATTTTATACCAGTCAACATCATGGGCCGCGGACAGATAGCCACGGACTTTTTGCCCGTCGATTACCGCAAAGGCCTGCTCGGCCTTGTCGTTGGGCTCTCGTTCCAAATCATCGCCACCCTCCTCAAAGCTGGTGCTCAAGGAATAGCGCTGCTTGGAGTTTGCGGTCTTGATGAGCTTCTTGGGTTTGGGACCGGCGACCCAGGCAGACTTGACTACCAGGAAGATCGATTCGGTGCCTTCGGCCAAACCCAAGTTGCGAACCACCAGGCCCTGGCCCAAGGCCTCGGCGCTGGTTTCTAAAAGCAAACGTCTTTCTAAATCGCGAACCTCCAGCGTGGGGCGCACGCCTTCGACGGCAGTCAAATCAATGCGCATCACCGTGGTCTTGGTCATGTCCGTGGTCGGCAACAAATACCAGTCCTCATCACGAGGCATGCCCAAAAACCCTTCTACCCGCTGCCCGGCCGCGAGAGCGGTGGCGGTGGAATAGCGACCATTGAATTCGACCTCGTGCCCGCTTTGCGGTTCGGCCATGGTCACGGTTAAAAGATAGTCGCCACCGGCGCCACCGGCACTACCGCGCACGCGCAGGTAAGCCGAGGAGCCAATGCTCAGGTTGGGAAAACCTTCGGCCTCGCCGGCGGGAGCGGCGTCCACGCGAAAGAGCTCATTCTTGCCGGCGTCTAAGAAAGTCAAGTCGATGTCTTCCCCGGCCACGGCCGAGACCTGCACCGAAATCACGGCCTTGTTGGCGGGAGAAAACCGGTACCAGTCCAAGGCCCGTTTTTTGGCGCCGGGGGCCGCTTCCAGTTTGGCCGACACTATGCAGCCCTGGCCAATCTCGGTGGCCTGATCGGTTTTATCGTTGGGCTCGGTCTCGTCTAGGCGCATCTGGGCCGGAGCGGGCGGTGGGGTCTCCGCGGGTCCGTTCTCTTTGGCGGTAGGCGTCTCGCTCTGTTCCTGCTTGCGCTCGGAACAAGCGTTATTCATACCCGCCAACAGTATTAGCAAGGACAATGCCATGTTTAGCCGCATGTTATTATTCCTCGTCGCCGTCAAGGGTGAGTTCCTCCATGTCCGTCTTGGCCCCGGCCACGATATAGGCCATTTGCCGCCCGGTCATGGCCCCGTCGCGCCGATAGGAGAAGAAGAGCTCTTTCCGGCAGCAGGTACACAAATCCACCACGTCGATGTTTTCCACTCTTACGCCGCACTCAATGAGCCAAGTTTTGTTGGCTACCACCAAATTGACGTGTCGCGCCGAACCCAGAATCTGGACCGCCTCGGAGCCAAAGCGCTCCCGAAAAGGTCGATGTACTTCCTCGCCCACTTCGTAACAACAGGCGTGACTGCACGGGCCGATGGCGACCAAGATGCGCTCGGGCTGACTGCCATAATTCTCTTGCATTGCCGACAAGGCGCTGGTGACCACGCCGGCCAAGGTGCCCCGCCAACCGGCGTGCACTACCCCGACGGCACCACTGTCCGGGCAAAACAGCAAAAGCGGTACGCAATCGGCGGTACGCACGGTCAAGACCACGTCTTTGCGATCGGTGACCGCGGCATCGTAGCGCATGTCTTTTTCACGCGCGCAAATATCGGCCGGTTGTTTCACCACCAGGGCATCGGTGCCATGAATCTGGTTGAGCCATATCACCGAGCCTCTCGGCAAGCCGGCCTGTCTTTCCCAGGGTTCCAGACTACCCAAGACATCGCCCAGCGCACGGGTGGTAAAACCGTGGGTCACTCCGGCTTTGAATAATTTCTCTGACGGTAGAATTGGCGCGCTCATAGCACCCTCAACACGAAGCATTTTAGGTAACGGGATTCGGGAAAGCTCAGCCGTTCTGGATGATCGCGTGATTGGCCCCGCCGCTCGATAACCTGCACCACGCGGCCGGCGTCCTGGGCGGCATCCTGCAGCACCTCTTCGAAAAGGTCTACAGAAAGGTGATAGGAACAACTCGAAGTAACCAAGATTCCCTCATCGGCCAACAGGCGCAAGGCTCGGAGGTTCACCTCTTTGTACCCGCGCAAGGCCCCTTCGACAGACGCTTTGTTTTTGGCAAATGCTGGAGGATCCAATACCACAACATCATATTCTTGGGAAGCCTTGTGTTGCTGGCGCAGAAAATCGAAGGCGTTGGCCGCCTGCACGGAAAGTTGTAACTGGTTGCGCTCAGCGGTCTGTTGCGCCGCTGCCAAAGCCCGCTCTGACTGGTCTACCAAGGTCACTTCCTCGGCCCCGCCCTGCGCCAACTGCAGGCCGAACCCGCCCTGGTAGGAGAAGACATCCAGACAGCGGCCACGGCTATATCCAGCGGCACAGACTTGATTTTCCTGCTGATCGAGATAAGTACCGGTCTTCTGACCTTCGAGGGGATGGACCAGATGAGAGAGCCCCCCAATGCGCACCTCTACCGGGCCATCCAGTTTTCCGGAGAGCAAGCCGCTTTCAAAGGCCAGCCCCTCTAGCCGCCGGGAGGGAGTATCGTTTCTCTCGAATACGGCCCGCGGCGAAAGCAGTTCGCAAAGTAGCTCGACCCACAGCTTCTTCAGGGCGTCGCTGCCAGCGCATTGGGTCTGGATCACCAGGACATCGGCGTAGCGATCCACGATCAAACCTGGTAGTTTGTCGGCCTCGGAAAAAACCAGCCGCACCGCACCGTCAGCGTCGGCCAAATCACTCCGGCGCGCAATCGAGCACTGCAGGCGCTGCCGCCAGAATTCCCGATCGGGCATACTGGTATGCTGGCTGATTTGGCGCAGCTGTATCTGCGATTCGCGGCTATAGAAAGCGAGCCCCAAATCGTTGCGCCCGCCGCTGCCATGGCGCGTCGCCACCCGAACCACATCGCCGGATTTCGCGCCCCCATCGTCTTGCACATCAGAGCGATACACCCATGGGTGGCCCGCCCGCAAACGCCGGGCCCCACGCTGCTTGATGCGCACTGTCGGTAGTTTGGGGGGCTTCATGCCGATTTCCAGGTCTTGAGCCAGGTTTGCAAAGATTGCTGCGCCTTCTGCACGGCTGCTTGTCTCCGGGCCCGCCGACCTCTTTGCCGAATGGGCGGCAGCAAGCCAAAGTGAATATTCATGGGTTCGTAGGGATCTTGGGGCGGCTGTCCACGCACGTGGGCATACAGCGCGCCCAAGGCCGTGTCCGGCGGTGGTGGCGGCACAGGCAAGTCCGCCCGCAAGCGGCTGACAAACCAGCCGACCAAAATGCCCATGGCCGCGCTTTCCATATAGCCCTCCACGCCAACGATCTGGCCGCTGAGCCGAACCCGGGGTTCACCGCGCAGCTGGAAGGAATCGGTCAAGACCTGGGGGCCGTTTACGTAAAGGTTTCGGTGGATGGCGCCATAGCGTAGAAATTGCACTTGGGCCAACCCGGGGATCATTCGAATCACTTCCCGCTGACCGGCCTGGGTAAGTTTGGTTTGGAAACCGACCAGGTTGTAGGCGGTCTTGGCCTTGTTTTCACACCGCAACTGGACCACGGCATAGGGGCGATCTTTTTCCTCGGTCAGCCCCACCGGACGCATGGGCCCAAAAGCCAAGGTTTCATCGCCGCGGGCGGCCAGAACTTCGATGGGCAGACAGCCTTCGAAATAGCGTACGTTCTCAAAATCATGCAGGGCGGTGGTAGGCGCATTTTTCAAGGCCGCCACGAAATCTCGGTACTCTTGCTCGCTTAGCGGACAGTTGAGATAATCGCCGTCGCCGCCGCCTTTTCCCCAGCGCGAACCGGCAAACACCTGGTCGTGATCGATGGATTCCGTGTCCACAATGGGTGCCAAGGCATCGTAGAAATATAAATCAGCGCCCCCACCCAGACGGGACTGGAGTTCTGCCACCAAGCCCTCACTGGTCAGGGGCCCGGTGGCCACAATAACCTCACCGGCGGGAAGCGCGCTCACTTCCACACCTTCCCGATAATGGATATTGGGAAAACGAGCCAGAATTTGACTCACCGCCTGGGAAAATTTGGCCCGGTCAACTGCCAGCGCGCTGCCGGCCGGCACTTGTGCCTCGGTCGCCGCTTCCAGCATCACCGAGCCCAGATGGCGCATTTCATCCTTGAGCAGACCATGGGCCGTCTCGATGGAATCAGATTTGAGAGAGTTTGAGCACACCAACTCGGCGGGCCCGGGCAATTGGTGGGCGGGAGAATAGGAGACCGGCTTCATCTCCAACAATTCGACTTCGATGCCGGCCCGGGCCAAAGATACGGCCGCCTCACAACCCGCCAGACCTGCGCCTGCAATCGTAATCATCGCGCTGTTTTTCATGACTGATGTTGCCGCCGATGGAACAACTATGCCGATTCCTGTTTTTCTGCTACCACCTCTTCTTCTTTTGCTTTTTCCTCTTCCGCTCTTTCTTCTTTCGCCTTTTCCTCGCCCGCGTCGTAGGGGCGCTTGAACTCGCATTCCTTGACCGGACAGGCCAAAATCTCGCCGTCGCGCTTGGTCTCTTTGTGCACCAGTACCGTAAAGCCACAAGTCGGACAGGTCTCGTCCATGGGCTGATTCCAGACCGAGAAGGTACAGTCGGGATAGCGGTTACAACCGTAGAACATCCGGCCCCGGCGAGAGTTACGTTCTACCAAATCTCCTTCTTTGCATTCCGGACACTTGATGCCAGTCGAAACCGAGCGGGCATTTTTGCATTCGGGGTACCCGCTACAAGCCAGAAAACGGCCATAGCGACCACGACGAATCACCATCGGTTTGCCGCATTTTTCACACTCTTCGCCGGTGTCCTCCAACGGCGCAATCTCGACCTTGTTGCCATCCCGGCTCTTGATTTCCTTGGTGTTCTTGCACTTGGGATAACCGGAGCAGGCCAGAAAATAGCCGTTGCGACCGAACTTGATCACCATGGTCTCGTTACACAACTCGCACTTGTGATCGGTCGGGACTTCCTCCCGTTTGACATCGCGCATCTCGTTGCGGGCGCGCTCCATGGTCTCGGAGAAGGGTCCGTAGAAATCTTTCATGATCTGGACCCAATCGACGTTGCCCTCCTCGACCTCGTCGAGCTGCTTTTCCATCATGGCGGTGAAATCCACATTCAGAACGTCGGGAAAATTATCGACCAACAGTTCGGTGACCAGCTTGCCCAAATCGGTTGGGTGCAGACGGGTCAGGATTTTCTCCACATAGCGCTTGGACTGGATGGTGTCCAAAATGCTGGCGTAGGTTGACGGGCGGCCGATGCCGCGCTCTTCCATCTCCTTGACCAGGGTCGCTTCCGAAAAACGCGGCGGCGGCTGGGTGAAGTGCTGCAAGGCATCGACCTTCTCGGTATCCAACTCGTCGTCCTTTTCCATGGGCGGAAAGGTCAGGCCCTCGTCTTCGCTGTCACCGTTGTTGACCACGGCCAAGAAACCCTGAAAGACACAGATGGAACCGCTGGCCCGTAGCAAATAGCGAGGCCCGGCCTCGATGACAATGGCGGTCTGGTCATAGCGGGCCGGCGCCATCTGACAAGCGACAAACTGTCGCCAAATCAGATTATAAAGTTTGAACTGCTCGGGCGTCAGGCTGGCCTTGAGCTGCTCGGGCGTAAATGCAACCGTGGAGGGACGAATGGCCTCATGGGCATCCTGTGATCTTTTCTTGGTTTTGTAGATCACCGCTTCTTTCGGTAAATACTCTTTGCTAAATTCAGTGCCAATGTACTCGCGGGCAGCCTCGACCGCATCGGGCGAAAGACGCGTCGAATCGGTACGCATATAGGTAATCAAACCCACGGACCCTTCGCCTTCGATCTCAATGCCCTCATAGAGCTGCTGGGCCACGCGCATGGTCTTTTTGGCGGTAAAATAGAGGCGGTTCGCCGCCGCTTGCTGCAAAGTGCTGGTAGTGAAAGGAGGATTCGGACGCCGGGAACGCGGCTTTTTCTCCACCTTGGCCACTTTCTGCTTGGCCTCAACCAGTTCTTTGCGTATGAGCTCTGCTTGTTCCCCGTTCTCGATAACGGCCTTCTTCTTGTCTATTTTACTGAGGGTAGCCTTGAAAGCAGGAATGTCGCTTTGGGCGGGCCGAACCATCTCTTCGATGCTCCAGTACTCCTGCTTTATAAAGGCATCGATTTCTCGTTCGCGATCGACGACCAGACGCAAGGCAACCGACTGAACCCGGCCGGCCGACAAACCGCGCCGGACCTTATCCCAAAGCAAGGGACTGATTTCGTAACCCACCAGCCGATCCAGCACCCGCCTTGCTTGCTGAGCCCGATAAAGATTCTGGTTCAGCTCCCGCGGATGCTCCAAGGCCTCTTTGACCGCTTTCTTGGTGATTTCGTTAAAAATAACCCGGTACACCTTATCGTTGACCTTGCCCAATTCTTCGGCGATGTGCCAGGCAATGGCCTCTCCTTCCCGGTCAGGGTCGGGAGCCAGCAAGACTTCATCGGCCTTTTTGGCCTCGGCGCTGAGCTCTTTCAGGACCTTTTTCTTGCCCCGAATCACCACCAATTCCATGTTAAAATCGTTTTCTACATCCACACCCATCTTGCTTTTGGGCAAGTCCATGACGTGGCCCACAGAGGCTTTCACACAGTAATCCTTGCCGACGTACCGTTTGATGGTCTTGGCCTTGGTGGGGGATTCCACTACTAGTAGTCGCTTCGCCATATGCTTGGGCTCCTTCCTTCAACAAGCCGGGTTCATGTCGTCTTAGCCAGACTGTACACCATTCCCGGCTGCTGTTGTACCAGTCCTTTGATTTCCAACTGCAGCAACAAAGATGCCGTCTTGGCGCTGTCCAAACCGGACCGGGTCGCCATCATGTCAATGGGCCCTGGACCAGACGCAAGCGCCTGTAACATTTGCCGTTCGTCCTCGTTGGCGGCCAGGTCCACGGGCGAGGTTTTCTCTGCAAAAGCGAGACTTTTCTGGGGATGATCCGTAAGCTCCAGCGCCTGGAGCACGTCACTTGCGCTTTCAATCAATATCGCACCGCGACGCAAGAGCCAATTCGCTCCCCCGGAGAGCCGTTCACCGGCTTGACCTGGAACAGCCATCAACAGACGGCCCTGCCGGCCGGCATAGCGTGCCGTAATCAAACTTCCGCTTTTCTCGGCGGCTCTGACCACCACTACCCCCAGGGCAAGCCCGCTGACAATGCGATTGCGGGTGGCAAAATGACCGCGCAAACCATGGGTCCCTTCCGCGTGTTCGGTCAGCAGCGCTCCCCGCTCGGGCAAACGGGCAAACAAACCGCGGTTGGAAGCCGGATAGACTTGGTCCAGTCCAGTTCCCAGCACCACCACCGCGGAACCTCCGCTCTCTAAACATCCGGTCAAGGCAGCCGTATCCACTCCGGCCGCACCACCGTTGACCACCGTGACCCCGGCCTGGGCCAGACCGGCACCCAATTCCCCCGCCATGCGCAAGCCGTATTCATCCGCGTCGCGGGAACCAACCACGGCTACCCTGGGCATCGACGGCAAGCGGCCCTGCATATAGAGCTGCGCCGGTGGGGAAGGAATCGACCGCAGGCAATCAGGAAAGCCCGAGTCTTCCGGTTTAAAGGTAGCGGTACTTTTTTCCATGGCCGCCTCATCTACCACGACCCGGACCTGTCCCGTCAAGGTTTTTTACGAACAGACACTAATGGGAGGGATTTTTCGCTTAATCTTTTAGCGCAGGGCCATGAGCAAACGATCGCCGATTCTCAACTCGCGCAGGCTGGCCAAAACTATACCGGTGCTGGCCTGTGGCCGGGCATCGATCACCATGACCCGGCCAAAAATCTCAGCCGGTAGGTTTTTGTCCCAATGATCTACGGTCTTGTCACCCAGCTCAATAAGACCGTCTTCACGCCGGATTACATCAAATACATTTCCTTCTTGCACTCCGTGCGCGGTGCCCTGGTCGATAAAGACGATGTTCCTCTCCCCGAAACTGGTCAGGATGGTCTTAGAATCCATGATATAGCCCTTCAACTCCACGGAGTTGGGAGTTGGGGCAACATTCTTGCTCAGCTGCGGCATCCAGGGCATGAGCCGGTCGCCGCGCTTCATTTCCACCATGGAGGAAGTGATGTAGGCCGTGGCAAGTCTCTCATCCATGGACACAATCTGCAGGGTGCCCAACACCCGGGTATAGTAACCTTTGAAATCGCCGGTAATGGGGTGGAAAATCTTGCGAATGGTGCGAATAACCACGAAATTTTTGCCCACTTCGGCTTCGCCGCCGCTCTTAAACTTTACGTAAACCGGATCGAGCTCGGCGAAATATTCTTTATCCTCTCTCGAACCATGAATGACGCCCAG
>JAUVBB010000124.1 GCA_030591445.1 Deltaproteobacteria bacterium | reverse complement strand
GTGGGGGCTGGTTTCTTGCAGCTACTTGGAACGGAGAGATAGGCAGCGAGAGTACGTTCGGAGTGTGATGCCGGAGGAGGATTTCTCGGCGCCGGTGGAAAATGTGGAAGTCGAGATCAGGGACATGCGGATGCGGGTGTATGTCGATGCTTCCTATCGGTCGGATATCGGCTGGCGGGAGAGGCTCGATGGGAGAATCGAGAAGGTCAACAATGTGCTGAGACAGTTTGGGGTTCGGCTGGACGTGGCTGGGGTGGTGGGGTGGGAGAGGAAGGCGGCGGACTCGGATCCGGTGGGGATGTTGCGTGAGTTGGAGGAACTCGATCCGAACCCGGAGCGGAATCCGGAGTGGATTGTGGGTATGGTGAGTGCCCGGAGAGGGATGAGTGTGGAGCAGGATATCGGCTATGCTTCGATGTTCAAGACTCACTTTTTGGTGCGCAACATGGAAGACCTGATGGAGTACGAATCGTTACGTCAGAACTTTGACTTGGTGTCGGAAGAGGAGAAGGACGAGGTCTATCGGTCGCGCAAGGAACACAAGTGGCTCTCCACCTTCCTGCACGAGTGGGCTCACACGCTGGGGGCTTTGCACACGCGGGGTCGGAACTGGCTGATGAACCCGGCCATCGATCATCGCCTGAAAGAGTTTTGTCCCATCAACGAAAAAATCATCCGGCTGGGTCTGGAGCAAATGGGGCAACCGAGCAACGATTTCAAGTCCTGGTACGCCAAGCTGGCTAAGCTGCTCGACAAAGATGACCAAATCGATCTGGACCCTGGCCATTATCGCAAAATACGAGCCATGCTTGCACAGGGCGCTACCCAAGACGTTCTTTTTCGGAGCGAGGGTGAAAAGCAGCGCTTTGATCAGGTGGTGAGCCTGGCCAATCGGGGTGAACTGGGGCAGGCCGAGAAAATTATCGAAGAATTGGCCGCTCGCTACCCTGACAATCCCAAAGTGACAGAGATTTCCTGCCAAATCGCATTCAAGCAAGACCGGGGATCGGAGATGACCCGCCAGCGCTGCCGCCGGGCAATCAAAGTGCCCGGCGCCGAATTGAAGCCCTATCTGTGGCTCGGTTATGCCCTAATCGAGGCCAAACAAACCGAACAAGCCGCCGAAGTGCTGAGCCAAACGCGGGCAGCGTTTCGGGCTCGGCAAAAGGTTCAGGAAGAGGATTGGGTCATGCTTACCGATCTGCACCAGAACCTGGGGCTAATCGGTCTGGGTGAACAATTGCTGGCCAAGACCGGAACGGGTCCGACCCAGGAGAAACTGCGAGACCGATTGCAGATTCAGCGGCATCGATTGGGTCTGCCGGCAGGTATCGACGCCACTGAGTTGAAGCCGGAAGACGAATGGGTCTATAGCCACGCCATGGTAGAATTGCTCGACGGCTTGCCGAAAGGCAGAATGCGAGAACTGAGAAAAAAGGCGGCGGCCCTGGCCGGGAAATATCCTTCGGCCTCCGGTCCACCGGCCATTCTCTGCGAAGTGCATCGCTGCCTGCGCCAATGGCGTAAGGCACAAAAGTTTTGTCAGAACTCAATCAAGAAATACGAATCGACCAGCATCGCTCATTTCAGCCTCGGCCTGTTGGCCATGTCTGGCCGCAAGCATAAGCAAGCCGTTCGGCACCTGGAACAAGTTCTAGAACTGGATCCAGAACTGCAGTCCGCCTGGCCGATACTGGCCAAGGCTTACCGGGCACTGGGCATGCAAAGCAAAATTACCAGCCTCGCCGACCGCCACCAGCAACAATTCGGCCGACCCCTATAGGGAGTTGGTTCAACCAAACCCCCAGGTTCCCGGCCTGCGATTGTTGTTTGACCCCTAGGCCCTTTGGCGATATAGAAAGCGCGGCAAAGGAGCCATCATGGACGAAAGACAATTTGGGGGCCAGCGTAAGGAACCGCGGGTGAATGTGAATCGTGAGTTTCGGTCGGTGGAGCAGTTCATTGTGGAATATGTGCAGAATATTTCCCAGAGTGGGGTCTTTATTAAGAGTGACGATCCGCTGGCGATAGGCACTGAGGTCAACTTGAAGTTCACGGTCATCGTGGATGAAATCGAAACCATCGAAGGTCTGGGCAAGGTGGTGCGCGTGGTGGCGCCGGGTGGTGATGACCCGCCCGGGATGGGGGTTATCTTCACCAAGCTGACCTCTTACTCACAAAACTTGCTCGAGAAAATCCTCTCGCGCTGACGAAAGTCTACGATAAATCCGCGGGCAGCTTGGACAGCGAGCCTGATCATCGGTCAGGTGAAGGGCTTCGCCGCAGACGCAGCGCCAGCCGGCTTGGAGGGCTGGGTTGCCTAGCACCAGGGCAAAATCGGGCACGTTCTTGGTCACCACCGCGCCGGCGCCCACAAAGGCGTAACGGCCGAGGGTCACCCCACACAGAATAGTGGCATTGGCGCCAATAGTAGCGCCGGTCTTGACCATGGTCGGAGCCCGGTGAGCGGTGTCGTTTCTGGGGATGGCGGCGCGTGGGTTTTTGATGTTGGTGAAAACGGCCGATGGTCCCACAAAAACATGATCGGCCAGGGTCACGCCGTCGTAAAGCGAGACTTGGTTCTGAATTTTGACGCCGTCGCCTATACGCACGCTGCCGGCTACGTAGACATTCTGGCCCAGCACACAATCGCGGCCGATTTGGGCGCCGGTCATTAGATGGCAAAAGTGCCAAATTTTGGTTCCTGAACCAATCTGAACCTGGGCATCGACGACTGCCGTGGAATGGACGAAAGGTGCTTCGCGTTGGCTTTGGGTCAACTTTTCAGTTCTCAGATCCAAATTTTTTCCGGATGGGTCCGGCCGTCCAGGCGGCCAGAGCGGCCTTGAGTAGGTCGAAGAGCAAGAAGGGCCAGACGCCAGCCATCAAAACCCAGGCGGGAGAGGCATCGGCGGCAAAGGCCGCGGCCCAGAGCATGAGCCAGGCGGTACCCAGCAAATAGATGGTGGCCAAGGCGGCGGCCGCACCTAGCCAGCGGCCGCGGGGGCCGGTAAAGTGACCGGCCAAATAGGCGGCCGGGACAAAGGCCAGCAAATAGCCCATGGTGGGCAGAGCAGCAATGGCAGTCGGGTCGGCGTGGCCGGCGGCAAATACGGGAGCGCCGGCAAAACCTAAGAGCAGATACAAGAGCTGAGACAACGCCCCGCGCCGGGCGCCACCGGCACAACCGGCAAAAATCACGGCCGCAACTTGCAAGGTGGCCGGAACCGGAGTACCGGGCACGGCGATGGCAACTCTTGCGGCCAGTACGGTCAGTCCGGTCAGCGACAGCAGCCAAATTGATTCTCGGGCAATGATGCGAATTCGTTCTGGGGAAGATGCGGCGATACTCTGGTTCATGCTTCACCTCTAGGTTGATACCAACACTCGGCAGAGTAACGACTGGGCGAGCTGCGGTCAAGAGCGCACAAGCGATTGACGTATCCGTTTGCTTCGCATAGAATTCGGCGGTTTTTGCGCTATTACCAACAACTGAATCCAAACCAAGCGGGAGGTTCGTATGACCAAAAAAAGAAAACAACCGGTTCGAGGGTTAGAAGGGGTCGTGGCGGCCGAGACATTTTTGAGCCATGTCGACGGGGCCAATGGCAAATTGTATTATCGCGGCTATGACATTGATCAATTGGCGGGCCGGGCCTGCTACGAGGAAATCGTGTATCTGCTGTGGTTTGGCGAATTGCCCGATGCCGAGCAACTGGACTCATTTCGCGCCGAGCTGGTTGCCGAGATGCGACTACCGGAGCAAGTCTCCGAGTTGCTGCGGCTTTCGCCCCCCAATGCCAATCCCATGGTGGTGCTGCGCACGGCCGTGTCCGCTCTGGGCATGTTTGATCCTGATGGCGGCAAGAACACCGAGCAAGCCAACTTGCGCAAGGCCAAACGTATCCTGGCCCAGGTGGCTACCATCGTCACCTCGCTGTACCGGATGCGTAGCGGGCAAAGCACGGTCTCGGCGGACAAAGACATGGGCTTTGCCGAAAACTTCCTTTACATGCTTAGCGGCAAGACCCCGCGCAAGATCGAGCGGGAGGTCTTTGACACCACCCTTTTGCTCCACGCCGATCACGGGCTGGCCGCCTCCACTTTTGCCGCCCGCACCACGGTCAGCACCTTGGCAGGTATGCATTCGGCTATCAGTTCGGCGCTGGCCAGCCTCAAAGGACCGTTGCACGGAGGCGCCAACCGCAAAGTCATGGAGATGCTCGAGGAAATTGGCGACGCCGATCGGGTGGCCCCCTATATAGAGGGCATGTTGGGTACCGGACAGAGGATCATGGGCTTCGGCCACCGGATGTACAAGACCGAGGACCCCCGTTCCCGACACCTGCGCAAGTTTTCGAACAAACTTTGTAGCCGCGCCGGCTGTGACCAGTTGTATGAAATATCGCAAAAGATCGAGGCCCTGGTTCTCGAGCGCAAGGGCATCAACCCCAATGTCGATTTTTACTCGGCCACGGTGCAAAGTGCTTTAGGGATTCCCAAAGAATACTACACTTGCATCTTTGCGGTGGCGCGCACCGCCGGCTGGATTGCCCATGTAATGGAACAATTTCACGACAACCGGCTCATCCGGCCCAGCTCTACCTATATGGGCGGCTTCGACCGGAAATTCGTACCGCTGGCCAAACGAAGCGCGCCAGCAGGAGCCTCATGATCATGCCCGAGAAAATCTTACTCGATGGCGATAAGCTGCGGGTCCCGGCCCAGCCCATCATCCCCTTTATTACCGGCGACGGCATCGGCGTCGACATCACCCCGGCCATGCGCCAGGTGGTCGATGCGGCGGTGGCGGCCGGCGCTGATGGACGCCAAATCCACTGGCTGGAAGTCCCGGCGGGAGAACAAGCCAACAAAGAACTCGGCCAGTATCTGCCCCAGTCCAGTCTCGATACCTTGCGCGAGCACGTGGTGGGCATCAAGGGCCCCTTGTCCACGCCGGTGGGCGGCGGATTCCGATCGCTCAATGTCACCATTCGGCAAGTGCTCGACCTATACTCCTGTATCCGACCGGTACGCTGGTACGGTTCGGCCTCCCCGCTGAAAGAACCCAAGAAGCTCGACCTGGTGATTTTTCGCGAAAACACCGAAGACGTGTATGCCGGGGTGGAATTCGACTCGCTAAGCGCCGAGGCCAAGAGAATCATTGCCTTGCTGAGGGAACTGGGCATTGGCCAGGGCCAACTACCAGACGAGGCCGCCATCGGCATCAAGCCGATGAGCCCCGGCCGCTCTAAACGCCATATGCGCAAGGCCTTGCGCTGGACGCTCGCCTATGGGCGCAAGAGTGTCACCCTGATGCACAAGGGCAACATCATGAAAAGCACCGAGGGGGCATTTCGGCGCTGGGGATATGAGGTCATCGCCGAAGAAGAATTCGTAGGCCACTTCCTGGCCGAAGCCGACGGGGAGGCGGCCGGCAAGATTCCGGTCAACGATCGCATTGCCGACAACATGTTTCAGCAAATACTCACCCGCACCGCGGACTACGATGTCATCGTTGCCCCCAATCTAAACGGTGATTACCTTTCCGACTCGGCAGCGGCCGGAGTGGGCGGGCTGGGCATGGCTCCCGGGGCCAATATCGGCGACGGCCTGGCCGTGTTCGAAGCCACCCATGGCACCGCGCCCAAATACGCCGGGCTAGACAAAATCAACCCGGGCTCGTTGATTCTTTCGGCGGCCATGATGCTTGACTACCTGGGCTGGACCAAGGCGGCCAAACGAATCGAACAGGCCATGAGCCAAGCCATGCAGGCACGGCTGGGTACCTATGATTTGGTGCGCGGTTGGCGCAACGAGGGCGAAGACAATTTGACCGAACTGAGCTGCTCGGAATTTGCCGCCGCCCTGATCGACCGGCTTTGAGGTTCGTCATGGAACGAAAAGTACTGGGCATCTACGGCAGTCCGCGCCGGGACGGCAACTCGGAACTCCTGCTCGATCGCTGCCTGGAAGGCGCCCAAAAGAAAGGTGCCCAAGTCAAATCCCTGCATGCCGCGGCCCTAAAAGTCGGCAGCTGCCAGGCCTGCGGAGGCTGTGACTCAACCGGCCAATGTGTCTTTAGCGACGACATGGACGAGGTCTATCCCTTACTGGAAGAAGCCCAAGCCATTGTCCTGGCCACGCCCGTCTTCTTTTACTCACCACCGGCCCAGGTCAAAGCCTTGATCGACCGCAGCCAGGCCATGTGGGCCAAACGCCGATTGCAAAAGACCGCCGCCGAGCGCAAGACCTACACCAGTGGGCTCGGCTATTTAATCGGCGTGGGTGCCACCCGGGGTAAAAACCTTTTCGAAGGAACAGAATTGGTGGCCAAGTATTTCTATGACGCTCTGGACATGGATTACTGCGGCGGGATCTTTTTCCGGAAAATCGACGACAAGGCAGCGATACAACAGCATCCGACCGCCCTGGATCAGGCCTTCGACTTGGGCCAAGCCATCGCCGCGGGCCAGTGTGCCCAATCTCTTACTTGACCGAGGCCGGCGAAAACCATAAGTTCTCAATATGGCCGAACAATCTACCAATCCGCAGCTGTCGATCATTCTGCCGGCGCTCAACGAAGAGACCGCCTTAGAGGATCTGCTGATCCGCATCAAAGAAACGCTAGCGGAAAGCTCTTATGAAATCCTGGTAATCGACGATGGCTCGGAAGACGGGACCGGCGAGATCGGACGCCGTCATGGCGCCCGGGTGCTGCGCCATGCCTATCGCAAAGGCAACGGCGCCGCGGTCAAACGCGGCATCCGCGAAGCCAAAGGCGATGCCATTTTGTTGATGGATGCCGACGGCCAACACGATCCCAAGGATATTCCCCGCCTGCTCGAAGCCCTCAAAGAACATGACATGGCAGTGGGAGCGCGGGCCAAGGGCACCCGACAACGAGCCCATCGCTGGGCGGCCAACCGCTTGTTTTCCATGCTGGCCTCCTACCTGGCCGCGGAACCCATTGCCGATCTCACTTCCGGATTCCGGGTGATTCGGGCTCCCATCGCCAAACGCTATGTGGGTTTGCTGCCCAATACCTTCTCTTATCCTTCTACTCTCACTGTGACCCTGGCCCGGGCCGGCTATACCATCGCCCATGTACCCATTATCGCGGGCAAGGCCAAAAGCCGTTCCAAGATCCGACTCTCCTCCGATGGCCTGCGCTTCTTGCTCATCCTGGCCAAAATCGGGGTAGGCTTGGCTCCGTTTCGGGTCTTTCTGCCCATCAGCCTGTTGTTCTTTTTTTTGGGCATGGGTTGGTACGGCTACACATTTTTCCGCTCTCACACATTCACCAATATGTCGTTGCTGTTGTTCTGTACCGCGGTAATCGTCTTCATGTTGGGTTTGGTGGCAGAACAAATTGCCCAGTTGAGACGGGAACGACGTGACGAGTAAGCCCCAAAGCGCTACTCCTTCTTCTGCCTCTCCTTCTGCGAACCGCACGATATGGGTCCTAGCGACCTTGGCCGTGGCTGTGGGCCTGGCAATGGGCGCTTTTGCCCTGCTGCGCTGGGCCTACGGTTTCGAGCTGTACTCTTATCCGGCCAGTTGGTGGCGCGACCATCCTTTTGATATTGGCAACATTGCCTTTACTCGCGACACGCTGTCTTGGCAGACTCGGCTATGGGCTTACGATCCCATGCACCTGTTCGGCTGGACTCCCAACGTCTTTTACAACCCGCTGGCCTCTTTGGCCGGCAGCTTGGGATTAGGCAGCGAAATCAGCGAGGCCGCTTATCGCAACTTCTTGCTGCTGGTGTTGCTGCTCAGTGCTTTGGCTTTTTTGCCCTTGCTCCCGCGCCGGCACACCCCTGGGCCGTGGATAATAGGCGGGCTGACGGCGGGATTGCTTTCGCTGTTGATTTACCCCAACGACGTGGGCCTGCTCGACGCCGCCCCGGTTCAGGTGCTTTATACCGGACAGTGGGCCCAACGCCTCGGCATCGCATTGGGTCTGCTCGCCGTCGAACGGTTTTTCCGCTCGCTGCAGACCATGCCCGATGACTGGCGCCGAGCTCTGCGCACCGGTTTGGTGGCAGCGCTTTTACTGGGACTCAGCCTGTTCACTCATTACATGAGCGGCGTCGCCACGCTGGTGGTCATGGCCGTGCTTTCGGGGCAGCAGCTGCTAGCCACTCGCATCATCCGGGGCAGCTGGTCAGCGAAAATTCTTTGGTTATTGCCCACCGTGCTGGCCGGCTGCTGTTTGCTGTTTACCGATTTCTTTTACGTGTTCCTGTCCCTCAACGCCAGTCACCATTCCCTGCCCTTGTTGGGCTGGCAGGTTCCGGAAGGAGCCTTGCAGACAGTTCGGGAAGTGATAGTGCCGGGTTTTCCGTTTTTGCTGATACCGCTGGCAGTGTGTTGGTTGCGCGCGGAGGAGCTGCGAAAATTATTACCGGCCTCTTTGGTTCCGCTGCTCATCGGGATAGCAATCGCCAAAGCCAATCCGACCAATCTGCTCGCCTGGACGCTCATCGTTTTTGCGGCCGTCTTGTTCCAAATTCGACAGGAAAAGATCTTCCGGCCGCGGCACTGGCTGCCGGTAGCAGCCTTCTGTTTGCTGCTACTCGCCTGTGGCCCCGATAGCCTCTCCTTGTTCGGCCTGGATCTATCCCTGCTGGTACCTTTCCATGCCTCGCTGGGCTGGGCCAAACTGGCGGCTTTCTCTCGATTTCTCTTCCTGGCCTGGTTCGCGGTGCTGGCGGTGGAAGGATTTTCGGCTTTGCCGGCAGCGCGCAAATGGATAGGACGCGGTTTGAGCTTGAGCTTGATCCTGACCGGCCTTTGGTTGCCGACCTATCTCTCTCTGGATTCACCAGAACGCGCCGGCGCACAGATTTTCCTCGAGCGCATGAATCGCACCGACCCCGTAGCCACGCGGGCCCTGCTGACCCGCATGCGCACCGTGGCGGCCAAGGTGCCCACCAACACCTATTTGATGATCGAAGACACGCTCCATCACCCGGAAGACTCAGCGCTGGCCGGGCAGCATCTGCCCAACGGCCACCTGCCCTATCTGGTCGGCCCGGCCCAGCAGCGCCCGGTTCTGGGCGGCGCGGTCACCACCCGGCTACTGACCCACCCGCTGGCCCACACCAGTCGGGGGCAACTGCTCTGCGTAAATCACGACGCCGAGGCCGCGGTCCAAGCCCGGGCCCTCGATCGCCTGCGCGCATTGGGCATCTCTGATCTGCTGGTGCACAGTCCGGCACTGATTGAGGCCCTGCACCGCTATCCGGCCGCCACTTGGGTCGATCAGGCCCAATCTTTGACCCATTTTAGGCTTTCGGAGGTTCGGCCGATATTGACCGACGCGGCTGGCCAAGCCATTGAGGGCGCCGAACTGCACTGGCAAACAGACGGCATCCGCCTACGCCTGCCCGCTGGCGTCAAATCCTTTCGCCTGCGCCAAATGTACCTGCCCTTGCTTGCTTGTTCGCCTCTGGGCGGCACCGACGTTGCCTGTTCCCTGTCGGCATGGTCTGACGGTCAGGAGAGCTTTAGCGGATGCTTGGTGGATCGGCCCGACCCCATCTCGGTCGACATTCCCTGGATCGAGGGTCGAGTAAGCAGCGCCCACTCGGCCCCAATGGAGCTGCGCATACACAGCCGCCCCGCCTACTTCCCCTTCTTGATAATGCTGATGGCCTGGTTGGCCTTTATCGCTGTGCAGGTATTCTTGCGCCCTCGAAAGCAGACTAAATCAGCGCCCCTTCCGCCCAACCCAGTTTGATCACATCAATGCGCTGGGGGTCGGCAACGCCCAATCCGAATTTTTGTTCGGCCACTTGAATGTGCTTAGGCGATACATGAAAGGGCTCGTCTTTGCCGAAATGCTGATGCCGCTTGGCGGCCAGGATGCGCAGGCCGGTGGCATCGACCGCCACCGGATCCTGGCCCACCACCAGTCCATTATAAGCCCAGGTATAGGAGGGTTGGAAGTGGTGCGGTCCCTTGCCGTGGAACAAGGGCGTCAGCATGACCAGGACGTTGAGCCTAGTCTTGCCTTTGACCAGGGGCAAATCCCAAACTCCGGCCAGATTGGCGCAGGAGTCTTCGTGCCAACTGGCTGGTTCCGGCGAAAACATGATGTAGTTCTTGATACAACTGCCCACCCCGCTCCAATGATGGGTGCGCGAGCCGCGCATGTTAATCAGGGCGGTGGCCTTTTGAAACACCGGGTTGTCTAACACACCCCGGTCATCAATGGCGATTCGCTCGCTGGCTACGCCCGCGGCTTCGACCCGCTGCCGAACCACTTGTTCGAGTTCGGTCGGGGTGGGAATGAACCGCCAGACATTGGTCTTGATGCCCACCGTATCTTCCGGGCGAATCAGCCGGGCCCAGGCCGCGCCCGCTTCCGGCTCTCCGGTCAAGGCCATCACCGCGTCGTCGATCATTTTTTCCAGCTGCGCCGGGTTAACTTTCCGATGCGCGTCCAACACCTTCTGATCCCGAATTAGCACCACCTTGGCTCGTGGCTTGGCGGCCTTGGTCTCAGCTGTTTTTGTCGAAGACATTGGCGTCGCCGGGGCGGAGGGAGACTTCTTGTTGCAGAAGCTGCTCACACCCGCCGAGCCAATCACGGCCAGACCCGCGGTGTTTTTCAGAAAGTCACGCCGACTGAAGTTCTCTTTCTTTTTGCTCATGGTCTCGCTCCTGGGCAAAGGCTTTTCGCTTGCTCCAATTTGATCAATCCGGCCGGCGCACTCGTTGCGTTGAGTACTAAGATCAGGTCTCGGCCCAGGCGCTTCGCCCCCGACCAACGACTTTTGCCGCGTTCAACCATGCCATCTTTGTCCCGCCCGGCCAGCAAACCATGACCAAGTCCAATATAGATTTTCTCGGCCAGCAGCTCCGAGCGATAGCGAACCAGTAAAAGGGAGAGTTCCGATTCCGCCGGCTTCGATGACCCATAGCGGGTCAGGATTCCGGCGGTCTCATTGGAAAGACCCAGGGGATTGGAGTCGCCCAAATCCAGATGCCGATCTAACAGGGTTGCGCCGTGGAAGTAATGCAGGTGACTCTGAAGCCAGCCCGCCGGCAAGCAGGCAAGCAGATCCGGTTTTTTGCCTTTCTGGGCAATGACGCGGTCAATGGCTTGGCCTATTCCCAGCACGGCTTTGCGGCTCTGTTCGTTTTCTTGCAAGGTCACCACCGAGACAAAATAGCGATCCTTCCAGAAATGTAGAACCCCGCCTTGGTACTCTGACTCATGGCCCACTTGGGCCCCCGCGGCCTCACGGACATCGTGATGAAAAGCACCGAAGGCATCCGCCGATGAGCCCATGTCAAACAGATCGACCAGAATATCGGGCGCCGCCGCCTGGGCATAACGCCGGCTGATGACGGTTTGCACATTGAGCGCGCGGTACACCTCGGCCCCGCCGTTGATCAGGGAAAACAAATTGTCCCGGTTGAAAAACTCATCTTTTCCCTGCGCCCGGTAGCCCTGCAGCTCCGCCGGCAACAGTCGAACCAGCCCGGCCGCTTCATTCTGGGGAGCAACCATGATCCCTCCCAGCAACATCAAGATTTGAATCATCCGAAACCCTCACTCTTCCCACCAAGCAAGGTACGCTTGCGGGCAGCATGCTATCACGAGCTAGAATTATTGACCACCGGCCTGCCAAATGCGCTAAGATATTTTGCGCGGAGGCAAAAAAACATGAAAAACACCGGCTATCAACCCGCACCCTGGAAACAGTGGGGACACGATCTGGAAGCGGGTGCGGTGGAGCAAATGAAAAACGCGGTTCGTCTGCCCGTGGCCTATCGGGGGGCACTCATGCCTGACGCCCATCAGGGCTACGGCTTGCCCATCGGCGGGGTGCTGGCGACAGACAACGCGGTGATTCCCTATGCGGTGGGAGTGGACATTGCCTGCCGCATGAAAATGACGGTCCTGGATTTGCCGCCGGCCGAGCTTCGCAAGAAGCAACGGCGCTTCATCCAGGCCATCGAAGACGAGTGCCGTTTCGGCGTGGGGGCCAAATTCAGCTCCCGGCGGCGGCACCCGGTCATGGATCGGGACTGGGCGGCGGGACCGTTGACCAAGCAGCTCAAGGACAAGGCCTGGAGCCAACTGGGCACCAGCGGTAGCGGCAACCACTTTGTTGAATTCGGGCTATTGACTTTGAGCCAAGACGATCTGGGGCTAGTGGCAGGCAGCTACCTGGCCCTGCTCAGCCACTCCGGCAGTCGGGGGGCCGGCAATCAAATCGCCACCCATTACAGCCGGCTGGCCAAAAAGCAACATCCCAAACTCCCAAGAGAGCTTGGCCAACTGGCCTGGTTGGATTTGGATTCAGACGCCGGCCAAGAATACTGGGCGGCCATGGAGTTGATGGGGCATTACGCGGCGGCCAACCACCAAATCATTCATCGGCAAATAGCCAAGCACCTGGGCACCCAAGTGCTGCTCGACATCGAAAACCATCACAACTTCGCCTGGCGGGAAAGCCACGACGGCCGACGGCTGATTGTCCATCGCAAAGGGGCTACTCCGGCCGGGGCCGGCGTGTTGGGCATCATCCCCGGCTCCATGGCCAGCCCCGGATTTGTGGTGCGCGGTCGCGGCAAAAGTGAATCCCTGCACTCTGCCGCCCATGGCGCCGGCCGGCGCATGAGCCGCAAGCAGGCCAAGAAGAAGTTCAACTGGAAAGATGCTCGGCGCTTGTTGCAAGATCGGGGAGTGGTGCTGATCTCCGCCGGCCTGGACGAAGTTCCTTGGGCTTACAAAGACATCGAGCAAGTCATGAAAGCCCAACAAGACCTGGTTGAGCCCGTGGCCCGTTTCGATCCCAAGCTGGTCAAAATGGCTCCGGGGCACGAACGCCCGGAAGACTAAGCACGAACCCTATTTTTTTACCGTGAAGGTTTGGTGGGCCAGTCGAATACGGGTTTTCTCGAGAGATTGCTTGATGCGCGCATTGACGACGTGCTGGATGTCGAGGATGCGGGCAGAGTCTTCGATGTAGTAGATCACCTGCAACTCAAGCGCGCTCTCGCCCAGTGCCAACAAATGAGTCAGAATTTTTTCGCCGGTCCCGGGCTCAGCACGAACCGTCTCTTGAATCAACTCGCAAGCCTGGTCAATCTTGTCGGCGGCCGTATCGTGCACCAATGCCAACCTGAACAGCACCCGAAAGCTGGGCCGCCGCGAGATGTTTTCCACCACCGAAGTCGGCGCCAGTGAGTTGGGCACGGTCACCAGATTGCCGGCCCAGGTACGAATGCGCGTATCGCGCAAGCCCACGGCCACTACCGTACCCTCGTGTCCTTGGTACTTGACGCTTTCTCCGGTGCGAAAAGGACCGTTGACCAGGATGGTGAAGGAACCAAAAACGTTGGCTAGAGTGTCCTTCGCCGCCATGGCCAAAGCCAAACCACCCAGACCCAAGCCGGCCAGGATGGAACTGATATTGAAGCCCAGATTGTCGACCATGAACAACAGTGCCACCGCCCAGATCAACACCCCCACCGCCGAGCGTAAGGTCCCCAACATTTGCCCATACAAAACTTCGTCGCTGTGATCGGCGTACCTTTGCAAATAATGCTCCAGCAGTCCCCGCAGCAAGCGGTTCAAGAAAACCGCCCCCACCACCGTCCAGCAAACCACAAACAAGGCCGAAAGAAAGCGCCCCCACTCCGGGTTCAAGACCAGCGAACGAATGGCCGTGTGCAAGCCAAGAAGAAATACAATCAGCGATATCGGCCCCACCCCCACGCAAGCCACCAAATCGTCCAGCTTGCTCTTGGTCTCATCCGCCCGCCGCACCACATAGCGCCGCACCAAAACCTTGACCACCCAGGCCCCCACCCAGGCAGCTATCACCATGCCCGCAAAAATCAGATAGGCCTTGACCGAATTATGCCAGAACACTTTGTCTAACCATTCCATGTCTTCACCTCCCGTTGCACTCCCATACCCAAGTTTTGGTCACGATTCAAGGAACATTTTAGCGAAGCGGCGATCTTTGCCGATCGACGGCAATTCGTGATAGATCGGCAAAGATCAATGGAGGCAAAGATGGGGCCACCCATGCGTCTGAATCCACAGCTGCTCATCCAGGCCTACTGCCAGGGACTCTTCCCCATGGCTGATGAGGAAGAGGGCCAAGTGGAATTCTACGACTGTGATCTGCGTGCCATCCTGGACCTGGAACATTTCCATGTTCCCCGCCGACTGGCCCGCACCATCCGCAGCCAAAAATTCGAGATCCGCATGAACTCGGCCTTTCAACAGGTAATGGAAGGCTGCGCCGCCCCCGCCCCAGGGCGGGAATCTACCTGGATCTCCGCCGAAATCATCGAAGCCTTCACCAACCTGCACCGGCTCGGCCTGGCCCACAGCGTAGAGTGCTGGCAAGAAGATCGGCTGGTGGGAGGAGTTTACGGCGTAGCCATCCGCGGCCTATTCGCCGGCGAGAGTCTATTTCATTTGGAACGAGATGCCTCCAAAGTAGCCCTGGTTCATCTGGTTCAACACCTACGCCGGCAAGGCTACCGCCTGTTTGACAGCCAATACTTAGGCGGCGATTTCCTACGCCAATTCGGCGTCCTGGAAATCCCCCGCGAAGCCTACCTCCAGCGCCTATCCGAAGCGCTACAAATCGAAGCCCATTTCAATCACGAGCAAGCCGCCTCGTAAACAATCTCCACCAGAGCATAAGGCGGCGGCGCAGCATCCTCATCAAACTCGACCACCCGCCGCCCGTCATCCCAGCGCCAACCATCGCTCTGCGCCATTCCATTGACCCGCACCTCCATCGCCTCCGGATCCAAAGGCACCGCGGTCAAGCCAAACTCACGCCGATACCCATTGGTCACCCCCGCAACATCCAGCAGCGGCTGAGAAAAATCACGGTTACAGATACTGTGCACCGAGCCACGCAAGCGCTGGGCCATCTCAATGTAACGGGTACCCGGAGAAGCCGGGCAAAACGGCCCTTCGCAATTATCGGCAACACAGGCCGGTAGCACTGAATACCTGCTATGCTGTTCGTCATATTCATAAGTGATTTCCGTTGCGCCAGGATCGTTGACATCGACCACACCCACAATTGCTGAGAAATTCACCAGTCCAGGCACCGGCTTGAGTTCTTCCAAGAAAAGCGCGTACTCTTCCACCGGCGTCAATTGGTAAGGTTTGCCCATGGAATCCACGGTGTTTCCTTCTGGATCTATGCCTTTGGCGGCAAAATAACACGCATTTCCACCGCCAAAAACAGGTCCCTCGCTGACCTCTCCCACCTCTCCACAGTCTTCTTCATCCGACATGATGACTATGGCCAAACGAGCCGAACGACGTAGGAACCCCGCGTTATGGGTAGCGGCAAGATCCCCCAGTGCGGTGCGGACAGAGGCTAGGCCACGTTCATAGCCACAACCGCTTGTGCCAACCAGGATCGTGCCCCGCTCTTGTTCCGCATCATAGAAACAGTTCAGATTTTCTCGGGTCACTACCCGGCAGGCCGGATCAGATTCGAAAACCATGTTCGGGTCATCGAGGGTACCAAGATTTTCTCCGAGTAGATCCTGAAACCGCCCGCCTTCGCCGGTTTCATTGATGCAGCTCTGCGGAATGGCGTCGCTACACACCGGACAACCCGGGCTCTTCATTCCAGTGGTCAAAACGGCGAGGTGAAAATCTAGTTCGCCGTTTTCCATGGCGGTCGCGAATTCACTAAAAGAGGATGCCAATGCCTCCTGTCGAGAGAACATCGAGCCGGAGCTGTCTATGATGAACAAGATATCCACCGCGCCCTGGCCGCCTTGGCTGAAGCGATCGATGCGGGTTTCGGAGTCGGTGCATTGGTAGTCTGGGTCGGGCAACAGAGAGCTGGTCTGGATTTTTCGGGTTTGGCCGGAGTTGGTCTCGACGTCTTCGATCCAAGTTTGTTGGTAGCCGGTGGCCTTGAGGTTGAGGTCCCAGCGGCCGGCGGGCAATAGGAAACGGAAGGTGCCGGCTTGGTCGGGACGCATCAGGAAGGGAGTGCCGGCGACGAGGGCTTCGGCTTGACCGGGATCGGGGTGATCGAGGCCGCCTACCAATTCGCCAATTTCGCTGAGCGGAAGCCGGCCTAAGTCG
>JAUVBB010000558.1 GCA_030591445.1 Deltaproteobacteria bacterium | reverse complement strand
GTTCTCGTACCTGACAGGTTGAGTCGGAATTGTCTAGGTTTGGGTTCACCAGGATCGCACGGCTGATATGACAAAGCGGTGCGGGATGTGTTGGGGTGAGGTGGTAAGTTCCATCGGTAGGCATTCGCGTCCTGGTTGACAGGAGCCTAAGGCTTCGTTTAGCGTTTCTAAGGATGCAAAAACTTGGACTCATAGTTTTGGCGGTGGTTTTGGGGGTGGGTGGCTATTATTTTCTTCGGACCAAGCCGGCATTCGATCTGGATAGATTCGATCAACAGATATTTCGTTTGAAAGCTGCGCTGCTAGTCGTAGCCAAAACGGCGGACACCGATGTGATCAGTGAGACCATCGAGCTGGATTTGGCTTACTTGACGGCGGTGGAGCAGATTTTGAGCGAACACATAGATGACTGCGCGGCGACGGTGGTGACCCTGGAGAAGAGACACGAGGTCTACCTGGCGGAGCAAGATGAGATAGACGAACCGCTGACCGCCGAGTCTATCGGCGCCATGGCTCGGATTCGAAAAATGCAACAAGGGCAGCGGGCAGTGGCTCATCTGGGGCCGGCCTGGATTCGGCTGGCGCCGGTGGTTGAGGAGTTCGCTTGGTCCTGCAAGGAAGAATCCGAGATATTAGCAAAAATTTTGGGCACGGAACCCGGATATTAATCTGAATTTTGGGTATTTATCCGTCGTTTGCATGGGTATGGAGAAAGTAGCTTACACACCACCGGGGAAAGAGAAGGAGATGGCATGAGGCAGCTGGGCATTATTGCTTGGGTATGTTTGGTTTGGGCAGCAACACTCACGCAGGCAGGGGCTGATACCCTGACGGTAGATGTGAAAGTGCCATATCCGGAAATTTTCGTTGATAATCAAGGGTTTTCTCATATCAATATCGAGGGATTCAACCAAGTAAACCGGCCGGGCCAACCCTCGCTGCCGTCCAAACTTGTTTACGTATTGCTGCCTCCCGGGCAAAAAACGGTTGGCATTGAAGTGCAAGCGGGCGATGCCGTGGCATTGCCGGGTGAACATGTAGTGTTCCCGGCCCAACCACCTAAACCGCTCATTCCCGGCGCCCAAGTGGCTTTTGTTCAACCCGACGCGGCCATCTACCAGGGATTGACGACTTTTCCCGCGGAGATTCATAGCGCCGGCGCCATCGCCAGGCAACGGGGCTTCGTCATTCAGCCGGTGGTGATTCAGCCGGTACAGTTCCAACCCCAGTCCGGTATCTTGACCTTCCGGCCCATGCTTCGAGTAGTGGTCACCACGGCGGCCAATAAGTTGGCCAGCCAAGCAAAGTTGGCGCCTCATCGTGGCCTGGCTCGCGATTTTGCCCAAGTTCGTCGGCTGGTAGACAATCCAGAGGCGCTGTCGCTTTATCCCAGCCGGCCCGCCCCCCTGGCCGACGAGGAATACCGTTACGTGGTTATCAGCAGCGATGCCCTACTCAATTGCGCGGGTACTCCCAACTTGATGACTCTTCTCCAAGACAAGGCCGACCGCGGCATTTCGGCTGCGGCCTTCACGGTTGAAGACATTGTTGCCAACTACACCGGGCGTGATGCAGCCGAGAAAGTGCGCAATTTAATCAGCGTGTTGTACGCAGGCTATGGCACTGAGTTCGTACTGCTGGCCGGCGATGCCGATGGCGAAGTACTCAACCCAGCCTACGAGACCGAAGCGCCAGTGGTACCCCTGCGCACCTTCCGCATTCCCGGCGATTCTTACATCGACGAAATCGACATTCCTTCAGACCTGTACTTCGGCGCCCTTGACGGTGATTTCGATGAAGACGGCGACGATCTGTTCGGCGAGCCCGAGGACAATCCGGATTATCTGGCCGAGGTAATGGTAGGCCGGGCGGCGGTGGATTCCTGTGTCGAGGTGGAAAACTTCGTCGGCAAAACCCTTCAATACCAGAATGAATCAGGGGACTGGCTCAAGCGGGTATACATGGTAGGCGAGTGGCTATGGGACGGTGATCCCAGCTTCGGCTATGACTATCTGCAAGATGTCGAAAACTCGACCAATGCCGACGGCTTGGATACCGCGGGATTCTCCGAAAGCACTTTCTTCGACATCTACGGTCTTTATGACAAAGGTCAGGATGGCGAAAACTGCCCCAACCAAAACAGCCCTTGCTGGGACCAAGCCGACATTTTGGCGGTGCTCAACGGTGGCAACCACATCATCAACCACCTGGGCCATTCCTATACCTATTACAATATGCGCCTATACAGCGAACAACTGGCCAGCGATCTGACCAACACCCTGCCCTTCTTCGAATACAGCCAGGGCTGTTACCCGGGCTCCTTCGACAACCGGCAAGACCAACAAATGAACCACGATGTCTATCACCTCGATTCTTTTGCCGAACAGCTGACCCTCGGGACCAACGGAGCTTTCGCGGTCATGATGAACAGCCGCTATGGCTACGGTGGCGTCTCCAACCTATTCAACCGCAGCTTCTGGGATGGCGCCTTTGGCTACGGCATGACCCGGCTGGGCGAGTTGCAAGACCATTCCCGCAGCCTACTCTCGGGCTGGACCTCCGACCCCTACTATCGCTGGGTCTACTACGAACTGATCCTCTTCGGCGACCCGGAGCTATCCCTGCACGTGGCCACGGGCGGCACTGATCCCACCATGAATGTAACCGACGCGGACGGACTGTGGTTCATGTCGATCTTAGACGGCGACCCGCCGCCGACCCAAACCATTTCCATGCTCAACAGCGGCGGCGGTACCCTGGATTGGTCAGTAAGCTCAAGCGAAGTTTGGCTAACAGTTTCACCCGCTTCGGGCACAGCTCCCAATGACATCACCTTGTCTGCTGATCAGACTGGCCTGGCCGAGGGTACCTACTCAGCCACTCTCACCTTCACTGCCCCTGGGGCCACCAATTCTCCGGTCACCAAGAACGTCGATCTGTATGTAGTCAGCATCCCGGCCGTGGTGGCACCACTAGCCGCAGGCGCATCGCCTATCATTGACGGCATAATTACAGCCGGCGAATACGACGAAGCCACTCAGGTGGCCATGGCCGGCTGGGATAGCCTGGACAATACGCTATGGCTGCTGCACGACGACAACTTCCTCTATCTGGCCTTTGAAATACTTTCGGATACAGATGAAGATACGAGCGATGTGCTAGAGCTCTATTTGGACAACAACGCCGACGATCAATGGCCGGTAAGCGAGGGCGACGAAGGCGTCTGGTATGCATATAGCGATGTCGATGGCACTAACTACTTCAATGGCCTTTACAATGACGGCAGTGGTTTGCTATCCGGTACTTTGGAAGAAAACCCGGCCGAAATGAGCTCGAAGGCGGGCTTCACCGGCGGCCACCGGGTAATGGAAATCAGCATCGATTTGACCCAGGGCCATGTTCAGCGTAGCGCTGGTGAGACAGTGGCAATCTTCGCCGCTTTCTATGATTATGTTGTTGTTGATGATGATTTCGATCCCAGAGCCATTTGGCCCTCCGCCATCGGCACCTTCGATCACACCCGCTATTTCGGCGACGTGGTGTTGGGCACTGGCGCAGACTCTCTGACCGTCAACCCTGCTTCGATGCAATTCAACGCCACTGAAGGCGACGTCTCCACGGACAACCAGGTCTTGACGGTTTCCAGCACCGGGTCCAGTGCCTTGAATTTCGACGCCGTACC
>JAUVBB010000039.1 GCA_030591445.1 Deltaproteobacteria bacterium | reverse complement strand
CGAGATCCCCGACAGAAACTTTTCGGGGATGACGGTGTTTTGGTAGGTATGATGGCGGTGTTATTTCCACCCGGAAGGGTAAAGCATTTCTTTGACTTCTCTACTATATTTACCTGGTTTTTCGTAGACAATCAGTGGTTTCTCTACAGACAATCCCATGCGCCCACCGCGAATGGCTTCCAGTAGGAAGTGCTTTGCGGTTAGCTCTTTTCGGCCATGAATCATTCTCATTCTTGCCGGTCTGAGGCCGTTGTCGGCACAGACGCGCAGCATTTCTGGCAAGCGACCACTGGGAAAAACCGACACGAAAGAGCCCCTGGGCGCCAACAATTTCGCCGCGGCTTTGGCCACATCGGCTACCGTGCACTGGATCTCATGACGGGCCAGGGCGCGTTCCTCTTTCTGGTTGATGTGACCGGTACGTACCGGCGTGTATGGGGGGTTGGAAACTACCAGATCGAAGGCGCCCGACTCTAGCACCGGAATCAGATCGCGCAAATCAGCCTCGACAATACGGATCTTGCTGGCCAGCCGGTTTTTGGCCACCGCCCGCCGGGCTCGATCGGCCAGGGCAGGCTGAATTTCGACCCCAATCGCCTGCTTGACCTTGCCAAAGTGGCACAAGACCAGAGGCAAGATACCGCAGCCGGTTCCCAGGTCGACCATGTGCTTAGCGCCCGCCTTGACAAAACTGGACAAGAGCAGGGTCTCGATCCCCAGGCGATAGCCTTTTTCTGCTTGGAAAACAGTAATTTCTCCGCAGATCAGGTCTTCGCTTTCATCGTCGAGTTTGGCTGGTTTGGGCTGCGGCACCTGGTCAATACCCGCCTCAAAAGTCCTATTTTCACGGACGGGTACTACGAAATCATTATACTTTTTTGGTGTTCGTCTAGGTTTTGAGATAGGCACTAGTTAGTATCCACGGGAGAGCAAAACGGCGGCGATGGTTTTGAAGAAAATGCGGGTATCGAGCCCGGGTGTCCAGTTCTCGAGGTAATAGATATCCAGCTCGACCATCTCTTCGAAACTAAGCCGATTTCTGCCTGATACCTGCCAAAGACCAGTGATGCCGGGCAAAGTCTCGAGCCTACGCCGATGCCGATCACGATAATTGGAGACCTCGTAAGGAATAGCAGGTCGGGGCCCCACCAGGCTCATGTCCCCCTTGAGCACGTTGAACAGCTGCGGCAATTCATCGAGCGAAAAGCGACGCAGCCAGCGCCCAATGGGAGTAATGCGCGGATCTTTCTTCATTTTGAAAACCGGCCCCTTGGCATCCACATCGCCCGCCGAGCCCTCTTGAATCATTTTCTCCATCAACTGCCGATGGCTACGATCACTGCCATTGGCCCACATAGTACGAAACTTGTAGAAGCGAAAGGTCTTGCCCCCACGCCCCACCCTCTCTTGTACAAACAAGGTAGGCCCTTTGGAGCTAAGCCGAACCAGCGCCCAAATCGAAAGCAGCAAGGGAGACAGCACCACCGTAAGCATGCCCGCCACCAACAAATCCACCAGCCGCTTGGCCACCAGATTCAGGCCGGTGATATTGGACCCCGAAGGCCCCATCACCGGCACGCCGACCATGTTTTCCATTTGCAACCGATCGACCAGCAGGTCATACAAATCAGGCACCACACCCCAGCGTACTCGGTGCCGATAGCAGGTATCCATGGCGTCCATCAGCTCGTCTCGGCTCAGGGTAGAGCTAATCATCAGCACCCGATCGACTCGTTGCCGGGTAAGAATCCTGCCCAATTCCTGCAAATTTCCCAGGTGGGAAGTGCCCTCGATAGGCTCTTCACCCTCTCGGCCCAGCATGCCCACCAGATCGTAGGGATTGTCAGCGCGATTCAAGCGTTCGATCAATCCCCGGGTGCCATCGGTGCGCCCAAAAACCAGCACCCGCTCACGCACCACCGGCATCTTCAGCAGTTGTTCCTTGGCCAGTCGGTACAGGTACCTGAAACCAAGCGTGCCCAAAAAAGAAAGCGGCACCAGAAACAGAGCCGCCAGCCGTGAATAGGAAAAGCCCCGGTAGAAAAACGCCAACGCAAACAAAGCACCAAAAGCCACCGCCTGCGCCTTGATCAGCAGCGAAACCTCCATCCGCCGCCGCAACCCGCTACGGTACAGACCAAAAGTGGCAAAGATAACAAACCATCCCAGCAGCATATAAGGCAGCGCCTGATACAAGGCCCCCCAAGGCGCCGGCCCCTCGCGCACCAGCTCAGGAAACACCCCGGCCCAGTCGAGATGATAACGTAAATCAAATGCCAGATTAGCCGCCAGAAACAAAGCCAGCAGGTCCAATAAGACCAAAGTAACCCGCTCGATAGAACTATCTCGTTGTTGTGCCGGCATGCAGCGCCTCCTACCACGTAAACATAACGACGTCAACGAAACCACAGCAAGTACCATGCCATTCTACAACAACCTGAAAAACAAGCAAAAAACTTTCCGCCCCAGATCCAAGCCCGACACAAAAGACAGCCCCCCTGCAAATTTTTCTAGCTTCGTTAGCTTTTAATGCTGATACCCAGCGATTGGTACAAGCCAAGCAACTTATTTTTCTCGGTATCCCAAGAGAATCGCTTGGCTGCAAGTTTGCCGGCTTTGGCCAGCTTGCCGCTTTGCTGAGGATGCGTCGCTAAGAACAACATGGCCCCCGCCAACTCATCCACGTCTCCGGGCCGCACCAGGTGAACACCGCCATCGGCAAAATTCTGGGCAATCACCTTGGTGGCCGAGGCGATGGTAGGACAGCCAACGTGCAAGGCTTCTAGCAGCTTGGTGGGCAAGAGCAAATCGGTAAAATCGTCTTGCCGATTGGGAATCACGCACAGATCAGCCTTGCCCAAAGCCCGCGCCACCACATCTTGGGACACCTCTCCGTGCAAGCATACCCGCTCAGTCAACGGGTCCCCAGCCAACCGGGCCTCGAGTTTGGGCAACCAATCCCCTTCTCCGTAAATATCAAGCCGGGCCTCGGCGACCTGTTCGGCCACCTGGGCACAAGCATCCACCAACAAGTCCACCCCGTAACGATGCACCAAAGTCCCATGGTGCATGATGTTGTATGATTTTTTCCGGCGCCGGTAGCCCCCGTTCGGCTGAAACGCCTCCGGATCTGGGCAATTGTGCAATACCTGGATTTTCTCCGCCGCCACTCCCCGCCCCACCAGCAATTGCTTGAAGGCCTCGGTGACCGTAATCACCCGATCTGCAACCAAACAAGAACCCCGCTCCACCAACTGCATGATTTGCCGAGCCAACTTGCCACCGCTGCTACGAAAACGTGAACCATACAACTCGGGCGTCAAATCATGGATATCGAGCACCAACCGCGCCCCACCCAAACGCCCAGTCAAGCCGGCCCCCACCAAAAAATCAGGCGGCGCATGCACATGCACCACATCGTATTTTTCCCGAATCTGTCGCCCACCCAAGACCGAACCCGCCGCCGCCGCAAAAGCCAAATACTCCGCCATATACACCGGCAGCGGCGACCCCCGATGCCGCCGCACCGGCAAACGCGTCACCCGCAGCCCGTCAATCTCCTCCGTCGTTGCCTGTCCATCTTGCTTCAAACACAGGATATCCACCGCCATCCCCGCCGCCCGCAACGCCCGCGCCTCCCTCCGCACCCGAAAATCCCGCGGAAAGTACTCGTGCACCACCATACAGACCCTGGCTCGATCAGTCATCCTTGCGCCTTATAACGTTCCACGATCTCATCGGTCGGCCCCTCGGCCACCACCCGCCCCTGGTCTATCCACACCACCCGGGAGCATAGGTCCTGCACCAGCGGCATGCTATGTGAGACCACCACCAGCGCCTTGCTTTGGGAAATGAGTTCTTTCATACGATTGCGGCTCTTTTTCTGAAATTTCTGGTCGCCCACGCCCATCAATTCGTCAATAATCAAGATTTCGGGCTGTATCGTAGCCGCGATCGAGAAAGCCAACCGGGCCCGCATCCCGTTTGAATAAGTGCGTACCGGCAAGTCGATCGCGTCTTCCAACTCGGAGAACTCGACAATCTCCTTGAACTTCGCTCGCATCAACCCCAGGTCGAAGCCAAGATACACCCCATTGAGAAAAATGTTATCTCGACCGGTCAGATCACCTTGAAAACCGGCCCCCAGAGTCAACAGCGCGCTGACCTTGCCATCAACCGTCACCTTGCCCGCCGTCGGCTCCATGATTTGCGACAGCAACAAACAAAGCGTCGACTTGCCCGCACCGTTATCGCCGATAATCCCCAACGACTCGCCTCGATTGAGCTGAAAGCTAACTTCCCGCAAGGCCCAAACCTCGATCAACTCGTCCCGACGCAACAAGGAGCGAAACATCGCCTCGCGCAGGGAACGCCGACGCGACTTATACACTTTGAAGCAGACACTGGCTGCCTCGACCGAGATGACCGCTTGACCGCTCATAGCTTTTGCACCAAACGCCCCTCGTAGCGGCGGAACACCCAGTAGCCAAACAGTAAGCTGACCACACCGGTGATAAACGAATATCCCAGGTCGAAGACCGTAGGCATCCGACCGAAAATCATGATGTCACGATACGCGGTCATCAGCTCACAAAAGGGGTTCAAGCGAAAATAGGGCAAGAGATGGTCTGGAATCTTGTCAAGGCTATACAAACCGGGCGAGAAGAAATACCACATTCGCAGCAGGTGCCCCAGGATATTGGCCGTGTCCTTGAAAAACACGCCCAAGGTAGCGACGATCAGCGCCAAGCCAACAGTGAACATGACTTGAAAAGAAATGACCAGCGGCAACATCAAGTAATACCAGTTCGGCCAACTTCCCCACTCTGGCCCATAGTAAATACCCATTCCCATGGCCACCAGTAGCGCCACTATGAAATAGACCGCGTTGGACAATACCATGGAAATCGGCAGCACCGCCTTGGGAAAGCTGATGGCCTTAATGATGGCCCCTTGGTTCTGCAACATGGACACCGACTGCGCCAGCGAACCAGAAAAGGCCTTGTAGGACAGCAATCCCAGCAACAAATACATCAAGTAAGGCGAGTTACCATCACCGCGCCGAAACAGCACCGCCACCAGCAGGTAGTACACCCCGGTCATCAAGATGGGATCGAGCAACCACCACAAATAACCCAGCGTGGTGTTCTTGTTTTGCCGCTTGAGATTCGAGCTGACCAAAATACGCAGCAGGTGCCGCCGGGAAATGAGATTTTTTATTGAAGATTGCATGGCCGGTTGTGTCTTTACCCGATAGCTAGTCGAAGCGTCAAGTCCCGAGAATTTCGGACAAGACCCGACCCGGTTTGCCCGGGTCGTCATCCGGGACAGGAGGCACTTTACCCGGCCCCAGGCCATCAAATAGCGCCGCCACTCGATCGGCAATTTGCGCTGGCTCATCAGCCGAAACAACCACCCGGCCTTGCGCCTGAGCCGCCAGGGCTCTTTCTTCCTGATCGTCGCGCCCGGTCTCGGTAACCGGAACCACCACCCCGGGCGTACCCGAACGAAGTAACTCGCCTACGGTATTGTAGCCCGCGTTGCTTACAATTACGTCTGCCGCGGCCATTAGCTCGGGCATCTCCGGTTCGTCACGCAGTACCCGCAGCCCATCTGCCTCCGGCGGAAAGCCAGTGGGATTTAGCGGCCCCCACACCACCACCGCTCTGAGTTCTGGTCGCTTGGCCAGTAATGACGCCACCGCCTGATGGGCCCGGCGCACAATCCGTTGTGCTTGCGGCCACCCACCACCACCCGCCGTCACCAACACCAATTTCTTCCCTTCCCCCAAATACCGCGCCCGTAGCTCGGCCACCCGCGAGAGATTCGCCCCGCGCACCACCGGACCAGAGAAATGACAGCGTCGCAACAACCGCTCCGGAATCTCGCCCTGCTTGAACTCGGATTCATCGTGGGGAACCAACCAGGCATCGACCAAAGCAGCAGCCGAATCAGCAGCCAATTGTTTGGCCACCCGCGCTCGTAGTTTTCTTTTCACCACCACAATCCGGCAGTTTCTGCGCTGCAAAGAAAGAAACAAGCGCTTGTCCACTAAGAAATCGAACATCACCGCATCGGGGGTCAATGTATCGAACAATCGTTCTAATACACCGGTTTCGAACTCACTGCGCCGTCCACGCAAAGCATGTAAACCCAGCGGGTGTCTCGGATCGGGAATCTTGGCATAGTTGAAACCAGAGCGCTGCACCATCCCAAAGGCAGGCGACTCTACCAGAAAGGTGGTGCGAACATCAGTTCTGACCAGAGCCAAGGACCGAGCCAAAGACAAAGTTCGCGCCAAATGTCCCAGGCCTTTGCCATCGATGGCCACTACCAGCAGGTTCATGGACGCCCCCGGCCCAATAAGGCTAGCGATGAATTGAATGCGGCCACACCAGCCCGGACCCAGGCCCGGGGGCTATCACTGCTAAGTTGGAACCTGGTATTGCCCGGCGCGCGAAACAACAAACCGCCAAAACCCGCCAATTGACGCCAGGCCCGTGGGTGCAGAAACACGTCCCCCACGGACGGCACCAACCAAGCCCTGGGCACATCAAACAACTCGGACAAAAACAAATCCACTAACACGCGCGCCCGGGTCCGCTGCCGAAGCAAGTGCAGAATCTCGCCCAGGCGCTCGTCGGCAACACCCTGCCAATTCAAAACCAACTCATGAGCACGCATGCCCAACGGATGAGCAGCGAGCATCTGCAATACATCTTGCGGGCTATGGTCGGGCCGGCAAAACAACTCTACCGGAACGGTGCGTACCAACAATTGATCGATTTGGGCCAGCCACTCCTTACCTTTGGCTACAACCACGTGATCGACACCTTGCTCATCAGCCGGCCGCCTGGGCAGCACCGCAATGCGCGGGCCCAGGCCGGCCGCGCCCACCATCGCCAATGCTTGCGCGCCGACGAACAAAGCGGCCCGGCAATCGAACATACCGCCCATGAAACCGACCAATTCCCGATCAAGCTCCAAGCTATCCCCCGGCGGCAAACGAATCCAATCGAGGCCCGATTCGGGCCGAGGATCGCGCGGCGCCCGCTGGCACGCCGCC
This sequence comes from Deltaproteobacteria bacterium, assembly GCA_030591445.1. Taxonomy (GTDB): domain Bacteria; phylum Myxococcota; class B64-G9; order B64-G9; family B64-G9; genus JAUVBB01. The sequence continues at coordinate 18,191 of JAUVBB010000039.1, read as the reverse complement.
AACACCAGTGTCCCCGGCCAACGCCTCGCCATATGCGCGCGCAACTGCCGAAACATGCGCCCCGGACTACCTCGATCCTCCGGGTCAGGGATATAAATCAGAACCGAGATGGGTGTTCCTCCTTGAGTTTACTAACTACGCGGCAAAGTTCCCGCGCGCGAATCTCGAATGAATGCTGCTCGGGTATCAATGAAATCACTTTCTCAACCCGCGCGAGCACCCTGGGATAGTCAAGATAGAGTTGATCCATACAATTGAGAAACTGTTTCCGGGTCGCATATTGCAGCACGGCATCGCCAAATAGGTCAAACAAAGCCGGTTGATAGTCAGAGACAACCGGTAGCCCGCAAGCCAATGCCTCAAACACTCGGTTGTTGACGTAGCCCAAACGACGCATGTCTGGCCAGTGATCATTCAGAGTTGCCTTCGCCCCGGCATACAAAGCTGGTAACAGATCATTGTCCAAATACTCAGACATCGTAAACCTTGCGTCTATCCACTTGGCCCAGCCCCTGCCCCATACCTTCAGCGGAAACCCGCTAGCCACCGCCCAAAGTACGCTCTCTCGCGCTGTACTTCGGGTATTGCCAACAAAAATCAGGTCGCGCCTCGCCTTAAGCTCATCATGTTCTGGTGGCCGAAACCGCTCGGAGTCCACCGCCTGAAATAGTGTTGTCACCGGCCGGTCAGTCTTTTCACGCAATTGAGCTGCATGCTCACGAGAGGCTACAAGAATCCAATCAAAATCGTTACATTCTTCTATGGTCACTTCCGCGGGGTGGCTTATGATCCAAAGCAGCTTCACTCCCCCTATTGGAACCATACATCGGTTTCGCCCCCGGATAACCAGACTTAGGTCTGAGGCGCATTCGTTCCGCCAGTGATTAAAAGAGTCGATTTGCGTCTCATGTCCCAGTCGGCGCAAACTCCGAGCCAAAGCTCGGCAATAATGCGTGTCTCCCCAATGCTCCGTCTCTTCCTCTCCTTCAGCCGGATTGAGAATGCGCCATTTCACGGCTGCTCACCCGACCTAGAGTAAAAATCAGAATACTCCTCCGCAAACGCACGGGCAGAGTACAGAACAGTGCAGTTGGATTTCTCTTTCGATTTTGCCAATACTTCTTCCTGTGTGAATCGGGGCAAATCTTGACCGATTCTTTGCAAAATACTGTTCCATTCAACACTGAGTGGGTGTGATAAACCACCAGACTTCCTCGGCGTGGATACTTTGGCGTCAGCCAGCAAGGCCAAAGGCGTACCATAGTGATAGTTCATTAGCAGCCCAAGGCCTAGTCCGGTCAAGCCACAATCTGCCACAATCAGCAGGGAGGTATCAACGCGGGCAAGTGCTTCTACCAAACTCCGATGAAAACGCGGGAATTTGGATCCAGGCAGCCATATCACTTTCGATGAAGAACCCTCAAAGAGATGGATCGGTGTTTTTCTCTTGGTAAAACTGAAATTTATGACTTGAGATTCACGATCTACTTCCAATTCCCGCGCAAGCTCTGCACACAGATCTAACGTTCTTTTCGCTCCCGCGCCGGCCAGAAAAGTTATCCGTGCGCTTTGCCTTTGGCTTTCTTGAGCGTTTCCAGAGGCAAACAAAGAATGGTTTGATTTCCAAGTCCTGAATTTATGGAAGAGTTCATTGAGTTGGAAGGTATCAAAAGCGGGGTGATCTTTGCCCAGAATGCGTTTTCCCAGTTTTATCGTCTCAAAACCAATTCGCCAACTCCAAGAGTGGAAATGAGACTGAACTTGCCGGTCTGCTTCTTCAAACCAACGCACCATCAAACGTAAGTCCTGGCGCAAATCGATGACTTCCTCTTTGAGGTCTGCCAGTTCATCGCTCTTATTTTTGCTCTTTTGAGGTTCCACGATTTTTTTTTGAATCACTTGGTCCAGACCTACCTTATCAAGCCGATGGTTTGCGAGAAGCGGGATTGTCCTTCCACCGTTTGAATTCATCGATGGTCTTCATCGCGCCAAATGATTCGACCGGCACTCTTCCTCGTCCTAACAAGACTCTCATGGGCAAGGTTAACTGGTTGCCGGCTTTCCATGTCCAAGAGTGCAAATGCTTGTCAAGCTCGCTTGACAGGCTTTCAAGCCAAACCATCAGCTGGCGGATCTCGGCCAATCGCTGAAAATACGATTTTTCAAGTTTTGCATACTTCTGGGTTCGGGCACCTAACTGTTTGCTCAACTCTTCTATCTCTTTCCTGTCTCTCCCAATAATCCGCCGCGCTTGATCCAAATCTTTTTTCATTTCTTGCGTTTTTTGCGTCGAGCTTTGCCCACTTCGCTCGAGTTTGCTCACCTGCTCCTTCAAAAAGGCAATGTTTTGACCTAACAGTTCGTTTTCACCAGCTAATTTATCCACTTCACTTGATTTCATCTGCACTTCTTCTCTGCTGCTCTCGATTTCCTCTGTTTTCTTCTGATCCTCACTTTGCGAATTTTCCTGATTTTCTTCCATATTTCGCATTTCTTCCTTCAGTCTCTCAACTTCTTTCCCTGCCAAATCTCGTTCCTTTTCCACCAGCGACAGCTTTTGAGCACTCGCCTCCGAAACACGCGTGCCGGCAGCCATCCTTGTCTCCAAAGACTCCAGGGATTCGACCATCTCCTTTGACTTGGCAGCTAATTCTCTGGCCTCTTCTCGAGACAAATCCAACTCGTCCTTGAACCTGCCCGACTGATCTTCCGCCCGCTTCAGTTGAGCCTGGATTTTGGCAATTCGACTGTTTGCTTTCTCCTGCGCGGCCCGCAACTCATTGGACCATCGTATTTCCGCATTTAGCCGGGTCGTTTCCGTCTTCTCCATGGTTTCCTTTGCGAGTGGAGACATGGAGAGGCCATCCAAAAAACCCTTGAATTCGGCATTCGATTCTTCGAGTTTTTTGGGGTATAGCAAACCCAAGCCACAACCCACTGGAATCGTTATCCAGCCAAGACCCGGGCCCTGTTCTTTACGGAAATCATCAACCGCGGTCAGTACCCCATTGCGGAGCTCGTTTGAAAAAATTGCATGCTCCCTATCAGGAAAAAGTCCACCATGTTCCGACAATTCCTCTTCGCCAAGATTCACACCCAAGCGCTTGTGCGGTTGACGAAAAGCTTCTGGTACCAATTCAGGATCGAGATAGGCATCCCGTCTAGCGTAAGGCCACGAGACATTCTGCACCAAAACACAGGGAAAGGAATTTCCCTTTTTTTGAGACTCTTTTTCAATCAACTTCAGCGAGTTGTAAACCGTATACCAGTTGGGATCGCCGCTCATGATGATTAGTTCTGAGGGGCAAACTTGCGCCAAGGCATTCAAGGCGAGAGATTGGTGAAGAACAAATGTGCCCTCATGCTGGTCCACAATTTCGTTGATTCCAAACGATGGACTTGCCTCTATCAAATGAAGAGTCACCTTCTGGCTCTCAGTCAATTCCAATAATGCGATCAAATCATCAGGGGATACGCACCCAACTTTCGCAACGGAATCAGGTTTCAACGCAGAAAGCAAAGACGATATGATCGGCCTGAAAATATGTTCCATGTAAGTCGCTTCCATTCTTTCGGTCAGTCATGGGCAAGAAATAACGGCACATCTTATGGAAAACACGCCAGCAGAGTCAAGCGCTAGGTCTTTTGCCACCCAACTCGTCCATTCGCGCTTTGCAGATCAAAGATTGTTGTGATAGGACTCCCTCGGTAACTCCACGGTAACTTTGTGTTAGTAGGGACTGTCATGAACTTATTCTGGGATTCAATCATTGAACCTCTGCTTGTTTCTTTGCCCGCTCGCTCCATCGTCGAGATAGGTTCTGATTTCGGATACAACACCCGAAATCTTCTCGCCTATTGCCGAGAACACGGCGCAAAGACTCATGTCATCGACCCAAACCCCAAATATGATGTTGCTCAATGGCAGAAAGAAAATGGAGACTCTTTCGTTTTCTACCGAGATCAGTCTTTGAACGCAATTCGGCAAATAGACAATTTCGACGTCGTTTTGGTTGATGGTGATCATAATTGGTACACCGTTTTCGAAGAACTCAAACTTATCGAACAAAGATCGCAAGAGCTTGAGCAACCATTCCCAGTTGTCTTGCTGCACGACATCCAATGGCCATATGGACGCCGCGATCTTTACTACGCCCCTGAAAATATACCGCCAGAGTATCGAAAACCCTATAAGAAACTGGGCATTTACCCTGGCCAAAAGGATTTGGCGCCCAAAGGCGGTCTAAACCAGAATGAATGTAACGCAATTTTTGAAAACGACATTCAAAATGGGGTCTTGACCGCCATCGAGGATTTTCTAAATGAATCAAAACAGCAACTCGATTTTCTCCAAATTTCAGGACTATTCGGGCTAGGCATACTCATTCGCCCGGCACTTAGATCTCAAAACAAACAACTCCAGGCCCTCATTAGCGAACTTCCCTTGTCAGATGTTGCCAACAAGTATCTCGATGTCATTGAACAAAATCGACTGACCATCCAAATCAAAGAGTTGGAATCAAGAATCAACATTACACGGGTCAAGAAACAATTCGAGCAGGAGAAAGACAAGTGGCAGGAAGATCTAGGCGCAATTAAACGGGATAGTGACCAAAACTTGTCTCGACTAGAAGAAGTCTCAGAGAACTTGAAAAGCGCTGAGAATAATATTGCGGGCAAAAATCGAGAAGTCGAACAGGTAAAAAACGAACTTGCGATTGTGATTGCCGAGAAAGCAGAAAAAGAGATTGAAGCTGAGAGCCTGGCTCAGGAATACAAGAAAACCATCGAAGACCTTGCTGAAAATGAATCGGTGCGCAAATCTCTACTGCAAAAACTCCAACAATCCGACAGCCAAATTGCTGAGAAAGATTCTGAGCTATTATCACTTGCCAAAAAGCTAGCAGAAGAAAATGACAAATCAGCCAAGCTCGAAACAAAAATCAAACAACTTGTCGACCAGCACGACCGGGCGAAAGCTGCTATCAAGAAAAATGTTCTAAGCATACGTAGATTGGAAGAAACCGTCGCGAGTAAAGATAAAACACTCCGCCAATTCAGTGCTGCATTTCGCGATCGAGATCGCGTCATTTCCGGATTGCGCAAGGAACTAAGCAATCCCGCTCGGGCGCAGACAGAAGTTGACAATAGAACCCTTATGGAATGGCTTGAGCAATCGGATCGCCATTTCAATGTTCTGCTCAAATCACAACGATGGCGGCTGGGAAACGCGCTGGGAGACATCAAGAAACTGATCACCAGAGACGCATCCCAAGGGCCGGAGATGCCGCTGGTAAAACTTTTGAAAACTTTTGGCCAATGGAAGCAAAAGCGTAATCACCGTATCAACCTGCCCGCTTCCGTGCCTGAAAAGATAATTCCTGGTCCAGACTTCTTCGATAAGAACTTACCGAGTCAAAAACCATCCTCGTTTTCCGTAGATTTCTCAGGACTTAGCGAGGCCAAACAAAAACAAAACATTCTGCTGGTGGCCCACACCGCCCCCGACCATATCTATGGTGGCGAACGAAGTCTGATCGATATCGTGTTGTCCATTGACCGGCAGAAATACAACATATTCTGTATCTTCCCGGCAGAATCCAAAATCATTTTCAACCAGATTCAAGATTTTGCCGATGAGATTTTGGTATCCAAATATGGCTGGTGGGAGAAAGAACACTTTTCTCACGATACCATTGACCGATTCACCCGGATCATGGTTGAGAAGAAAATTGATTTGGTTCATGTCAACACCATCATGCTTCTGGAACCGATTATCGCTGCTCGTACATTAGGCATTCCCAGCATCTTGCACGTACGAGAACTCATCGACAAAGACCCGACTCTGGCCGCCAGAATCGGTCTTGACCATGAAACCATCGTTAATGCCGTTACTGGTATCACCGACTATATTATTGGCAATTCCAAAATCACCTGCGATTTATTCAACAAAAAGGGGCAGACCTTTCGTCTTTACAACGGCATCGACACCAATGTACACAAACTCCCCGCTCCCAAGCCAAGCAATCGCTTGCGCGTAGGTTTGGTTAGCAGCAACCTGCCCAAAAAAGGCATTGAGGACTTCGCGCTACTGGCAAAACTGGCCTACCAAACCTTGCCTGATGCCGAGTTTGTTCTTATTGGCAGAATCAATGAACATATTGATCAATTGCGACAACGACAACAAGCCAAGGAACTGCCTCCCAATCTAATCTTCAAAGACTACCAAAACGATATCGTCGATTGTTACCGTGAGTTGGACGTAGTAGTAAATTTCTCGCATTTTGCCGAGTCGTTCGGCCGGACCGTAGCCGAGGCAATGGCCTTTAGCCGACCGGTTATCTGCTACCAATGGGGCGCATTGCCAGAGTTGGTCGCGCACGAAAGCACCGGCTTCCTTATCCCCTACCGAAAATATGAAGCAGCCCTTGCCCACCTGCAGTTCTTTGCCAAGAACCCAAGCACAGTAACCGAGTTCGGCCAGCGAGGACGGGAACGAGTCAAAAAGAACTTTTCCCTGGCGCGCTTGCGAAGCAACCTCAACAGAATATACGACACAATCTCGCGGCGTTCATTGCCAGATCGCGCCTACCGGCTGGTAAGCAATGGCTTATTTGCACCCCAGCAGGACCTGAAAACGGATGTCCGCGCTATCTCCCAACTCAACAAGTCTCCACTGGGCCTTCCCGGCGACCCGGCCCGTTACCAAGGTCAGAAACTTGATGCGCGGCTAAAACCAAACTTGGCCAAGCGAAAAGCCAAGTTAAAAATCGCCTATTTTCTTTGGCATTTCCCGGTCCCATCAGAAACCTTTGTGCTGAATGAAATTCGGTACCTGGTCCAGAACAAGTTCGACGTCAAAGTCTTCTGCCGCGGCTCTCCATACCCTGATTTTGTTCCCGATTTCCCGATCGAGTACTACCAGGTTCGCTCTCCTAAACACCTGGCGTCGATGCTCAAAAAACACGACCGGAATATCGTTCACTCTCATTTCGTATTTCCCACCGTAACTGAGATTGTTTGGCCTGCTTGTGAAATGGCTGGCATCCCTTTTACTTTCATTGCTCACAGCCAGGATATTTTTCGATACGACAACATTACCAAGAACCAAATTGATAAATTAGGTGCGTCTCCTTGGTGTTTACGGATTTTGGTTCCTGGTGAGTTCCACCGTCGATTCTTGCTCGAACAGAAAGTTCCGGCGGCAAAAATCGTTATCAACCCTCAGGCCATTGAGTTTGACTTTTACCAGTCAGAACAAAACGCACGTAAACACCTGTATCATAAAAATAAATCCGTTGGCACCATCGGCCGATTCGTCGAAAAGAAAGGTTACGAGTATCTCATTCGTGCCGGCAAAGAGCTGGCAAAAGATGGCATCACGGTATGCATTTACGGCTATGGCCCACTTGAAGAGAAATATCGTGAGATTATCCGTGATGAAGGAATAACCAATATCAAGCTGATAGGCGAACTGTCGGGCAAAACAGCTCTACGTGATGCAATGCTATCCCATGATCTCTTTGTGCTACCGGCTGTTCGAGCTAAGAACGGCGATATGGATGGCATCCCCACTATACTCATGGAAGCGATGGCAACCGGGGTACCGGTCCTGACAACTTCTCTTTCCAGCATTCCAGACCTGGTCAAACAGGACATCACCGGTTTGATTTGCCCGCCAAATGATGAGGGGGCCCTTGCCGAGAGTATTCGTGAGTTCTACCGACTGGACCCGGAAAAAGTCGCATTCATGGTCAGAAACGCCCAGCAACACGTCTCAAGGACATTTTCCATAGACCTTTGCGTAAAAGCACTGCAACGCTTATGGACCCAGGAAACTGTTGATATCGTCTTGGTGTCCTATCACAATCTTCCGCAATTAAAAGAAGTAATTCGCAGAATTTATACCTTCACTAATACCTTTTTCCACCTAACCGTGGTCGATAATGCCAGCCCAAACGAGGTACGAACTTTCTTGCGCCAATTGGAAAAAACGGTTGGCAACATGACCCTTATCGAAAACAAGAAAAACCTAATGGTGGGACCAGCGACCAACACCGCCATAGAACAAGGATCGAGCAAATACATTTTCTATATCTGTGCCAAAGAGGGTTTCATACTCAACTATCAGTGGGAACGACGCGCTGTTGAATTCATGGAAGAACACCCAGACGTAGGTATGGCCGGTTCTCTAGGCTATTCTCCGTCATATTTTCGCGGTCGCGATTACATAGACAATCACCCATTCTTCCAAAAATTCAGAGCCCAAAAATTTGCCCAACAAAATCTCGATCGACCGTTTGCTCATGTGCAGGGTGGCCTATTCGTGCTGCGCAGAAAGACCTACGATGAAATTGGTGGATTCAGCAACGAAGTTCCACACAATGGAACCGATGTCGAGTACAGCTACTATGTGGAAAGCCAAGGATGGAAGTTAGGGCAAATCCCGACCATGCTGTCCTTGTACAACAAGACCCTTCCACCGATTGACTCCAAGATTGACGAATCTGTCCTCGCCGCCCATCCACTGAGTCCCGAGAATCAAAAACTCTACCAACAAATCTCGCAGAACTCAGTTTGTCGGTGTAACGTTTGTGGTTGGTCAGGCAAAGCCTTTTTGACTGGAGTTGAGGGGGAAAAAACCTGTCCCCAATGCTCCTCCAGAAGTCATCACCGCAGCTTATACCGTCATCTTGCCACTACCAATCTCACTTACCGGCAATTGGCATGTCTAGACGCCAAACCGCATGAAGCTCTGCGCCCGGTCATGAAGCGAATGTTTCGCTACCAGAGCTTCAGCAACGGTTCTGGCTTACCACAACAAGATTTGATTGAGAAACTAGACCAGAACAAAGACGCGCTGGATTTGATCATCCTGTCTCAAGTACTCGATCATGTAGATGATGATCGCCAAGTTCTGGCTCGTTCATTTCGTTCGCTCAAGACTGGCGGTAGGGCCATCATTCAAGTCCCCTATACCGGTCTAGAAACCAAGGAAATGCAAAAAAACCCAGATGGCATAAAGCGAATTTTCTGCCGAGACGATCTTCTGGAGCGGATTAAGTCAGCAGGTTTTCAGATCGATAGCATCCGGCATAGCAGCAGAGTCCAAGGCCTGGATTGGCACGATCTATTTGAATGCACAAAACAGGTGGCGGGCTAACTTTGTTGCTTCTCTAGCTAAATCAACCAGCGTGTTCTTGGATCTGCCTTGGCATTTGATTCCACAATTTTCCTTTTCCTCTTCCTGCCAATCATACTTAGCATCTGGCTGCTGAGTCATAAGCAACTGGGCAACTACTTTCTGGTGTTTACCAGCCTGCTTTTTTACGCCTGGGGGCAATCATTCTACGTTCTGGTGTTGATCGCCTCCATACTGGCAAATCACTTCACCGGCCGTTACCTTGAACGACAGGAGGCGGGACACCGAAAAGCAGTGCTTAGCTTGGGGCTGGTTGCCAACCTTCTTCTCCTGACCAGCTTCAACTATGTCGAATTTCTGGCTGAAAATTTGAACCATGTCCTTATCCTCCTGGGCACCGTTCCCATCGGGATTCCCGAGATCAAACATCCAGTCGGCGTTTCCTTTTTCACTTTTCAGGCCATAACCTATATCGTCGATATCTATCGCGGCCAAGCACCCGCCCAGAAGAGAATTATCGATACCGCTTTGTTTATTTCATTTTTTCCTAGATTATTAGCGGGCCCAATCGGAACCTACCGGAAGTTATACTCCCAGCTAGAATCCCGTACTATGTCTTACCCTAAGTTCGCCCTCGGCGTACGTCGGTTTGTCATCGGGCTCGCTAAAAAAGTTTTGATTGCCAATACATTGGCCGGTCCAGCCAATGGCGTGTTCAATTTGCTCCCCTCCCCCATAAGCGCCGAATTGGCTTGGTTGGGTGCGGTTTGTTATACCCTGCAAATCTACTTCGACTTCTCCGGTTACTCAGACATGGCTATCGGCCTGGGCCACATGTTCGGTTTCGATGTCCCCGAAAATTTCAATTTCCCTTACACCTCCACCAGCATCCGGGAATTCTGGCGTCGCTGGCATATTACGCTTTCCAATTGGTTTCGAGACTACTTGTACATCCCATTGGGCGGCAACCAAGTAGCCAATTGGAAAATCTACCGCAACCTGCTCTTGGTATTCTTTCTGTGCGGACTCTGGCATGGACCAGCTTGGACCTTTGTAATCTGGGGCCTGTACCATGGCCTCTTCCTGGTATTGGAGCGACTTGGACTAGAAAAATTCTTAGGCAAACTCTGGCAACCCATAAGCCATCTCTACGTACTCCTGGTGGTCACAATTGGCTGGGTGGTTTTCCGCGCGAGCGACCTCGATACAGCGACCACCATGTTGAAGTCGATGTTTTTTTTGGGTTCAGCGCCTTCTTCAGCTCAGACCCTATCCGAATTTCTAAATCGAGAGACTTTCACGGCAATATTGCTGGCCACGATATTCTCCACACCTATTTTCAACCACATCCATCAGAAATATCTTAGCAACGACACCGATCTCGATTGGAAGCCTATCTCCGCTACGGCCTGGTGCGGCGGTCTACTGGTGCTGCTGGCCCTTAGCTTCATGCAATTGGTGGGCTCTACCCACAACCCGTTCATTTATTTCCAGTTCTAGGATACTTGAGACCATGTCCCCCCGAGACCATTCGAATGCAACGCCCATCGCAATGGCTATCGGTTTCCTGGTGTTACTCTGGATCCCACTCGGAGGCATGTTCTTTTCCTTGGGTGATTCAAAAAGCAATATTGAAAAACGGGTTCTGGAACCAGCGCCAAACTTGGCTGACATTCAAACAAAAGGACTTAACGCGTTTTGCCAGCAATTCAATAAGTTCTTCAACGATCGCATCGTTTTTCGCCAGTGGCTCATCACTGCCAACAATGTGTTTCGGTTCGTATTGTTTCGCACTTCTAGCTCCGAGCGGGTAACCATTGGCAAAGCCGGTTGGCTATATTACACAGGTGCGGTGAGAGACTTTCGCTCTCCCAAATCACTTTCAACCAAGAGATTGTCAGAAATTCAACGCATTTTAGAAGAACGTCGTAACTGGTTGGCAAGTCAGGGCATCAAATATCTATTCTTGGTTGCCCCAAATAAAACCACGATTTACCCGGAGCACCTCCCAGATTACGTCCACCGACGGAGTCAAGAATCGAAACTCGACCAGTTGCAAAATCATCTGGAAAAGAACTCAGACCTTCCAGTTCTGGACCTTCGACCAGCCTTACGAAAAACCAAAATTACTAAGCAAATCTACCATCGTACCGACACCCACTGGAACGACGAAGGTGCGTTGACCGCCTATCGTCTCATCATGGCCGCCTTGACTGCGATAACCCCCACTTTGTCTCCGGTGATGAAAGAATTTCATTCAAAAACTAATTTCGACCAATCTGGAGACTTAGCCCATCTTCTTACTCTGAGCAGTCTTGCCTCGGAGGATATGGTTAGACTCAGACCAAACGGTGGTTTCTTAGCCAAAAAAGTTCCATTTGAGAGCCAAAAACACAAGAAAGCTCAAGCCAAAGAGCAAGCAAATAGAAATCTCCCCAAGCTACTGGTCTTTGGTGATTCCTTTGTTCGAGGAACCAGGCTCAAGGACTTCCTGGCTGAGCATTTCCAGCGTTCGGTATTTGTTCGCGGGACTCGTGACCACTTTGATGTTGCCTTAGTGAAATCCGAAAAACCTGATATCGTGATTCAAGAAATTGTCGAGCGATTTCTTGCCGTACCCTTTCAAGACAACAGTTTTGACCACGCCGCCAATAACAATCATCGGGCGTCATCAGCTCTGCTTAGCCTGGACCCAACTTCAAGATACCAGAATCTCAGACCCATGCGAGACGCAACTCTCACTCCCCATGAATCGTGGCTATTGGTTACCGCAACCGGAAAGGACCCCCATTTCCAGCTCCCTCCCTTCGATTTTCCCTCCCGACAGGGTATTGAGTTGGAAATCATTTTGCAGAGCCCTACCCAAACAGAGTTGCAGATGTTCTACCTGGTCCAAGGCGAGACAAAATACTCCGAGAAGTTCAGTATGACCAAGCCCATTCAGAAGGGCCGCAACACACTTCACTTATCCTTGATTCGAAATGATCTTTGGGGCAAATTGCGACTGGATCCGGGACGGGCACCAGGCGAGTATCGCATCCACTCAATACGTGTTTATGCTAAGGACAGAGCAAATTGAGATTAATCTCTATTACCTGCGTCAAAAACGAAGCTGACATCATCGAGGCCTTCGTTCGTCACACCGCATCGTTTGTTGATTTCTTGGTCGTGCTAGACAATGGCAGCACTGACCAGACCTTAGCCATACTAAAGGATTTGCAGCAAGACCAAATCTCCCTGGAGATCATCGAGGATCCATCCCTAGGTTACCATCAGTATCGGCGCATGACTCGCTTGATGAAAGAACAGGCCACCCAAAAACATGGTGCCGACTGGGTCGTTCCTCTGGATGCCGACGAATTCCTGCTGGCTCCTGAGCCAGGCATACTCCGTCAACAACTCTCGGCCCATTCGAAACCGGTCAATTTGTTATGGAAAACCTACATCCCTGACCCAAGCAACGACAGCCTTGAGCTAAACCCGGTGATAAGAATCCGCCACCGCCTGGACCAAGAAGCCCAAGCCTGGTCTAAGGTAATCGTCCCCCGTCAGTTCAGCTCGAGAGACAACGTTTCCCTGGCCCAGGGAAGCCATCACGTTCTAGTCGAAGCCAAGAAATTCGATGCTCCGAATCTTGAAGGCATCGCGCTAGCCCATTTCCCCATTCGCAACCCTGGGCAATTTGCCTGTAAGATTGCCTTAGGCTATCTGCAATATCTCACCATGCCCAACCGACCAAAATCGTGGGGTTGGCATTACAACGAGCCGTATAAACTTCTCAAGAACGATCCCGTCGGATTTGCTCGTGATTTCCGAGACCAAGCTCTTCATTTCGCGGTTGATCCCAACACCCACTTTGAACCTAGCTTGGTACGCGATCCCATTGCCTATTGGGGTAACGAGCTCTCCCACACTACTGCTACTGATGCTGATGAAAATCACCTTGTCCTGCAAACCGTATTGACCTACGCTGAGACACTGGCAGCTTCAATCAGGAAGAATGGTGGCGAATGAATTCACAAGATAGTCAGAAAAAAATGGCAATGGTAGAAGAAAAACTGCGCACTGCTTTGCGCAAGGTTGTCACCGAATACGACCTTATGGCCAAGGAACTCAGAGATACCAAGAGGGACCTTAGCGCAAATAATAAACAGAATTCTTTATTACAGGAGAAACTGCGCAAAACCAAAGGCAGAAAAGAGGAAATGTCGATACTGCAGCAGCAGCTCGATCAAGGCAAAGCACATTTAGCCGAGATTCTTGGCTCGCAGAATTATGCCATTGCCCAACTTATCAACAAAGGCCTTTCGGTTCTCCCCATTCGCCTTGCGCCGCTTTTGGATAAAGCCCAAAGACTCACAGGAATCATTCCCTGGATGCCAAATAAGAAATGAAGAGACCAATGGCCTATCTTATGCGGCCGCGTAGTGCCGTTGCCTTCCTGGTACGAACCGCCCACTCTCTTGTCTCCCCCATTTTAAAACGACTTACCCCCACCCAGTCCGCAAATGACGCGATTTCAGAGGAGCTTCTTACGTCTGATTTGCATCATTTTGGGCACCCAGAAGTCGGCGTCATCATCTTGGTCAAAGACAATTACCACCTGACAAAGAATTGCCTCACCAGCTTGCTGGAAGAAACAACCTATCCCAATTTCAACTTAACCATCATAGACAACGCATCTGGACCAAAAACCAAGAATCTTCTTTCCAAATGGCAAGAATCCCAGCACCCAATTCAAGTAACCACCAACAAAAAAAACCTCTCATTTTCCGCTGCTAACAACCGAGCAGTAAAACAGATCCAAAGCCAGCTACTTCTGTTCCTCAATAACGATACATTAATCACCGAACCCGATTGGCTCGACATCCTTGTGCAAGAACTCCTACTGCGCCCAAACACCGCCGCCGTTGGACCACGCCTGCTTTTCAACGACCGCAAAAATATCCAATCGGCAGGAATTCGCATGGAGTTCAATCCCGAAACCAACTCCTTCGTCCAAGCAGCCGAAATTCGAGATCCCCTACCAAGCCGTTACGTTGGCGGCCTGACTGCCGCTTGTCTCCTGCTGAGACGAGATGCCTTTCTCGCCGCCGGTGGTTTTGACGAGAGATACATATACGGACAGGAAGACGTCGATCTCTGTTTAAGCTTGAGAAATCTCGGCTTCGATTTGTTTCACACATCAAAGACCAACGTGGTTCATCTCGAAGCAAAAACAAGGGCCTTTGGCAAGACAACGGAGCGTAATCGAAGACTTATTCGCAAAAAATGGCAAGGCAAAACGGCAAGAATCAAGCTGCTATTATAGGGAAGACGAATGAATAAATTCCTGATACTTAAGGCCGCTAATCAACACATGTATGAGCAGGCGAAGGAACGGCTAAGTACAAAATCACTGGCTACCTTGCCTCACTACCCAGATCGAATTCGAGTAAAGGAGTTCCCAAACAGTTTGACAATATTTGCTAATTTCGAATTAAGCGATAGTGGTGGATTCCCCAAACACTATGTCCACACCACCCCCACCAGCACCTTTGCATTTGATGGCCTACCTTTTTCACTTGATCTAAATCCGTCGAAAAACTGGGCAAAACAATTCGACGAGAACTGGAGCGACGATCAGGCTGCCATTGAGGGGGTCTCTGGAACTTGGGCATTTGCTCGTTTTGACCAGACCGGGGGGAAAGTCTTGACCGATTTCACCGGCATGACTCCCCTTTTTTATTGGCACGATGAGAACTATCTGGCCATCTCACCACGGCAGATGTTGCTTAGCGCTGTGTGTAGTGATCACACGGAATACGACCTGGAGGGCCTAGCGTGGTTAATTGGCCAGGCAAATCTCATTGGAGACCACACTTCCTGGAAGAATGTACGACATCTGCCGCCCCAGTGGACGCTCTTTTTCAACACCGAACCTGGTGATCTAGAACCACATTTTATAGAACGTGAAATCTGGTCCAGCCAGATCGATTCGACTTTCCGCAAGGATGATATCGCGCAAATTGCTAACGAAATGCTCAATCAATGTGAGGCATTGAGCCACCTTCCTCTTTCTCCCCTGGGGATCGACATTACGGGCGGGTTGGATTCTCGACTGGTAGTAGCTTTGGCCACTACCACATCCCTCCGGCATCATATCAAGCATTTACAAACGTCTGGTCCTGAAAATGGACACGAGATTCAGGTGGGTCGATCAATAGCAGCTAAGCTCGGTCTCAAACATCTTGCGCGGACTCCTACGCAGGCTCAACACACGCCGGAAGGGATTTTGAGTGGCGTGCGCGCCATCATGTTTCGTGCGGAAGGCTGCATTTGTCCAAGTGATGGCTATGCCGGGTCCGCTCGCCACTCAAACTTACTCTTGACTGGATCGGCGGGTGAAATCTATCGAAGGCACTGCAAACCGCACATGAAGATTAATGTGCGCTCAGAACAAGAGTTGTGGTCTCTGTTTGAAAATTATCATCAGAAAACAGATCCTCTGGGCATCGAGCATCACGAAATCGCCCAAAAACAAAGAGAATCGATGCAACAACTCGCCTGCCGCTTCAACAAAGCAGGCGTCGACCTGAATGATGTCACCGATGTGTTCTTCATGCGCTATCGCCTTCCGCTCTGGAATGGCATTCTGATGAACAATATCTACACCGGCGTCCGCATTTATCCGCTGGTGAACTATCATGCGGCAAAGTACGCCTTTAGAAAAGGTTTCGCAGCGCGAGTGGGTGACCGAATACATTTCGAGTTGCTACTGAAAATTCACCCAGAACTCTGTGCCATGCCATTTCTGAAATACGTATGGCCACAAAAATACCGAGAAATCGCACAACGCAACAATGTCAACATCGCCACCTCTCCTTTTCCGGTAGCAGGTCTCAATACGCTTTCACAGCGAAACACGGCCATGTCATGCATGATGGACAAGGGCTGGGAGCTTGCGAGATCATATCTTCTAGATCAACCTCAGTCTGACTTGTGGCAGATCGTTGACAGACCGACAGTTGAGCGAACCTTTCACCAAGGTCCTTCCCGTTTTTCCGGCGTCGTTGCCATGAAACAGATATTCTCGATGCTCGGCATCCAAGCGATGCTTTGTAACGACTTTCTAAAACGCCGCGATGGCGATCCGGTTGCTAAGCCCCTTCTTGACGGTAAGAATGCTAAAGACTTGTTTGCACACATTTTCTGAATATTATTGTCTCGGTTGAAATCGAGCTGAAACATCGTTAGGTTGGCTTCATCGATAGCGCAGTTCCAACGAGGTGTTAGAATGAGAGTATTGGTAATGGGCGGGTGCGGATTCATCGGAACGCATTTGGTGGATAGTTTGCTTGCAGCAGGGCATAAAGTGCGGGTTTTCGATAGATCAACGGAGCTTTCTCGTGCTCCACTTTCAAATGTGGAATATTGCATCGGCGATTTTTCTGACGTCCCTTTATTGGCCGAAGCACTGGAGAGTGTGGATGTTGTCTATCATTTGATAAGCACCACAGTACCATCTACTTCTAATCTTGACCCAGTGACGGACGTGCAGGGAAATCTAGTAAACACTCTGGCGCTATTGAAACTAATGGTGCAGAAAAAAACACCTAAAATAGTATTCCTTTCGTCTGGTGGTACGGTTTATGGCATACCTGACCAAATACCGATACCAGAAACTCACCCCTTGCGTCCTATCTGTTCATACGGCGTGGTTAAAATCGCTATAGAGAACTATTTGCAGATGTTTCATATGTTGCATGGCCTTGAGTACGTCATATTGCGCGCTTCAAACCCCTATGGCGAGAGACAGGCACATATTGGTGTGCAGGGTGTAATAGGTACATTCGCAAGAAAAATAATTTCAGGCGACTCAATTGATGTTTGGGGTGATGGAAGTGTCATTCGAGATTTCATATATGTGTCTGATCTTGTGGACTTGTGTACGCTAGCAGGAGAGTTGAGCCTGAATGGCATTTATAATGCGGGATGTGGGTATGGAAGCTCGATAAATAATATATTGAAGCAATTGTTTACTGCCATAGATAAGACGGTAAAAATTGATTTCAAAAAGGTTCGTAATTTTGATGTTCCTGAAGTTGTCTTAGATATTGCTTTGACGAGAAAAACATTCAATTGGAGCCCAAAGATTGAGCTAACGGATGGATTAGCAAGAACAATTGCTTGGCTCAAAGACGAATAAGCGTACACCTACCGATAGCGAAGATGGTTTTTACATACGAGTAACCAAAGTTATCGATTCACTCAAACTGGAAAAAGCTGATTTAGGTGCGTTTCGGGGTCCCAAATGTCGATGCTCTGACCGGTAAACCTTGATACTTTTTCTTGATCGGCAAGTAATCTGCTTACAACATTCTTCCTGGTTTCATCGGTGAGCGTGCCAAAATCCGCAAGGAAAGCCTTCAGGTCGGCGCCGTTTTCTTTGCTAACCCTGCTGATCTTTTTCTTACTCACGTTGTAGGCTTTGCCCATATTCTCCGGCTTGAAACTCGGATCAACGTCCAAGAAGCGAAATGCTTCCGACACCGTATTCGCAGGGTTATTCAACAAGTTATCGAAGAAAAATATTTTGATACGATCGGCCGGGTAATACTCCAAATATGGTTCCAGCTTCTCGAAATAGCAGCTGACATCCAGCAAGTCTTCTTCCGCCAGGCTCTCGGCAAAAGACTTGCGCAATCCATTGACCAGCAGATGTTTGTACTGGGAGAGCATTCGGTCTACCGGGTTTCGAATCACATAGAGCAACTTCGCCGCTGGCAATGCCTCCCCTATTCGCTTCGCGATTAGTTTTGGCCGGGCATTTTTGGTATAGCTGGTCGAAGCCTCGCCAATACACTTCTCCATTCGATGTCCAGCAAAAGCCGCCTCATACCACTCCATCCCCAATCGCCAGTTCTGATCGTAAGAAAAGAAGTGTAATTCTTTGATTTCCGGAACAAATACATCAGGGTGCTGCATGATCATCCTGAATAACGACGTTGTTCCTGACTTCATCGATCCGATAAGCAAAAAATTCGGTAGCATAAATATTCTCGTTCTT
>JAUVBB010000247.1 GCA_030591445.1 Deltaproteobacteria bacterium | reverse complement strand
GTCTGCTTAAGGAGCGGTCTGTTTTGCTCGGCTAGTTGCATCAAAGCCGCCAAGTCCAACCCTGGCTTGGTCAACACGAATTTTATTGGGGTGGATATCGGGGTCGCACTGTCTCTGTGCAGGGTGGCATTGATGCTCGCAACAAGTTGTTTGTCCTGCTTATCAAAATCGTTTAAGTCGTCGGTAAGTTTTTTTAAAAGCAGCTCAAGCCGCAGAAGATCGTGCTGACCGCTTTTGCCCACCTGGTACTTTACCCGGACCGCAACTACCAACTGGCCAACTAGATCGATGTGGCGAGCGGTGATTTTTCTGAGTTCTCTCACCAGAGCCAGCCGCCAAAAGGCCTGCTTGACCATGGCCCGGAGTTTGTTTTTTCCTTCGGCAAGTTCCCACTGCTTTACCTTCAGTTCTCCCTGGGCCGCCGCCTCTCGGCGATCGTTTTTTCCGGGCAGGGGAAATGTCTGTTTAATCTTGAACTGAACTCCGGACATGGGGGATTCGCCCAGCGACCAACTGTCCCAGGGCACATTGACGTAGTCGACGGCCAACACCGGATCACGCCACATTTGAACGGATTCGACCCGGTGCCGAAGCGCCTCGATATGTTTCTCTATCGATTTGATAGCCGGATTTGCCGCCATCGCCTGGCTAGCCAGTTCTTCTGGTGAATCCGGTTTTTCAGATGCATAGACCGGTAGCGTAAAAACAAAAATGACAACTAGCGCTAATCGATTATGATAGGTGCTGATCTTCATAGTGACATCTCCGATCCAGTGCGACTCTTCCTGGCATGGAATAAGCAATCACCATGCCAAGCTGTCGTGAGGTGTAACACTTAGTAAATATTACATAAAAATATTTAGCCCGCTTTTTCCTGGCTAGATATGTAGAATATTCTTCAGTGGGTGTTTGAGAATAGTCTACAGAAAAATGTCATCGATTTTTGGGGCTATCGCGAAAGGGCCGCTTCTGCTAGGGTGATTCTTCCATAACCCTCTTGGGGAAGGAGGATGTTGGAAGGAGGCAAAAAAATGCGCGTGTTGTGTTTCGCGTTGGTGGCAAGCCTTTTCGGTACCGCTTGTGTTGATCCCGACTCAGTAGACCTTCGCAGTCACGGGATTCCTATTCTACATGGTGAGGATGATTTCAGCCAAGAACATATGGCGGTGATCGCCATTGTCAGCCAGCAGATGATGTGTACTGCCACGTTGATCACCGAAGATGTGGTGATGACCGCGGGCCACTGTATGGAAGGTCAGATGGCCAATGACTTTACGGTTCTGTTCGGCAGCAATTTGTATAATGCTACCCGCCGCTATGTGGTGGATTATTTGGTGCATCCTGAATACAGCTACATCTCCAGGGACATCGCCTTGATGCGGCTTTCGAGCCCAGCGCCGGCGGATGTGAGCCCGATTCCCTATTTGCCCAAATCCTTGGGGATCACCGACCAGGACCTGGGCACCAGCATCGAATTTGTCGGTTTTGGCCAGACGGAAGACGGCTATGGCAGCACCAAGAAAACGGTGACCAATGCCCTGGACTGGATCTGCACAACCGACCCTGGCTGTGCCTTTGGCGACAACACCTGGGCTTCGCCCAATACGCTTTGCCAGGATCAAGATCCCGGTGGGCCCTGCCAGGGTGACTCCGGCGGGCCGGCCTTTATCGTGCGTGATGGCAAAGAGTACGTAGCCGGTGTTACTTCTTATGGCGATCAGAATTGCGAACAATTTGGTTGCAGCACCAAGGTAGACGAGTACGAGAAGTTCATCCTCGGCTACATCAACGGTGAGTCGGGCTCGGTTTGTACCAGCGATAGCCAGTGCGCGGCCGGCTACTGTGTGGAAGGCATTTGTTGCGACAGCGCCTGCGAAGGTGCTTGCCGTTCCTGTACCCTTGATGGTCAATGGGGTACCTGTGTATCCCTGCCCGACGCAATCTCTTGCGCGGACGCCAATGTCTGCAACGGGGAAGAGACTTGCCAACAGGGCGAGTGCCTGGCCGACCAGCCGCTCGATTGCGCCAACGACAATCCCTGTACCACCGAAGCCTGCCATCCGGAAAATGGCTGTTTGTTTAGCCCGGTGGCCAACGGGACTTCCTGCTCGAACGAAGATGTTTGCGCCGGACAAGATACTTGTCAGGACGGTGCCTGTGTTCCCGGGTTTGCCACTGAATGCGATGACATCGATGACATCGATGACGGCGGCTGCGCAAGCAATCCTACCAGTGCCAATTCGGCTTCCGGTTTTGTCTTATTGCTCGGGCTTTGGGGTCGGGCCATCTGGCGACGAAAGCGGCAGGCCATTTGAACGAGGCACCCAAACCATGATCCGGTCACTTGGTCTGGCCATCTGTTTTCTACTTCTTTTTTCTTCTTTCCTGGCAAGTTCACGCGCCGATGCCGTCAGTGCCGTCCAGCC
This sequence comes from Deltaproteobacteria bacterium, assembly GCA_030591445.1. Classification (GTDB taxonomy): domain Bacteria; phylum Myxococcota; class B64-G9; order B64-G9; family B64-G9; genus JAUVBB01. The sequence continues at coordinate 8,150 of JAUVBB010000247.1, read as the reverse complement.
CGATGTGACCCGGGTGCTGCCGGCGGTGAGACAGCATTTTGATCTGGACCTGATGATGGCTGGCGGGGCCAAAGACCGTATGCGTCGCAGCCGGCAATTGGGGGAGTCTTTGCCTGATTTGGCCAAGCTGACTCCCTGGCAAAACATCGAAGATCTCATGGGCTGGGTCGCGGTCCTGGCTTTGGCCGAGGCGGCGATAGGCAAAGCACCGCCTGTCTCCGATGCCTGGCTTGGGTATATGTTAGAACTCTATCGGTCTTTTTCCATCCGGGAAAAACAGTTTCAGAATTTTCGTGCTGTCATGGTGGTGACCGCGCTGCATCCGGGCGGAAAAGAGCACCCGATGGTGCAGTTGGCAGCCCAGTTTTCGACCTTACCCGCTTATTGCCGCGCCCAGCTGCGCCGGATCTCAATGACCTGGCCTGGGCGAAGCAAGCAGCTACAAGCAAAGATGTTGGCAGCATGGATGACGGTCAGTCGGCGAGAGGGTCGGTGGCCAGAGATGGAAAAGGCAGCCGTGGCCTTGGGCGATGTGGCCGGCCAGATTGAATCCTGGTACGAACAGGGTCGACTGGAGGCCGCCGATAAGCGCTTGGCTGAGATCGCCGGGAAGGGGGCGGGAAGTGCTTTCGACCGAGCCCGGGCCCGCAAGCATCTGGCCTGGGCCCGAAAGGCCCATGCCCAGACCGGATCCGCCTCCGATTTGCTCCGGGTCGCGCAGGCGATCCAAGACTTGGAAGAAGCCTGGAGAATAACGGATCTGATCGCGGAAAAATCGGTGTTAGCGGCTGCTCAGCCCGAACTCGACCGGATTTACTTGGAAGCCTTGCTGGACCAGCATCTGGATGTTCACCGGGCCTGGGCATTTGGCGCTCGCGCTAAGGGGAAGCCCGCGAGCGCGGCATTTTTGGCTCGTCGGATCGGTTGCGGGATCCAGATGGTTATGACCAATCTTTATGCCGGCGGCGGAGCATCTGGGCGAAACCAAGAACTGCTGAAGTTGCTTGACCAAGACCTGGCGAACTATCGCAAACACAATACCCGTTTGACTGAGTTGACCCAGGTTTACCTGAGTTTTGCGGAACTAGCCGGCAGTGGCGACAATGCTTCTGTCCGCGGGCGATTTGCCGGTCGGGCCGAGGCTTTTGCTCAGAGCTATCCCCAGGACTGGGCGGGACTGGAAATGCTTGGCCTGCTCGATCAGCTTGGCGCAGGCGCGGAGACGACTGCGTATTTCGACCGACTGGATCAATACCGATTACAACAGACAAAGGGGCGGCTGCCTGACGATTTTCTCCCGCTGCTGGCCGGAGCCGCCATCAAGAAATCTTTGTCCGAAAACAACAGTCGTGCAATCGACAAGATTCTGCCTTGGCTGCAAGAGCAGACTGAAGGCAATGGGCAACCTGCCTTCGCGCTTTGGCGCGCGCATCTGCTGGTGGTGCGTGCTTTGCTCGCGCCGGCTGCCGAAAAACAAAAGCAATGGCAACAAGCAGCGCAGGCTTATCAAAACAGCATTCAGACACAGGCCTCCGCCGAGGGCGGGCTTGCGATGGAGGGTTTGTGTGACAGTGTGGTTAGTCTGGTAAGTTTGATAATGCAAGGACAACAAAATGCCCAGGCCCGCCAAATGCTTAAGGACGTCGAACCGGTGTGCGGCACATTGCCTACAGCCGCCGCTTTGGCCGCGGTGATGGACCTGGTCCAGAGCGCCGATAAAGACGAGACCCAGGTGGCCCTTGACCGGCTGCGGAAAAACATTGCCGGGCTACCCTCCAATCAGGCGCGGCTGCAGGCACGCTTATGGTTGGCCTTGTCGCTGCAGGCCGACGGCGAGCAGAAGTTGGCGCAAAAGCAGTTCTTGGCGGCCGGTAAGATTTTTCAACAAGATCGAAGTAGCCTCCACCCGTCTTATCTAGCCCCCGATTTTCGCGCCATGGTTTCGCTTGCGGGCGCTTTTCAATTGGGTTTGGAGTACGATCCGGATAGTCCATTTCGAGTCGGTATTAACGTGGGTATGCAGCGTCGCATGTTCCTGTTTCCACCGGCTGCGGTAAATAAAGCCACTCTGGGCCCCTATTTGCCTAATGCCGCCAAGCCTCGATAAGGGTTTTTGCAGCTGTGAGCCCAAGTAGGCGGATGTCGCACTCAGACGGCGTTTCCGGGCTGTTGCCTTGACGCTTTGTGGAAGCCGGCGCTACACTCAAGTAGATGGGGAAGGGTCATTGCCGAGGAGGATGGAGATGAAGTTGGAACGGATGATACTTTGTTTTTGGCTGGTGGCTTCACTCTCAATAGCTGGGCTCGCCTCCTGTGATGGTTCCACTGACAACGGCGATGGTAGCACCACCGAGGATGGCATCACCGGCACGGATGATGATCAATCGCCCGATGGTGCGACTGGTTCGGATACCGGGCAAGATGGCGGGCTGGTTGGACCTGGTGGTTTGCCAATCTGTGATGTCATGCAAATTACCGCCGGTGAGACGCCTCCCAATTTGCTATTGGTGGTTGATAAATCGGGCTCCATGAGTGAATCAACTGGTGGCGGCGGTGGGCGTACCAAACTGCAGGATGCCCAGGACGCCCTGGAAATGCTGCTGGACGAAGGCGACGGGAAAATCCGTTTCGGCTGGCTGCAGTACCCGGCTGACACCGCTTGCAAGCCCGGGGCTATGTCCGACTCCCGGGCGGTGGAGTGTGCCGACGACTCGGTTAACACTATCAAACTGCGGGTCAATTCTCTCTATGCCTCCGGTGGCACTCCCACCGGCGACACCCTGCAAAATGCCAATGCCTACCAGGGCCTGCACGACGAAGAACGCCCCAACTACGTGGTGCTTCTGACCGATGGCATGCCCACCTGCCCCGAAGGCTTGGGTCGGGAAGTCACCGAAGCCGACAAGGCCTTGGCGCTTGCTGCCGTCCAGGGTCTGTATGCCGGCGGTATTGAGACCTTTGTGATTGGCTTAGGGGAAGATTTGAACAATTCCAATCCCGAGCTGCTGAGTCAGATGGCCGAGGCCGGAGGACGGCCGCGCGCGGGTGCGGTCAAGTACTACCAAGCCAACAGCCTGGCCGAGCTTGAGGCCGTGTTGCAAGATATCGGGGGCATGGTCATCGGTTGCAACCTGCTGCTGGAGAATGAACCAGAGTATCCCGCCTGGCTATGGGTGTTTTTCTGTGATGCCAATGGCGATAATTGCGTAGCCCAAGCGCGTGATACCAACCACGTCAATGGCTGGGATTACGACGAAGCCAGCAACCGGGTGAACTTTTTTGGGCCCATGTGCGATCAGCTGCGCAGCGGGACGGTCGAGTATATCGACGTTCTGATGGGATGTGCGCCTCCCGATTGATAGGAGAGCCTATGGGGAGATTCTGTCTACAGCTTGTTGGGCGGGGGGCGCTGCTCGCGCTGCTGATCCTGGCTACGGCATGTTCGGATGATCAAGATGCGACCGACGGCGGTGCCGGCGACGGGGTTTGGGACTCAGATGGTTCCCCGGCCGCAGATCCGGGCCCGCTCGACGATGGCGGCGATCGCCCGCAAGGCACCGATATCCCCATTTGCGATGAAGTAAGCCTGGCGGCCAGCCCTTTGACCAATTTGCTGCTGGTGGTGGATAAGTCAGACTCCATGAATGATCCGACCGCGGGCGCTGTGCCCGGGCGTACCAAGGTGATGGACATCAGAGATGCGGTCGGCTATTTGCTTGATGAGTTCGAGGGTAAGATTCGCTTTGGCTGGATGGCTTTTCCGCACCAAGACAAGTGCGACCCCGGCGTGGTTTCGGTGCCACTGGCCGACGATTCGGCTCCGCTTATTCGCGGCCTGGTCGATGCTTTTCTGGCTTGGGGCGGCACCCCAACCGGTCAATCCTTGCAAAACGCCGATCAATACCTGCAAGACACCGAGCGGGATAATTTTGTTTTATTGGTGACCGATGGCATGCCCACTTGTCCCAACGGCGATGGCTCCAACCAGAATCAGGCCGACAGTGACCTGGCCCTGCAGGCAGTTGAGAGTTTGTACGCCCGGGGCATCGATACTTTCGTGGTGGGCCTGGGTGAAGATCTCAACAGTGCCAATCCGCAGCTGCTCAATGACATGGCGGTTGCCGGCGGCCGACCGCGCGCAGATGCCGTCAAATACCATCCGGCCAGTTCCTTGGATGAGCTCAAGGCCATTTTTGACGAAGTGGGCAAGGCGATTTTTTCCTGTACCATGAGCTTGGAAGTCATACCGGAAAAGCCCGATTGGATATGGGTATACTTCGACGGCGTAGCCGTACCCCGCGATGGCACCCAGCAGAACGGCTTCGACTACCATGAAGCCGAGAACCAGATCGTTTTCTACGGCCCGGCCTGCGAAAGTTTACAAAAGGGCGAGGTAAGCACCATCGAAGTCAAAATGGGTTGCGCCCCACCCACCTAAGGCCTCGCGACCAACCGCAAACTTCGTTGATCATTGTTTCGAGATGATCTCCTTGGGGATTTGGAGTAAGCTCCATCTTCTCTGGTTGGGAGGGATGGTTCTATGGCGGCTTATGAAGAGAAGGTCTTGGATGCCCTGGAGCAGATGGTTACCGACTTCGAAGCCGGGACCGCGGCCGAACTGGTGCTGGTCTTGGCGCGTCGTTCGGATGTTTACCGGGACATTCCTTACCGGGTGGGCCTCATCGCGGCCTTTTCCGTGTTAGCGCTGCTTCTGTTTCTGCCCGTCGATTTCCGACCGGAGATGCTTCTGGTTGACTCCCTGCTGGCCTTTGCTTTGGGCTTCTTGGCTGGGCGCATGCTTCCCTCCCTGACCCGCCTGTTGACCACCCCAAAACGCCGGGCCGCTCAGGTAAGCCAGGCGGCCCAAGCGGTTTTTACTGACCGGGGTGTGACCCTGACCCAGGAACGCACCGGCGTTTTGATCTACCTATCCTGGCTGGAGCGGCGCGTGGAACTCATCGCGGATGTAGGGGTGGAGCGCTGTTTGCCTACCGCTGAATGGAATCTTGCCATCCGGCCGCTGCAGAGTTTCATGTTGCATAAGGATTTCCCAGAGGCTTTGGATAAGGCCCTGGTGCCTTTGCGCCAAGCGCTGGCCCAGCGATTGCCTCGGCAGGCGGATGATCAGGATGAGATTCCCAATCGGCCGGTGGTGCTCTGATGAAAGAACCGAGGCGCGCCAAGGCACGCTGGCTGGGTGCGGCTCTGATTTTTCTGACCGTGCTCTTGACCATGAGCCTGGCTTGGGCGCGGGTTGGTGGCGGCGATAGTTACGGTGGCGGTGGCGGCGGTGGGGGAGGCGGTGGTGACGGCGGCGGGGAGCTTATCTTTCATTTGATCTACCTGGCGCTACGTTACCCGCAGTTGGGCGTCCCGCTCTTGATCATCTTTGGCATCGTGTGGGTGCTGCGACGTAAGCAGCGGGCCCGGGAGCTGCAGGTGGATCATGTGCGGAGCCTCCAGCAAATTCGGCTTGGTCAAAACCGGATTCGCAATCAGCAGTTGCAGAAATCCAAGGCCGATTTGTTGGCCGATGATCCCAATTTCTCCGAGATCCTCTTTTTGGATTTTGCCCAGATGATCTACAGCCGCACCCAGGGGACAGAGGCCGGCGCCACCGAAGCGCTGCGGCCCTATCTGTCCGACCAACTATTTGCCGACCGGACCCAGGCCGAGGGCCAGGCGAAAGTCCACAGTGTGGTGGTGGGCAACATCATCCTTTTGCAGATCCAGTCGCTTGAGTCGCAGTGGCAAATCAAGTGCCAGGTCGAGGCCAACTACGTCGAGGGCGAGCGGGCCTTGTGGGCCCGGGCCGACCTGATTTTTCGCCGCGATCAAGCTGTGCTCTCCAAGGGACCAGACGAAATCCGTACCCTGGGTTGTCCCAGTTGCGGCAGCCCCATGAAGCACACCGGTCAAGGCGTGTGCGCTTACTGCAGCCAGGCGGTTCGTCCGGGCGAGTTCCACTGGCAATTGACCGGCTTCGACGAGCACGAACGCCGGGATCGACAAAACCTAGCTCTCGATTCCGGTGGCCAAGAAGTGGGGACCGATTTTTCCACCGTCTTTGACCCGAATCTAGACGTCGAGGCCAAGGCTTTTCGCCTACGCTATCCAGATGTTTCTTTAGAAGAGCTGAAAAAACGAGCGGCGGAAATCTTCAAGACGCTGCAGTTGGCCTGGACTTCGGATCTCTGGGAAGAAGCGCGCACGGCCGAGACCGACCGACTCTTTCAGATGCACACTTTCTGGATGGAACGCTATCAAGCGCAAAAACTGCACAACGTACTCGACCAGGTGCAAGTAAACGCGGTGACCCTGGTCAAGATCGAGCGCGACGCCTTTTTCGACCTGGCCACCCTGCGCATTGGGGCCAGCATGATCGATTACACCGAAGATTCGCAGGGCCAAATTGTATCCGGCAGCAAAGACCAGCCCCGGGTTTTTTCCGAGTACTGGACCTTTCTTCGCCGTTCCGGTTTCAGCGCCGAGCGCAAGCAAGCAAGCCACTGCCCTTCCTGCGGCGCCCCGGCTGCCAATGCCATGCACAGCCGCTGCGACTACTGCGACGCCGATCTGAGCGGTGTCGACTTCGATTGGACCCTAGCCAAAATTGAGCAAGATGAGGCCTATCTTGGTTAGACTGCTCTTGCTGGTTTGGATCCTACTTTGGCTAAGCCCAGCTCATGGCGCCGATCAGCCGGATGAGAATCTTGCCTTTGCCGAACACTTGTTTGCCCAGCGAGACTTCTATCGGGCCATCACCGAGTACCAACGTTATCTTTTTCAGCATCCAGATTCACCGAAAACTTCCTGGCTGCGATTTCGCATTGGCCAAAGCTATCTGAGAGGCGGCAAGGCTTTGGCCGCCCATGGCGCCTTTGCCGATCTCGAGCAAGACGCCACCGATGAGCGTATTCGACAATGGGCTATTTTGGGCCAAGCCCGTGCCTTTCTCCTCCAAGGGCTCACCCTGCAAGCGGCTGATCGCTTACTTGATTTGCAGGAGAGAGAATTGCCCCCCCATATGGCCGGGCTTAGCCGCTACTTACTCGGCAGTGCGCATGCACGAAACGGTTCTTTTGCCCAGGCCCAGACCGCCTTTGCCAGCCTGCACCCGGACCATGCCCTGAGCCTCCAAGCGAACAAATTGTCAGCGCGCCTGGGTGAAGTCGACCTGCCCCACAAAAGCCCGGCCGCCGCCGGCCTGCTATCCATTGTTCCCGGCCTGGGGCACATGTACTTACAAGAGTATACCGTGGCTCTGACCGCCGCCGTCTGGAACGGCTTGTTCGCCTATGCCGCCTACGACACCCTCCGTAGCCGGCAGTGGGGCGCCGGTATTTTGCTGGCTGCTTTAGAGCTGTTTTGGTATTCGGGCACCATCTACGGCGCTGTCTCCGGCGCCCAACGCTTCAATCGCGATGCCCGGCTCAACTTCATCGAAGAGTTGGAGAACCAAGCGCCTCTAGACTTGCCCTTTCCCGACGGAGGCAGCTTGGCCTCGATTTTCTTTTCGACCAATTTCTAGTGCTCGTTTTGGTTGGTGTTGGCCTGCTTGTAGGTACGTTTACTGCTACGCTTAGGAGTACACTCAACGGTTTTTTTTGTCTCTGGTTCCATTGTCCTGAAATCATTTCTGTTCACTCTCATGATCCACCCCTTTCAATCACCGGTATCGAAAGATTTCTATTTTTGACAATATTTCCTTACGCCCGTAGTAGTTTACTTGCTTAGCGAACAATATTTTCCGTTACTGCCCAAACCCCAACTCATAGGCAAGTGATGGATTGTCATTTTCTGTTACTCGATAAAATAGAAAGGAGATAATCATGAAAGTTCAAACAAGCGTGATGGCAGGCACTGGGTTGTTTGGGAGAAAGCCGCCGCGGTTCCCTCGCCCGGTGTGAAGTGCGGAGTATTGTATTAGTGCAGTTTTAGGGCGGGTGTCCGTTTTGCCCGCCGCCTGGACAGGGGCCACGGGGGCTGCGACACATCAGCTTTGCTGCGGGCGCCCGCTTGCGATCGAGGAGAAAATTCATGTTGAGGCGAGTAGCTGTTTGTATGTTCGTCGTGCTGTCGGCTGGCTGCGGTGAGGAAACCAGCATGCCAGCCCCTGAGGTTCAGGAGGTACGGCCGGCCACCGGCTG
>JAUVBB010000236.1 GCA_030591445.1 Deltaproteobacteria bacterium | reverse complement strand
TATGAACTATAGGAGATGAATTATGAACCAAATCAAAATTTCACTGTTGGGCATTTTGTTGGCGGTTGGGCTCGGGACCAGTCTGTTTGCTTGTGGTACCGAAGAGGCAGGCGAGTATGGCCAATCCAGCTCCATGGCCGTTGCCGATCAGGCGGTCGAGCTGTACCACGTGCGCGCCGAAAGCAATTACGAATACGCCAGCCAAAGCGCCCAGGCGCGGATGTTTGGCTATATCGAAGTAGAGAACCTCGCCTATCACAAGCAAGTCACTGTGCGCTACCTGTCGCGGCAGACCAACGAATGGCGTGATTTGCCCGCCACCTATCTGCATTCTCTGGACAACAACAAAGAGGTCTGGTTCTTCATCTCCGATTGGGTATCATACTCCGCCCGGCTCAGCGCCGACTTCCAGTTCGCCATCCAGTACCTGGTCGACGGCCAGGAATATTGGGACAACAATAACGGCAACGACTATCGCATCTCCACCGGCGCCCGGCCCATCTATCCCACCGACCTGGTGCTAGGCAAAAGCCTGATCGCCTCCTTCCCCCGCAGCTATCACAGCTGGAGCGGCAATGTCGAAGGCACCATCATGCTAGTCAATCTCGCCTACCACAAACAAGTTGACGTCTTCTACTCCACCGACAACTGGCAAAACACCCAAGTCGTCGCCGCCGGCTACGGCCAGCCCGGCTCCAACAACACCGAAAAATGGTTCTTCACCCTCCCCGTCGGCGGCTACGGCTACTCCCCCGACGTGCAGTACGCCATCCGCTACCGGGTCGATGGCATGGAAATCTGGGACAACAACTTCGGCGCCGACTACTCCTACAGCGCCAACTAGCCTTTACAACACCAACTAGCCTTCCTCGCCAAATTCAATTGCGGGTCTTTAGCCAGGAATCAACCTGGGCCAGGGGCTTGTGCAGATGCTTTCCCGCTTGAGCATAAACCGCTTGGGCCTTACGGGCCAGGTCAAGAGCGCGCTTACGGTCTGGCTTGCGCGTCCATAGAGCCCGGGCCAGGGCAAAGCGGGTCCGGGCCAGGTTGACGGGATTGCCGGCATGGGCCCGACGAATCTCGAGCGCGCGGAGCAAATAGACCAGGGCTTTTTCGGGCTGATCTTGATCCACCAGACAGGAGCCGAGGCCGGTCAAGGGGTAGGCCAGCTTTGGATGTTGGGCGCCGAGGGACTTGGTCATGACCGCCAGGGCGCGTTGATAATAGTTGATGGCCTCGACACATTCGCCGGTAGCTTCATAGGCCGAGCCCAGGTTGTGTAATGGGGAGGCAACCTGTTCGTGTTCGGGGCCCAGAACCTGCTCCCGGATCTGCAAGGCGCGGCGATAGTGCTGCTTGGCCTGATCGTGCTGGCCCATGGCCCGATAAACTTCGCCCAGGTTGTTGTAAGAGGTGGCCAAGTTGGGATGATCGGGGCCCAGGGTCTTTTCCCAGATTTGCAAGGCCCGGCGAAAGCTGACCATGGCTTTTTCTTGTTGGCCGGATAAGGTATAAAGCATGCCCAGGTTGTTCAAGGCCGAGGCTAGCGGCGGGTGGGAAAGTCCCCGGCTCTGTTCCCAAAGCGCGATGGCCTTTTGGAAGTGTTTTTGGGCGGCGGCATTGTCGCTCTTGCCGAAACAAACCACACCCAAATAGTTAAATGCGCGGGCCCGCAAATTGGCATCATCGCCAGCGCGCTTGATGGCGGCGAGGAGGTTGGTCTCTAAGGCCAAGGCCTCGAGGTGACGCGCCTGTTGGTAACCCACCACGTACAGCAGCGTCGACAAGGACAGGGCGAAGGTATGGTCGTCGCGGGCCGCGGCCGCGGCCAGCATGGCTTGGCGCAGACTTTGCTCGGCGGCCTTGGCTTCACCAACGTTCGACTGCAAATCGCCCAGGGTGTCGAGCAAGACGGCGCGCAGCGGCGGGTAGTCCAAATCTCGCGACTCTTTCTCCAGACGCCGGGCCAAGGCAACGCCGGCGCGGTACTTACCGGTCTGGTTCATGGCCATGGCGGTATCGAGCTGCTTTTGCCAGCCACGCAGCCGGGCCTGATCCCGGGCAGCTTCCGGCGGGGGATAGGCGGCCGGTAAGGCATCGGCGTCGGCACAACGAGTCAGATCGGCCAGGCCGACCACCGCCGATACCGCCCGATCGATCACGGCCCCGTCGGTCTGGGTGGCCAACAAGTGCGCCAAGGCTCCCAGCGCGGAAAGCCGCCGATCGAGACAGCTCATGCGCAGATCGAGCAAATGATCTGATTGGGTCCCATGAACCCGGGTGGCCTCACAGGCCTCCTTGCGCATGGCCAACCAGGCGGCGGTTTTTTGATCGAAGAGAGTCGCCACCCGATTGAATGTGTCCTCAGCGTAGGCGCGTCCGGTGGCCAGAAACTGCGCGCGCAGGGCCTGACGCGTGGCCGGGTCCCAGATGCCGGCCAAGGGCAGCTGGCCCTCCGAGCACAACCGAGCCCCCTTGCTCGCGCTGTACCACAGCCCGAAAACACCCAGCACCAATAACAAGATCAAGGCCAAAGAAAGAGTGAGCCAACGCCCGCGCCGGGCCTGGTTCTGTTGGCGCAAAAGCTCGGGATCTTTTTCCAGTTCCACCAACAGGACCGGCAGCGAGGCAAAACGTTCCTGGGGATCCGGCTCAAGACCGCGGCGGACAATGGCCGCCAGCCAAGGAGCCACCTTGCGCGCTTCGGGAGCAAAGCGGATGCGACCCAGGGTCACTTGGCGCGCCATTTCCTTGAAACTATTGGCCGCAAAGGGACGGGTGCCGTACAAAGCTTCGAACAAAACCACACAAAAACTGAATTGGTCACTACGCTCGTCGGTCGGTTGGTGCAGATACTGTTCCGGAGCCATGTAGCCCGGCGTGCCCAGAATGGCGCCGGCCAGGGTCAGCGAAGACGAAAGCAGACTGGCGGTGGAGTCGGTCTCGCCCGGCCAAGACACCGGGGTGTCCGACTCGCCGGCTGGCGGGGGCGAGGGAAACTCCGCATCCACGGCCCGGGCCAGACCAAAATCCAGCACCCGTACCCGACCATCCTGGCCGATGATAACATTGGCCGGCTTGAAGTCCCGGTGAATGATACCCGCCCGATGAGCTGCCGCTAGACCCTGGCCAGCGGCCTTCATGACCGGCAACAGGTCGGCCGGGCTCGGTTGATCTTGGGCCAACCAATCCTGCAGGGTCTTGCCCTCCACCAACTCCATGGCAATGAAGACCGCGTCCTCGAAGGTACCCACGTCATAGACCGTAACCACATTGGGATGGGATAGCTGTGCCAGGGCCTGGGCTTCGCGCAACAGCCGGGACTGAAGCAAGCTTAGTTCGTCACTCTGGTCCGCCTTTTGCTGGGCCACGTGCAGCAGCTTCAGCGCCACCGGCCGGTTCAGATCCGGATCGAAAGCCTGGTAGACTTGGCCCATGCCGCCCTGGCCAATGCGACCGGCCACCAGATAGCGACCCACGCTGGCACCACGGGCAAGCGTCAGCGCCTCTTCGGCTGCGCTGGCATCCTCCTCCTCATCGGCCAGGGTATCGGCCAACGAATCTAGCTTTGATTCATTTCGGGTCTCGTCCGCCATGCCGATCAAGGAGCCATGAGCCAGGCTGCACTGCCCTCCCAACCTTCGGCACTGGTAACCCGCACCTGGCCGCCGGTGCCCAAGGACAGCACATAGATATCGAAAGAGCCCAGCCGATCGCTCTGATAGGCCAACAAGCCGGATCCGGTGTCGGCCGCGCTGGGCGGCAAATACACCGGCTGTAAATTAAGGGCACCATTGGCCACCAGATCGAAACCGATGGCGTCGAGCGAGCCTTCGAAAACAATGTCGCCGCGCAGCCCGCTTTCCCGATCCAAGAAGTAGCCGTCCAAACCCTGGTGCTGGCCCCAGTGGATACGCCGCTCGTGCCCGGTGGGGCTATAGGCCACCCGGATGGACTGGCCCATGGGCTGTAAGAAAAGCGGATCCAACTCGGCAACCGCGACGTTCCATTCCAGCGCTTCGCCCGCATTCTCATCGAAGTCCATGGAAAAACCCAAATGCACCATGCCCGAAAACGCGTCAAAGTTGCAGGCCGGATAGCGATAACTGTAAGGACGACCGAGGGGTGGGCGAACGGCGGCTTCCAAATCCAATCGCTGACCGACGGCCGGCAGTGCGGGTGCTTTCGGAATCTCGGTGGCATAGATAGCCCAACGATCGCCGTCGAAACGTTCGTAAAACATAACCGGCGCGTCTGGCCGGCAGATTACTGGACGCAGCAAATCGGGCCCATCCCAACCGGCACCGGCAAAACACTCGGGCTCGGCCACCGGCTGCTCCAGGGCCTCGACCAAGCGCACCCGGCAGAGGCGAAAAGACTCCGCCGCGCTAATGCGACGGTGATAGTACAACCAGCGCTCGCCATAGGCCGTGACCACGGTCGCGCCCCAGGCCTACTCGGTGCCTTGGGTCAGCGGCCGGGAAAAACCGCCTTCCGGGGTCATCTCATGCAGGTTGAGATGAATGTTGCCCGAGAGATCCTGGCCGGCATAAATCAGCGACCACAGGCATAGACCGGGGTCGTTGCCCGGATCGGCGATGAGCGGACAAGCGTCGTCGCCCAGGGGCGGATCAAGCAGGCCGTCATTGTCGTCGTCGGTGTCGCAGGCATCTCCCAGCGGATCTTCATCGTGATTGGCCTGCAAGGGATTGTACTGATCGGGGCAGTTGTCACTGGCGTTGACCACCGCATCACCATCACGATCGGTCGGCAAAAAGCCGCCGGTACAAGCATCGCCCACGCCATCGCCATCACTGTCGACCTGATCGGCATTGGGAACCACCGGGCAGTTGTCATTGCTGTCGGCCACGCCATCACTATCATCATCGAGCCGGCCATTGGCATCGGCATCGGCCGGATGAGCGGCGGCGGCGCTGGATTCAGGCACCAACACCAGGGTGGGCAATTGCAGATCGGCCCCGGCGCGAATCTCCAGGTTGGCCATGCCCACGGAGCGATAGCCTGGGTGCCGTGAACTCAACTCATAGTAACCGACCGGTACTTCGGCCAAAAGCCAGCGGCCCTCGGCGTCGGTCTGTGCGATCATCCGCTGGGAACGGAAGCGTTCGACCAATTCCACCAGCACCCCCGGCGCCGGGCCGGGATTGCCCAACACCACCGTGCCCGCCACCCTACCGGTGGCCCCCGCGGCTATCGCTTCCAGGTTCAGGTTGAGCTCGGTCTCCAGACCCGGGCTCACCGTGACCGTCTGTGCTTGGGCCAACATATACCCGGGCCGGGCGGCGCCGATTTGCCGGCTGCCCGGCGGTACGGCGTCCAAGCGGAAACGACCGTCATGGCCGGCATGGGCAATGGCGTCGCCGCCCACCACATATATCACGGTGTTGAGAGCCGGGCTGCCATCGTTGATAGCAACCATGCCCCCCACCTGACCGGCCTGATTCAGGCGCAAGGCTCCCAGGTTGGTCACGGCCGGACCCACCACCAAGACCGAGTCATCCAACTCTGCCGAATAGGCCTGCTCCTGCCCATCGACCAACAAAACCGTGTCCATCCGGGCGGTATACTCGCCACTGGGCACGCCGTAGATACGAAAATCTCCGTCGGCCTCGGAACGCACCGAGAGGCCGCATTCGACCAGACGCACCCGGGCATCCGCTACCGGTTCGGGATTGACCGCGCCTACCTCCAGCTTGCCTTCCACCACGCCGGGGCCAGGCGGCTTGGCAAACTCGCGCCCGCAACCTACGGCCATAAGCAGAATCCACCAAGCATTGAGCCACCCACAGCGCCGAGACATCGTCGCTTGCTTTTGCGCCATCTCTGCCCTCATGTCCAAGCCTCCCTTTATCTTTGCATTATTGGCGAAGTCTACCCGGCTCGGCCAAAGGCCGTCAATGTAACAAAATATTTCTTGCCCGCAACATTTAAAGTTGCTTGACCCCGGCTCGCTCACCTGCCTACCATACGCGATCAAATTGCTCCTCTTCCAGAAAGGATAGAGTCATGATGCGCAAAGCTATTGTGGGTTCTTTGGTTGGTCTGTTGGTCCTGAGCCTGGGTCTTGCTTGCAACAAGAAAAAAGCGGAAGCGCCCGCTTCCTTGGACATGATCCCGGCCGATGCCGATATCGTGGGTACCATGGACGCCGCCGCCTTTATCAAGTACGCCAAGTCGACCTTGGCCAAGCTGGTGCCGGCCGAGATGAAAGCCCAGATTCCCACTGTCGAGGCCATGACCGAACAAGTGCTTAAGATGTCGGGCATCGATATCAACAACCTGGGAAAAATTACTTTCATCGGTTACGTGGGCTCCGAAGACAAGATGGCCTTTATCGTCGATGGTCTCAGTGTCAAAAGTCTGACCGGCCAAAAAGCCGGTGACCACAACGGCGTGGCCTTGTTCTCCATGCCCCAGGGTGTCCATTACGCAGACCTGGGCGCCAAGGGTGTGCTGGGCGCCCCCAACGCCGACATGCTCAAGAAGGTGCTGGATGTGCACGCGGGCAAAAGCAAATCGCTCTCAGGCAGCGACCGGGGCAAAATCCTTGCCCAACTTTCCGCTCTAGAAAGCGATCTGAGTCAGTTCCGCCTCTATCTGCTCACCGGTGATGTCCCCGGGGCGGCGGCCTCCCCTTTCAAGACCAAAGGCGGCGGTTTCTTCCTGCATCTGGACAAGGGCCTGGCCGGTACCGTGCTCAGCGATGACGCCGGCGCCGCCCAGATCAAAACCCAATTGGATCAGGGTTTGACCATGGCTAAGATGGCCATGGCCGCGCCTGATGGCGCCATGCCCCTGCCGGTGAAACTGGATGCCGACACCAAGAAGATGATCACCGAGGTACTCGGCAAGCTCGAAAGTGCCCAAAAAGGTTCTTCGGTATCGATAGCCTATCACGGCGATCTGAAGCCGGTGATTGAAAAAGCCGTGGCCACGGGCATGGCACAGTATACGGCCGGCGCCCAAGCACCCACCGCCGTGCCAGCACCGCCCAAACCCCAGAAGTAAACCGCTGCAAACTCTCGCCTGCCTCCGCTCATCATAAGAAACGACGGCGGAAAAGGATTCCAGCCCATGAATCAAACAATGCTTGTGGCTTGGGTTTTGTTCGCCCTGTCAGGCTGCGCCCCCACCCTTCTGTCTCGCGTTGCGCCGGCCTCCGATCTCGATCACGCCCGCGCCCTGGCCCATCGGGACCGGGGCGTAAACTTTATGGTCGAACAAGGTCAAAGCGATAAAGCGGCCGCGGAGTTTCAGCAGGCGGTGGAACTCGACGGCCATGAATCAAGCATTCGCCAATGGGCCGGCTGGACGGCCTTAATCCGCGGCGAGGAGGAACAGGCCTTCGATCATTTTCTCTTGGCGGCCCGCTCCCCTGATGCCCAGGCCGAACTGGCCATGTGGATGGCCTACCGCTTGTTTGCTACCCGCGGGCAAGCCCAACGCCTACGCGCCAGCCTGCAAGACATCGTCGACCAGCCGCAGACACCGCCTTTGCTCCGTTCCCGCGCGCGCTATTTTTTGGGCCATACCTTACGCTACTTGGGTGCCCAGCCGCGAGCCGAAGAAACCTTCGCCGGCTTGGGCTTGCTGAAAGACTGGATGGTGGTCGGACCCTTCGGCAACGATCAGAACGCCGGTTTCGATACCGTCTATCCCCCGGAAAAAGGCTTCGCTAATTACACCGAGCACTACCCGGGCAAGTTGCGCCCGGTCAGCTTTCGCCGGGTGAAACACTTTGACTTCGACGGTCGGGTTAATCTGTCCGCATTGCTTGACCCCTCCCGCTGGACCTGCGCCTATCTGGTGAGCTTCGTACATAGCGACCAAGAACAACCGGTGGCCTTTAGGGTAGGGGCCTACCGGGGCGTGAAACTGTGGCTCAACCAGCGCTTGCTGCTGGCCGACGATGAGGCCGAGCTGGCGGCCCTGGACCAATACGTCGTGGGCGCCACCCTGGAGAAAGGCTGGAACCGCTTGCTGGTCAAGGTCTGTCAACGCACCGGGCCCTGGCAGTTGCGCTTGCGCATCACCGATTTAGAAGGCCGACCGCTTTCTTTGCCCACCAGTACCGAGATCCAAACCAGCCCGGACCGTTCGACAAGCACTGCTCTCCTTCCGCAGCCGGCGAGCCTGACCCGTAGCTTGCGCGAGCAACCCGACGATCCCAGCGGCTTTTCTGCTTTTATTCAATCGGTCTGGAGTCGGCGGCTGGGATTTGTACGCCCGGCGGTGGATCAGTCCTTGGCCTTGGTCAAGGCCCATCCGCATTGTCCCCTGTACCAGCTCCAACGGGTCTGGACCCATTTCGCCGCCGAGCACCAGGGCAGCGCCTTGAAGGCACTGCGGGCCGCGGAAGCCGCGGCTCCCGATCTGGTCGGCGCAAAATTAGAGCGCGCCCGTTACGAACAACGCAACCATCGGCCCGCCCGGGCCTTGGCGGTCATCGCCGAACTGAACGAAGCCCAAAGGGCTCTACCGGTGGTCCAAGCCCTGACCATTTCGCTATTGTCCGATCGTGGTTTTCACTACGATGCCCTGCAGCAAGCCGAAGCTTTCGCGCGCCAGCAACCGGATCGGGCCGACACCTGGCGTCAGCTGGGTTCCCTGCATGCACTCTTGGGCCAGCGCGAGCGTTCACAACAAGCCTACCGTCGGGCCTTGGCCTTGCGGGCCACCCAAACCACGGTCTACGATCGTCTGATCGAAGACGCCCGCGACCGCCTGCAAATCAAACGCGCGCTAGTCCTGAACCAGGCCAAGACGCAGGTCTTTCCTTGCTTGGTTACCAGCGCCCTGCGCGCGGCGGAGATTTACTTGGCCCAAGAGCGTTTCCCCGAGGCCCGGGCCGTTTGCGATCGCTTGGCGCAAATTGCACCAGACTACTGGTACCTGCACAAAATGCTTGGCGATATCGCCTACCGCCAGGGCCAGCGCCCAGAAGCACTAAAGCATTATCAGGCCGCTATTGATCGGCAACCCGACGCCGCCGGCTTGCGCGAGTATCTCGATTTCCTTGAGCATAAGAAAGATGTCGCTTTTGAGCGCTACGCCCTGGCCGAAAGTGAAATCGAACAGATACTGTCCCAGCCACCGGATCGTTCCACCCATCCCGAAGCCTCGACGGTGTTTTTGCTGGACGACGACATTACCCATGTGCTGCCCGACGGATCTTCCCGGCATTTGATCCGCCAGATTTATTTCATCCGAACCGAAGCAGGACAGCGCAATTTCAACCATGTGCGGGTACCATCATCGGCCAGCTTCCGGCTGGAGGTGGCCGAAACCATCCAACCCGACGGCACCCGACAAGAGGCGACTTCCATCCGCCAGGGCGTGATTCACTTCCCGTCGCTGGAGCCCGGTTCTCTGCTTCACTTGGCCTATCGCTACCAGTCCAGCTCGCGCTCGTGGATGCAAGATCACTTCGCCATGAGTTTCAATTTTCAAGGTTCCTATCCGACCCTGCGGGCTCGCTGGGTAGTGGTGAGCCCGGCCGACAAGAAGCTAAAAATCCTGGTGCGCGGTGAGCAAATTACCCACCAGCGTGAAAGCCTCGACGGCGAGCAAGTCGACATCTGGACCGCCGAGCAAGTGCCCATGTTGCACAAGGAAGCCTTCTTGCCGCCCCTGCGCACCCTCCGCTCGGCGGTATTTGTATCCACGGTACCTTCCTGGGAAGAATTGGCCCGATGGCAAAACAGCCTCATCTCCGATCAATTCGATATCGACGAGGAGATCCGAAAGAAAACCCGGCAAATTATCCAAGCGGCGACCACACCCATGGAGAAACTGCGCGCTATCTACGATTTCGTGGCCAAGGAAATTCGTTACCTGAATAACGATGCCGGCATCTTTGGCAAAAAACCGAATAAGGCGGTCAATATCTTCGAGAACCGCTTCGGCGACTGCAAAGACAAGGCGACCTTGATGATAGCCATGCTCAAGGCCATCGGTATCGAGGCCGCTTATGCCGGGGTGCGCACCGCCGATCGGGGGCCGGTCTTCTGGGAAGTGCCCCAGGCGCAGACCAACCACATCATCACTTACGTGCCGGCCCAAGCCGGCATTGAAAAAGAACTGTTCTTAGACGGCACCGCGCGCTACGGCAACATGTTCTACCTTCCCGATCGCGATCAGGGTATCGAGGCCCTGGTGCTCGACGGCGAGAGACACCAAATCGTGACCACGCCGCTACTGCCGGCCGACAGCTCCACCATGACCAGCCGGCTGCAGGCGCGCATCGTCGGCAACAAGCTAATCGCCGAGGTGGAGGAGCGCTGGACCGGCTGGTTTGCCAGCCGGCACCGAGCCCGGCTCAACGTGGAGGGCAAACGCCGCGAGGAACTCACCAAGGAAATTGCCTATCGATTCCCGGGCGCCCGCATCTCTGCCGATCACTATCAGGGCCTTTCCGATCTCGGCCCCGAGGCCAGCGTGCGTTTCCATATGGAAGTTGCCGATCGGGTCCGCCGCGAGGGCAACACCCTGCGTATCAATCCGCTTTGGCCGTCGAACCTGGTGCGCAGCACCGCGCGCAAACCAGAGCGTCATGCCGATGTCTTCTTTGTGGTGCGCACCAACATGGACCTGTCGGCGACCCTGCAGGTGCCGGCGGGCAGAAAGGTGCTGCGGCTACCCGAGCAATTGCTCATCAACAACGATCTCTTGCGTTTCAAGCAGGAATGCAACTTGAATCTGGCCAACGTGACCTGCACCCGCAAGCTGCGTTTTAAGTCCCGGCGCATACCCCAAACCCGCTACCAACAGTACCGCGAGTTGTGCCGACGCATCGACCGGGCCGAGGCGCAGGACATCGTACTCGAAACCATGTAAAAATCAGGGCCGTTCCGTGCGCAGCCACCTAACCACGGTCGGCAAATCCAGATCGCTCTCATCGGGCAAGGAAGAGGTAT
>JAUVBB010000530.1 GCA_030591445.1 Deltaproteobacteria bacterium | reverse complement strand
TTTATGTCTCTCTCGTTGGTGCCCACGCCCATCTTCCGGGTGCTGGGCCTGGTGTTGGGTTTTGGCGCGGCCTCGGCCCTGCTGATTGCGCTTACGCTGACGCCCATCCTCTTTCGTTTACTTCCTGCCCCCAAGCCCTGGCAAGCCGGTCTCAGCGGCCGGGTGCAAGGTGGCCTGACGGCATTTTTGTCCCGTTCGGTGCGCTTGACCAATCGGCGGCCCAAGGCGGTGGTGCTCGTGTTCTTGTTATTGGGGGCGGCATCGGTGTGGGGTTTGACCCGGCTTACCATCGAGACCGATTTCGTGCGCCGCATGCCCGTCGACCATCCCCTGCGGACCGGCCAAAAGTTTATGCAGGAGCATTTCGCCGGCAGCACCACCATCGATGTTTATATCGATGCCCCGGCGCCGGACGGTTTGCTTGAGCCCAAACTTTTTGCCGCCGTCGCCGCCTTCTCGGATGCCATTGTCGAACTCGACGAGGTAGCCCGGGTGACTTCCTTGGTGGATCTGATGCGCAGCATTCATCGCGAGATACAGGCGGGGACGGAACCGGGCCGCGTCTTACCCGACAGCCGGGCGGCCTTGGCTCAGTATTTGCTCTTGTTCGAGATGTCCGGCGGTAGCGATCTCGACCGCTTGGTGGATTTCAATCGCCAAAGCATGCGTCTGACTCTGCATTTGCCGCAGGATGCCTTTCGCCGCACCCGCGCGGTTGGCGCCCGGGTAGAGGCAATGGCCGCCCAGCATTTGGCCGGCCAGGCCGAGGTGGAAGCGACGGGCTTGATCTATCTGACTGGGCAGTTTCTCGACGAGATCATCGCCGGCCAACGCCGGGGCTTGGTTTTTGCGCTGCTGGCCATTGCTATCATGATGGTGATCGGCCTGGGCTCGCTCAGGGTGGGCCTGTGGTCGATGATTGCCAATGTGTTGCCCTTGCTGGTGCTTGGTGGCTATCTGGGTCTGTGTTGGGACGAGGTAGACTCCGATGTTATCGCCATCGGTATGATCGCCATCGGCATCGGAGTCGACGATACCATTCATTTTCTGATGCGCTTTAAGATCGAATCAGAGCGCGGCCAAAGCGTGGAGCAGGCCCTCGAGCAAACCTTTCACTTTGCCGGCCGCGGCATTGTCATCACTTCGGTCATTCTGGTCCTGGGTTTTGCTCCCTTCGCTCTGGCCGATTACTTGAGCACGCGCATCATGGGTACTCTTTTGCCCTTGACCCTGATGGTGGCTCTGGCCGCCGACTTGTATCTGGTTCCGGCCATGATCAAGTTGGGGGCCATGCGCTTTCGGCCGCCGAGGTCCGCCTGATGAATCGATTGCGTGCCTTGAGCTATTTTCCCTGGTTGGAATTCCAGCGCATCACCCGTGGCCAGAAGCATAGCGCCGAGGTGGATGTGACCGACAACTGCAACCTGAGTTGCCGGCATTGTTATCACTTCCACGGCAAGGACGATCTTGACCGCAAGGAACGGCCGGTAGAGCTCTGGCGGCAGCGATTTGAAAAGCTCTACCAACAAGGTGTGCGGCTGCTGCTGATGGTCGGTGGTGAGCCGGCTTTGCGCCGGGATGTGTTGATGCTGGCCGATGAGATCTTTCCCTTTTATCTTTGTCATTACCAACGGCACCATTCTGATTCCCCGCCGGTTCCAGCACCGTTTGTTTGTCTCTATAGACGGAGGGCGCGCAGTCAATGACTCTATCCGGGGCGCCGGTGTTTTCGACCGGGTGCTGGCCAATTACAGTGGCGACGACCGGGTGGTTATCAACATGGTGTTGAGTGCCGAGAATTTCTTAGAGCTCGAGACCGTGGTGCGTTTGAGCCGCCTGCACAAATTTCGCGGCGTGGTTTGTAACTTGTATACCCCGCGCAATGATGGCCCCAACCCCATGGATTTGCCCCCGCCGGCGCGGGCGGCGGTGGTGGCTGAGCTCCGCCGGGTCAAGCGTCTCTATCCCGGCGATTTGTTATTGAGCCAAGCCATGATCGACTGGTATGCCGTTGCCGATCACCGAGGCCATTGCTACTGGGGCGACGAAGCCGTCCACTATGATGTCAGCTGGCAGCGCCGCCGCTGCTTTAGCTTCAATGCCGACTGTGCCAACTGCGGTTGTCTGGCCGGTTCCATGCAAAGCCCGATGCAGATGCTCAAGCACCCAGCGGAAATGCGGGCCCTGATTTACGAGGTGGGTGATCCCATGGGCCGAGTCGAGACCGGCTGGAGTGGCTTTGCCCGCCACTGCTTGCTTAGCCTCTGGTCCTCTTTCTTGCCCGGCGGCAAAGCGCCCAGAAAGTCCAAGCCATAAGCAGCAGAGCGGCTCCGGGCCGCGGGGTCGGGCCGGAATTACAGCCGGCTGGATCGGTCTCTGGGTCGTCATGGGCAATCCAAAGATCGTACCGGGCATAACGCAGGGGCCAGTCTTGGTAGTCCTCTGCTTGTTCTTGGCTATCGGCGTTCCAGACCCGGATCAGGACCTCGCCGGCTGCCAATTGTGACAAGGATACCGTTTCGATGTCCTGGCTGGTTTGGCTGCTGCCTAGGATAAGATCGGCGTCATCGGGGCCACGAAGCTCCAGGCTCAGATTGGCGGCACCCAATGCCCGTGGTAATGACAAGTCATTGCGTCCATCAATGAAAGCCAGTTGCACCGTCAGCGGGCCCGGGTGGGGGCGGCGAACGCGGAACCAATCTTCTTCGTCGCCGATCAGGACCAGGTTTTGGTAATGGCGGGTATCGGCGATGCCGGCCTCGGCGACGGTCTGGTTGGGTTCCAGCCAATCTTGCACTTGGATCAGCACTTCGTCTGTTGCCGACAAGCCCGCTTCGGTGAGCACTTTTAATTCTATCAGGTGGGAGCCCAGGCCAACGCTCAGGTTGACTTGTTCTTCTTGGCCGATTTCTTCGCCTGCCTCCGACCATAGCCATTGAACAATGGGTTCCGCGCCGGCGCTGCTTTCGCTTGCGTCGAGGGTCACGAATTCCCAGCTATCGCCGTTTTCGTCTTGTATGATTTGGTCCGCGCCGGCCGCGGCGGTCAGGTCGCCGAGATCTCTGGGCGCAAAGTCGCGCCCGCCCGCCGAGTTGAAAGACGCCGGCCAGATGAGGCACAGTACCAAAAGTGCAATCTTGCTTCTCATCTCACAGTCCCTTGGCGACCACTTCGTGTTCTTGGCACCACTGCCCCAGCGCCAGCCAAGCTTCGGCCTCGATCTCGCCAAAGATATATTTCTCATTGCCGGCTTCGATCTTGTTGCCACTCCAGCTGCTTTTGTTCACCAGGCTGATCTCCCGGGGCGCCAGCCGAAAGGAGTAATCCGAATGACCTATCCGGGAATCCAAAGAGAGCATAGCCATTTCGGCCTTCTTGGTAGCCAACTCACGCTCGCGTTTTTTGCCCTTGCCAAGTTTGAGCAAGGACGAAATCAGCATGCCCAGTGGACCCAGCTGGGAAATCAATATCTTGCTCAAATTGGCGGTGACGGCACTTTCGTCCTGGAAGCAAATAAAATAAAGTGCCCCCGGCGCCAGGACCATATCGCCATAACACACCCGTTTTTTCTGTTGGATGGTTACCGTAAAAGCGCGCACGTTCTCTGCCGTGGCTCGCTTTGGTTCAGCATGGGCGACCGGCATGCGTTCCGGTCTTTGTCGGCTCGAGGTCTCGGGCCCGCTGCCCCATTCGTATTGGCTCCCCGCCGGTCGAGAAAAGGCCTCGAATCGATAGAGAAACATGGCGATAATCACCATCCCCGCCAGCCCCAAACCGGCAAAAGCCAAAAACTCGTAGCGATTGAGAAAAGCGCGTAAGGCCGGATCGAATCCGGGCGAATGCTCGAACTCGGCAAAGAAGAAATAGGCCAAGCCGCTTAGCGCCGCCGCCCCCACCAAGGCCACCAGCCAAATAGCCGCATGATTCGATTCTTTCTGACCAACAAAAGGAGCTTCCATACCCTCCTGCCTATCATTAGCCCACCACTGCATGCAAGCCGCTATTGCGCCGGTTATCTTCTTGGTCTAAAGTCGCGTTCATGAACCTCCTTTTATGGACGCTTACGGTTCTTTCAACTCTACCCAGCGCGGGAGCCGGTATGCAGATTGTGGCCCATCGCGGCGCCTCTTATCGGGCGCCAGAAAACACTCTGGCGGCAGTGCGCCTGGCTTGGCAATTGGGCGTAGACGCC
>JAUVBB010000197.1 GCA_030591445.1 Deltaproteobacteria bacterium | reverse complement strand
GATTGTAAGAGCATCTTGTGGGTTTGCTGCAGATCTTGTTCTATTTTCTGGATGGCCCGCAGGTCGGTGAAGATACCAAAAGTTGCGATCTCGTTGCTTTCGTCATCTTCGTCATAAATAATCCCACCGGACAGACTCATGGGAATCTGGTTACCCTCTTTGGTAATGGCGATGAGCTCATGACGCAATAGCTTGCCTTTGCCGCCATACCGTTCGCTGCGCATGCGCTTCAATATATCCTGGGCTTCGCCTTCCGGATAAAGCCGTTTGACGTGCAGGGAGCCATAAGCATCTTCCTTACTGTAACCCAGGATATCGACCGCACCGCCGTTGAAGGTGATGATCCGGCCTTTCATGTCGGCAGCGATGATCCCGTCCACCGAGGATTCGATCAGATCGTGGAAGAAGGTATCGCGGCGTTGCAGCTCTATCTCCAGTTCCTTGCGAATGGAGATGTCAGTCAGATAACAAAAGTGATGTCCGCTTTCGGTGCCGACCAGGCCCACTTCAACCACCCGCGATCCGACATTGTCGGGATGCAGGGTAACTTCGTGCGGGAATCGTTCCTGCAACATCTTGGAATAATGTTCTCCAAACAGATCTGAACAAGACTTTCCCACCAGCTTAGGGCAAGCAATTCCGACGATTTTGCAGGCCCGTTCGTTGGCGTATTGCACCACGTGTTGGCCGTCTACCCAGAGCATACCGACCGGAACATGCATCAGCATATCGGCTACGGTTTCGACGGAGCCCAACTTTTCCGCCAATGCTTCGATAGAGAGATGCGATGAACCCATGGCCGTCATTCCATCCACCCAGTCAACTAACAACCCATCAGGCTCAGAAATTCGGGCAAGCGCGAACCCCAGCCCAGTGAAATCAAGACCGCGCCCTGGCAACGGTCCTCGACGTCTTTGACAAAGCCGGCCGCGATTTTCATGCCCGCCTGTTGTTTGACTGGTGATTTCATCATTTGCTTGAGAAACTCGTGGGGAATCCCGGGTACCCCCGGCAAGTCGTTCAGGTAGCGGATCATGGCCACCGACTTGAGCAACATGATGGAGGCAAACAGTTTCACCTCGGCCTCCTCCGCCGCTTTGGTGAAAAGATCTATCATGTTGAGGTCATAGCATGGACCCAGCACCACAAACGAAGTTCCTAGCTCGGCCAGACGGGAGATACTCTCGGCCTTACGCCGGTTGACATTGATATCATCGGAGAGATTCAGGCCGGCCCCGACCAGAAAGTCGGTAGCACCGGTCAGGCTCTCGCCGCTAAAATCCTTACCGGCATTGAGCGCGTTTACACAAAGGAGCATGTGCTCCAGGTTCAAATCGCCACTGGTCCGCGCCATGGGTTGATCGCCCACCGCCGGGTCCTGCCCTTCTTTCACCAGCAGGTTAGACACCCCCAGAGCCGAGGCCGCCAGCAAATCTCCCTGGAAGGAAATGCGATTGCGATCGCGCCCATTGAGGATCATCACCGGATCGATATTGCTTTCGATGAGTTTTTGACAGGGCACCAGCGGAGTCATGCGCATGATGGCATCGGCCCCGTCCGTGACCGCCACCGCGCTCACCCGGCCCTTGACCTCCAGCACCGAGTCAAGGAAGCCCGCTAAATCCGTACCCTTGGGAGGATTGACCTCCGCCACCAGCGAAAAACCATCACTCTCGAAAGCTCTGGCAAAGCTCATGAACACCCCAATCTCCAGTACCTACGCGGAACCAGACCAAACACCAAATGAATAGCTAAAAGCGTAGCAACTTGTCTGATCCGCCGTCAAGTGCATTCCGTGGCTGCGGCGGACCGGCACAAAAGTTCGCTTGAACCATCAACCCAAGCTAGGTTAGATTTCAGCGCAATGCTCGGAATGATGACCCATGAATCAAGCGACTAATCACCTAGAAAATCCCCGCTATCAGTTTGCCATTTTGGGCGTCATCCTGTTGGTGGGAGTCGGCCTGCGCTTTTATGGTTTGGCATCCCAATCCTTATGGAACGACGAGCTCTCAAGTTGGGCGCGCAGCAACTTTGACGATTTGTCCACGGTCATCAAGAACGGGGCCCTAAACGATGTGCACCCGCCTGGCTTCCACCTGCTTCTGTACTACGTCGAAAAATACTTGGGTGAGTGCGAGTTCTGGCTGCGTCTGCCGTCCGCCGTTTTTGGCAGTCTGGCTATCTTGTTTCTTTTTCTATTGGGAAAGAGACTCTTTACTTACCGAGAGGGCTTGATCTCGGCCGCGCTGCTGGCAAGCTTGTACTTTCCCTTGTACTACAGCCAAGAATGCAGAAGCTATGCCAGCCTGATGTGCTTTACCATTATTTCTAGCCATACCTGGATCGCTATTTACCGAAAGACCCGGCGGGGCACCCGCGCCGGTTTTGCCGAGGGGACGGCTTATGTGTTGTCAGCCTTGGCGGCGGCCTATTTGCATTACTTTGGTTTGTTCATGGTGGGATTGCAGGGCTTGGCCTTGCTGGCAGTCTCGCTGAAACACAAACCCCGGTTGAAAAACATCGCTCTTATTTATGGGCCCATTGTCTTGGCCTATATGCCCTGGGCGCTGGCGGCGTGGAACAGTGGTCATGCCGGCGGCATCGAATGGATCAAAGCCCCGACCCTGGTTCATCTCACCGAGTTCAACCGCTATCTGTATAACCGATCCGGACTTATGGGAGTATTGGCTGGCTTGATATATGTGTCTCCCCTGATATTGAAGTTTCGAGCCCAGCGCAAAAAACTACCGATCGGCAAATTCTTTCCGCCAGCGGCCATGGGCAGTCACGTCCTGTTGGCATGGCTGCTGGTGCCTCTGCTATCGACCTGGCTAATCTCAATATTTTTCATGCCTATCTTTACTTTCCGAAATCTGATTATCGTTGTCCCGGCAGCATATTTGCTACTGGCCAGATGCTTCACCTTTCTGCCCTTCAAGCCCAAGACTCAATTTGCCTTGGTGGGACTGTTTGTTGCCATCGGTTTTTTTGAGTTATTTGTTAGCGTACAATACTTTCAAAGTCCGCATAAAGAGCAGTTCCGTGAAGCCGCCCAATGCGTCGCGGATGGAGTTGAGCGATATCCTGAATCAAAAGTCATCGCCTTTTCCCACACCAAGAAATACTTCGACTACTATTTGGAGAAGAACGGGTCGAGGCAGCGAGTCAGTCTGAAAGCTGGCAATACTGCTGATATCGCGCGCGTGGAAAAAATTTTAGCCAGCACCAATGCCCATTATTTCTGGTACCTGAGAGGACACATCCAGCCGCAAGATGAGTTTATGCGCTATCTACACAGCAAACTCCGCCTGATCGAACATCAGCAATTTATCGGCGCCGATGTCTGGCTCTTTTCTGCTCGGGACTAAGCGGATTCGGCTAGAAAAATTTGACTATCTGGATAACCTACTGTTAATATGGGAAATTCATCCATGACCCGCAATGGCGGGCGCAAGGGACTGTGTGAATCAATCGGTCAAATTTGGCAAGTACACCTTGCTTGAGCGAATCAACGTCGGAGGCATGGCCGAGGTATACAAGGCCAAGAGTTATGGGGTTGAGGGCTTCGAGAAGATGGTGGCCATCAAGCGTATCTTGCCCACCATCGCCGTGGACGAAGACTTCATTGCCATGTTCATCGACGAGGCCAAGATATCGGTCCAGCTCAACCATGCCAATATTGCCCAAATATTCGATCTGGGAAAAATCGAGGAAAGTTTCTTCATCGCCTTGGAGTTTGTCCATGGCAAAGACTTGCGTACCATCTGGGATCGACACAAATCCCGTGGCCTGCGCATTCCTATCCCCATGGCAACTTATATCATTACCCGCGTATGCGAGGGACTCGACTACGCCCATCGACGCAAGGACGCCGCGGGCCAGGATCTGCACATTGTCCATCGCGACGTAAGCCCGCCCAACATCCTGCTTTCTTACGAAGGCGAGGTGAAGATCATCGACTTTGGCATCGCCAAGGCCGCCAACCGGGCATCCAAAACCCAGGCCGGCATCCTCAAGGGAAAATTCGGCTATATGAGCCCCGAGCAGGTGCGCGGCCGAAACTTGGATCGAAGAAGCGATGTTTTTTCGTTGGGAATCGTCTTGTACGAATTGCTCACCGGCGAGCGACTATTTAGTGCCGACAGTGATTTTTCGGTATTGGAAAAAGTGCGCAATGTGTCCATCCTGCCCCCTTCCACCTTCAACCGAAATATCCCTCCGCCGCTGGAGAAGATCGTCCTTAGGGCCTTGTCGAAGGATCCAGACGACCGCTATACCACCGCCTACGATATGCAGGAAGATCTGCAAAAGTTTTTAATTTTCAACGACACCGCCTTTGCGCGCAAAGATCTTGCCTCGTACATGAAGCGGGCCTTCAAGACCGATATCGAACGGGAATTGGCCAAGCACAAGCGCTACGAACAAATGCCGGCCGAGATCGTTACCGCCAACCTGGGAGCTGACGCCCGGCCGGCCGAGAAAACCTTGCCCACCCAGACCAAGACAGAACCCTTTTCACTGCAGCCGGCAGCCACGGAAGAAGACAGCGGCGACGATATGGCCACGGTGGTCTGCGTACCCAATCAGGACATGTTGCAAACAAACACCGCTCCGGGGGAACCGCCCACCCAATCCGAGTCACCCGATGGCAAGCCCACGGTTTCGATGGCGGCCGAGCCGTCTCTGCCCAGCGAACCACCCCCGAGCGACGCCGGCCACCAGGCCGCTCCCAGCGAGCCGCCGGCAAACTCGCTTGACTTCGATGCCTCCTCCTCTGACGAGGTCACCATATCGCAAGACAGCCCTCTGGGCAGAAAACTCTCGACCGCCAATATCGCTCTGGCCATCTTGGCTTTTCTGGCCACCAGTGTTTTCGGTTTTGCCGTCGTCCGCTACCTGCGCATGGAAGGACATCTGGGCGGGGGTGCCACCGTGCTGGTACAAAGCACCCCGGCCGAAGCAAAATATTGGCTAGACGGACAACCGGTTGACAAACGCATGGATCAAGTCAAACCCGGCATTCATTTACTGGAAGCCAAGGCCGCCAATTACCAGGACTACCAAGAAGAATTTCGCCTCGATCCGGGCGAAGAGAAAAAACTAAGTTTTGGAATGAAATTCATCCCGGCCAGCTTGGAGATCTTATGCACGCCGGCAAACGCCAAGGTGTTTATGAACGGCAAGCTGGTGGGAGATACCAGCCCCATCAAGCTCGAAGACATTCTGCCCGGTCAGGATCATAAGTTTTCTTTCGAGCATGAGCATTACCAAACCTTGACCAAGACCTGGAAACTATCTCCCCGGGCGCGGCGCCAAGAATCAGTCACCCTGGCCGAAAAGATTTTCAGCTTGGATATCGAAACCAAACCGGCCGGGGCCCGCATCTACCTGGACAAAAAAGCGCATGGCAAAACCCCCCAAATTGTTCCCGACTTGAAAGCCACCGTGCAATACCAGCTGGTACTCAAGAGATTTGGCTACCGGCCTTGGACGGGAACCATTTTTTATGACGGTAGCGCCCGGCGGGAGGTTCGACTGCAGCTGGAGCGAGCCCCCAGGCGCCCACCGCCGGTGGTAGAAGAAGAAAGCAACGAAAGCAACGAAAGCGACGAAGCCGATCCCGTACCCGACCCGGAAAAAGAAGCCGCGGCAGAAAAACCCGCGGCCAAAGAGCCTCCGCCCCCTAGCGATGACCAACCTCCTTCGGACTAACCCCCGTCGTTTTGAGACAGTCGATTTTTAGATATCCAAACTAAAAAGTCATCCCCGAGTCGTTTCGAGACTGTCGATTTTTAGACATTCAAACAAAAAAAGTCATCCCCGAGTCGTTTTTGTCGGGGACCCAGGTTTCTCTAACATCCTGTATTGGCGGGTTATTCACGAGATCCCCGACAGAAACTTTTCGGGGATGACGGCCTTTTTTTCTTGTGATTTTCTATTTATCGACAGTCTCAAACGACTCGGGGATGACAGTCTTTTTTTCTCTTGTTTTCCATTTATCGAAAACCTTAAAACATTTCGGAAATGACCGCTGTTGGTTTGTCAGCAGAAGGAAGACTAGTGCCTAACCTTTACCAGTCTTCAGTGCCATCTATGCGATCGAGGGGATCGCCGCTGCGCTCTTGAGGCGGGCGCCTTTTGTGTTCCTGGGCAGCTTCGGTTTGGCGGTGTTCGTGGGCGGATTCGCTTTCGTTGCGATCCCAATCTTCGGTACCCAAACGCCCGGAGAGCGGATCGCCTTCTTTGCGCATTTTTTCCAAAGCGGCGCGACCTTGGACCAGAAAGATTTTGCCAAAATTGTGGATATCTTCATTGACGCTATAGCTATGGGCGTCAATGGTGATATTGGCACGGTGGGCCACCCGAGATGTTTTATAATCAAAGAGATAGGCCGTCAAAATGATTTCACCGGGATCTTGGTCGAGCTGACTCAGCACCACCCAGTCTAGCCCAATCACTTGCCCCAAACGAATGACCTGCCCCACCAGGTTTCGGTCCGAGACCGCCTGGCCGGCCCGTCTCACCATGCTTTCGAAACCGGCCCCGGCTTTGCCACCCTTCATCTCGACATTCAACGACACCAGATTGCCCGCCTCGACCCGAACCACCTTGCCCCAGTGTTGGTACCCGGGCCGTTTGAGCATCACCAAGTGCCGACCAGCGACCAAACCATCAATGCTATCGGGGCTTATCCCCACCAGCTTGCCGTCCACGTAGATGTTGCTGCCGGGCGGCTGGCTTTTTATCGAAAGACTTCCGCGCGCCCGCTTGGCAACGCCCTGCTTTGCTTCTTTGAAGAGATTCACCACAAAGGATTCGGCTTTGATCTGGCTGGCGGGAAAACGAGGGTCCAGAATCAGCAAGTCGAAAAAGGCAGACAAAGCCATCTTTCGGTGTCCTTGCATGGCCTCGCCGATAGCCAGCAGTAACAGGCTTTCTTTGTAGCCCGCCAAGGGCGCCAGATATCCGCCCATGTTCTCAAAGGACTCGCGCGCCTGGCGGGCCAAGACGGAGATTTGCTCGAGTTCCAGATCGATCTTGGCCTGCCGGGCCGCGACCAGAGCTTGGTTGGCTTTCTTCCGTAACTGCAAAACCTGCTTGGGGGCAGCACGGCCCAGGCGATTGGCCAGATCCAGAACCTCAATTCCCTGGGCCTCGAGCATCACTTCCCTGAAAACCAAGGTCAATTTCCGGGCCGTGTGATCGTAATCGTCGTTGAGGGCCACCACGAACGCTTGGGTTCGTTCTGGTTTTTTGGGGGACGGCGCCGATTGCGCCGCCGACAAAGTCAGCACCCATAGCAGGCCGCCGCAAACCCACCCCCACTGCCGGCGAACATTCCTTGCATTCATGGCCAGACCTTTTTTTAGAACTGGAATTCGATACTGCCTTGCTCCGGCTGAGAGTAGTGCCAGACCAGATAGGACGTCCCTCCGGCCACGGCCAAGCTACCCGCGATCACGGACCAGAACCACCATTGTTGATAGAAGGCCTTTGCCCCCGGCGCATACGGAATGCACCGGCTGGCCACCGAGTCACAGACCTCACCGAGGGTGCAATCCGAATCTGAATTACAGACACTGGTCATGGCCAGGGCCGGAATTTGTTCATCCGCATATATCGACTCTGACACCTTGGCTTTGCGGTACAACGAGGAAATGAACACATCTGCCTGCGCCAGCAAATCCGGCCGGAGCAAATTGAATTCCGCAGACCGGTATCCTCGCCTCTCAGGGGGGCGAACTCGAATCAATGCCGCCTCGGCCTCTACCTCATTGTCTTGTTGGGAGACGGCAATGACCAGTACCATCTCTGCTTGCAACCAGTCGCCGAAGGCAATCAAAGCTCTCTCCGGCGGATCGTCATCGAGATCGTCGGTCAGGTTTTTGATGATTTTCTCAAACTTAGCCAGATGCCCGGTGGGCAACAAAGACGCCTCCACGGCCTCCTCGTGGGTTGCGTAGGACGCGATCCGTTGGCCCCAGGGCAAATAGCCATCTCGTTCAACCCTGATGAAATGGGTACCTTCCGGCACCTTGGCCAGACTCAGAGGCGTGATGCCCTTGAATACGCCATTGAGATAAACCTCGCCCGCGCTCGGCTTGCTTTTGACCAATACCGAACCACCGGGAGCGGCGGCCACCGCCTCCTTGGCGGTATTGAAAACCGCTAGCATAGACGGGGGGAAAGTCTTGCGGTCCACGACCCGTTTCGGATCAAAAACCGCCACCTGCTTGAATTGCTCGGTGCCGCGTTCGCTGTCGCCGGAAAGAATATAGGCCGCGCCCAGAAACAGCAGCGCCTGCACATAGCCATCCCCCGCACCCAAGTAGCCGGGCGATTTACGATAAGCCTGGACGGATTTGGTCAGCAAGTCGATGGCCAGATCAAGCTCAAGCTCGTCATACTGGGCCTTGCCTTGCTTGAACCACCGGCCGGCCTTGGCCAAAAATTTCTGCCTCGGATCCTTGGCCCCGTGCGCGAGAAGCGCCCGCAAGTCGATGACCGAATAGGCAGAATCGCGTTCCAGGTTCTCTCTGGCCAAGCGATTAAACAATGACGCCGCTTTGGTGGAGAATTTGTCAGTGGCCAGCGCCAGCACCCCCACCCGCTGGACTTTTACCGTGGTTTCCGGCTCGGCCGCGGCCGCCGGTCTGGTGGCCAAACCCGCAAGCCCACCAAGCACCATGGTCAGCAGCAGACCGAGCGAAAAAAGATGCCTAACTTGGGCTTTCATCGGTCTCTCCATCCATTGATCTGACACGCAATGCGCCTAGAACTCAAGCAAAATCTGGCTTTTGGGCTCTGGATCCTGGGGAAGCACCAGCCACAGCACAGTGGCCACCACGGCCAGACCGCTACCCAGACCCGCCCAAAAGTACCAGCGTTGATAATAGGCAGGAGACGGCAAGGACGAGAATTTCTCCTCCCCACGCAATCGAAACGGGGCCGGCTTTGGCTCCAACCCAACCGTATCTACTACCACCGATCGCATAAACCGACCGCGCAGCAATTTTGCCACCATATCGGTTAACCCGCCGGCCAAAGGCGCAACCAGCACCGCCGTTTGGTAGCCACGTTGGCTCGCCGAGCGAACATCAAACAAAGATAGACGCAGCTGGACCGACTGGCCCCGCAGCACAACCTGCCCCAGTAAAACCTGGTCTAGTTTTGCGTCCGCGAAAATACTCTGCAGACCCATGGACAATTCCAGGTCCGGCCCCAATTCAGTGGCGAAGAGGGCCATGCTTTCTAAGAGAACATCGCTGCCGGGCAATTCGCGCAGATTCCCATGAACCCGGGTGCGGCTGTCCGAACTCACGGTAACACTTTTGGCTACGGCCCGATAACCAGCCCGGCGCACGACCACCACATGCTTGCCTACCGGCAAGTAGGAAGGATTACAGGGGGAAATGCAGTGATAGTTGCCATCTACGAAGACCTTGGCTTGACTGGGGTTGGAAAACACTTCCAAGCCGCCGGTCTCGCCCTCCCGCACCCCTCGACGCACCGCTTCGAAGGTGCGAATCAAGCCCGGGGGAAACAGCGCTCGATCCATTTGGGCCGAAGGGTCCTGCACCAACAAGCGCCGGTACGAATCCTGCCCTTTCTGCAATTCTCCCTTGTTGAGCCAAGCCGCCCCTTGATACATCAAGGCAGCAAAGTATTGTTTTCGTTGCAATCCCAGGCCGGCATAGGCCCTTTCAAAGCGCTGGGCGGCCCGCGCCATGCTCGCGATGGACAGGTCGAGATCGAGGTTCTGGTACTGGTTTACCCCCTGGCTGAATTCGGCTTGCGCCTGGGCCAACAACTTGACCGCCCCCCGGTCGACCTCTTGCTCCAGAACCTGTTCCGCATCCAAAACCAAGAAACCGGGCTCGGCAGCCAAGCGCTGGGCAATGCGTTGTTCGGCCGCATAAGCCGATGGAATCGAAAACACATCCTGGCCAAGCAGAAAAACCGCCACTCGTTTTTTCGGGACCGATTCGCCACCCAAAACCGAAAACGGAGCCAAGAACAGCAAGATCCACACACTGGCTTGGCATTTTATCACTGAACAATTGTCCATGATCGTAAAACTAGTTTTCATCATGAAACCGGGGAAGTCAACACTGATTGACGTTAAATGGGTCGAGCGAGTAGAATGAGGGGATACGACGGAGGTAAAGCCATGGTAGAGATTCAAGAAGGAACCAGTTTTCTATTTGTTGGCAAACTGTCATCCATGACCAGGGAGCAAGCACGGGTCTTGGTGACATCGCTTGGGGGTCGCTGCCCTTCCGGGGTCAACGAAGATTTGGATTATCTGGTGATCGGTGATGAAAACTCGCCGCTCTATGGAAAAGGAGACAAAAAACCCAAGCAAGAAAAAGTCGAAGCCATGATAGAGGCCGGCGCACGAACGGCCGTCATTAACGAAGAAGATTTTTTGCGCCTGCTGGGCGATCCTCCCCCGGCCCCACGCTGAACCGTATCCGCATGTAGTCACCGACCAGTCTTGTGCCGCGCGCACCTTTTCGCTACCATAACCAACGTTATGAACTTTGCTCACATCCAGAAAAACGTTCAGCAAATTCTCGCCAGCTTGCCGCCTCAGGTCAGCTTGGTGGCCGCCGGCAAAACCCGGTCGCCAGAAGAGCTCCAGGCCGTTATCGAGGCCGGCGTCAGAATCATCGGCCACAATTACGTACAAGAGGCCGAACACAGCGTCGAGGCTTTGGGCCGGGATGCAATCCGCTGGCACTGCATCGGCCATCTGCAACGCAACAAGGTCAAGCGGGCGGTACAGCTGTTTGATGAGATCGAAACGGTCGACAGCCTGCGCTTGGCCCAAGCGCTGGACCGGGCTTGCGCCGAGGCCGGCAAGCAAATGCCGATCTTGATCGAAGTCAACAGCGGCCAGGAAGAAGCCAAGACCGGGATCGTGCCCGAGGATGTGATGGAGCTGGCCCAAGCCCTTTCAAATTTCGAAAACCTTCGCGTCGAGGGTCTGATGACCTTGGGCCGATTCAGCGCCGACCCTGATGTCTGTCGGCCCTGCTTCCGAAAAACGCGGGCACTGTTTGACTCGCTGGCCGCGGCCCGGATCCCAGGGGTAGCCATGAAGCACTTATCCATGGGCATGAGCGATTCCTATCAGGTCGCCATTGAAGAAGGGGCCACCCGGGTCCGTATCGGCACCCGCCTCTTCGGTCCCAGGCTGTGATGACGCCTAAGACTCTCGCGCCCGCTGCCCCGCAGCTATCAGCGCAAAAATTTTGGACCGTATGGCTGCTGGGCTTGCTGGTTTGGTTCAGCGCCCTGGGGCTGGCATCATCACCAGACCTGGCCATTTCAATGGCGGTCACCAACCGGGAACACTGGTTCGCCCGCGCGGTGGCTTTGGCCGGAGAGTGGCCGCCCTGGGTGGTGCTGCTTCTTTGTCTAGGAGCCTTGGCTTCCGGTCAGAATTCTCGCTTCCGCTCGCTGCGCCCACTGGCGCTGGCGGTGGTGATTCTGGCCCTGCTCGAACCACTGATCATCACCCAGTCTTTGAAATTCTTCTGGGGCCGGGTACGTTTCCGCAACCTGGCCGCCGATTTTTCCAATTTCACTCCCTTTTTCCTGCCGGCGGGCATAGGCACGGGCCAGTCCTTTCCTTCTGGCCACGTAGCCATGGCCTTTGTCCCGGTTCCGCTGGCTTTCTACTTGAGCGCCGTGGGCAGTCGGACCGCAGCCTACGCCTGGGCACTCACCCTGGCTTATGGCCTGGCGGTCGCTTGGGGCCGCATCCTGGCCGGCGCCCACTATCTGACCGACTGTGTGTTTTCAGCCGGCCTCAGTCTGTTGTTGGCAGCGGTATTGGTTCGGTACTTTATGCGGACGAATCCGCCCGCCGGAGACGCCGGCCAAGTACACTGAGCATGTCTGCGCACATGCCCGACAAGTCATAACTCGGACTCCAATCCCATTCCTGGCGGGCCGCGCTATCGTCGAGGCTATTGGGCCAGGAATCAGCGATGCCCTGCCGAACCGGATCTACTTGATAGTCCATGGCAAATTCGGGGATATGCTTGGCGATCTGGGCGAAAAGTTCCTCGGGGGCCAAACTCATGGCCGTGACATTGAAGGCATTGCGATGCACCAGCCGGCTCTCATCGGCTTCCATGACATCGATGGCAGCTTTAATGGCATCGGGCATATACATCATGTCGAGTCGGGTGCCTTGCTTGAGATAACAGGTGTAACGGCCTTTCTTGATGGCCTCATAGAAAATCTC
>JAUVBB010000334.1 GCA_030591445.1 Deltaproteobacteria bacterium | reverse complement strand
GGACCAAATGTGTTCAATTGGCTGGATTCCCCCTTCGCACTTCGTGCTTCGGAGGATGAATTGAACACCGGCAGATGAAACTTGCCGGTGCTGCTGGTTGACCGATGATTGCCGAGGTCTACTTGGTGGTGCACGTTGAAGAGTGGGGGGGATCGCCGCCAACGTGTCTAGGTCGGTTCAAAGACAGCCCAATATTAAAGTAAAACGGCCCTACCTGGGGTAGGACCGATTTACTTTGCTATAGCGGGGGCTGGATTTGAACCAACGACCTTCGGGTTATGAGCCCGACGAGCTACCAACTGCTCCACCCCGCAGCAACTCGCGCATAATACTTTTTTTAGCCGGACTGTCAAGGAAATAGTACAGAAAAATGGAGAAGGTAGTGTGAAGTGCGTTTTGCTTGACGTAGATGGGACGGGGCTTTATGTTGTGCGCCGGAGGAACGATGAAACCGAAACCAAAGGTAATGATTACTGGGGCACCTGGTAGTGGCAGGACCGAGCTCCTGTTGAATGTGGTAGAGAGAATCAAAGGCGTGCAGGCGGCTGGTTTTGTGACCTTGGAGAGAAAAGGGGCAAAGGGCCAGTGGGAGTGTGTGCTGAAGAATCTGAAGGGGGAGGAGACGGTTTTTGCCCGGCAGATGAAAAAGGGGCGCGGAAAAAGGGTGGGGAAGTATTTTGTGGATGTGGATGCTTTTGAAGAAGCGGCATTGGAGGCGATTGCTTTTGATCCTGAATTCAATTTGTACATCATTGGTGAAATTGGGGTCATGCAAGTAATGTCGAAGATGTTTTGCGAGACGGCAAAGATGTTGCTCAAAAGTGAGAAGGTGGCCGTGTTGTCGTCGATAACCAAGATGGGGCATGGCTTTATTCGCGAGATCAAGCGCTTGTCGGGGGTGGAGACCATCGAGTTGAATGGGAGCAACAATGCCGGGGTTGAAGATGAGCTTCTGGTACGCTTCATGACGGCCCTGATTGAGTCGCCTGAAAAAGAAGGTGAGTAGGTCGGTAGGGTTTTTCGGTTTGAATCAATCTGACATTTTGAATTAATCTAACATTGCGGCGTAAGGCTTCGGCGAATAAAGACAGATCGCTGATCCAAGAACTCGGTTTGGCGAGCCAGTAGTTTCTTTTCGATGTTTTTGCCGAACAGGGGAATCTTGAACTCGATGCGACCGTTTTCGATAAGGCGGCAAGAGCTGCTGGTTAGGGACTCAACGGCTAGGCGTCCCTCGAAGGTGACGTGCTGACCGTGATCTAGTAGGTGGCAAGACCAGGTGCCTTTGAGGGCGGGGGGTAGAAAATCGTACAGAAGAACCATGCGGATTTGTTTGCCGCCCATGGCTTGGCCGACAATGCCTCGTTCAGAGTCGAGTTGTTCAATTTGCAGTTTGACGCGCCGGTCACTGTGATCGGTTTCGGTGGCGCTTACTTCGAGGGCCCCGAAGCGAAAGGCCAGGGCCTCGTGAAAGGCCGGCGTACTGATGAGTTCGAAAAGTTTCGTAGCTGAACTCTGAAACTCGCTAGCGTGCTGGTAGTTTTGCATATCGAGAAGGGATTATTGCGTTTGGCGCGGTCATGTCAAGCCTAGCCGGGCTTGGGCTGGGGAAATCTTGTATTTGAGGGATGCAAAGTCTGGATAATACGGGTAAACTGGAACAATGAAGGCAAATTGGGATTTGGGCGAAGAGAGGCTTCGGTATCAGGGGCTGCGCTTGATTGTGGCCATGGCTCTACTGACGGGGGTGGTGCTGATTTCCATGACGGTGCTGGTCGGGGCGGTTGTGGGTGTGGTGTACGAGATTGGCTCGCTGGGGCATTTTGGTTGGATCAGTGTGTCTTCGCTGCTTGGCGTGATCCTGGTGTTGCGGGGGCTGACCTTCTTTCGGTTCAAAGAAAGCCGGCCGGGAGTTGCCATTGATGAAATTGGCCAGGAAAAGATGATCAATTGGATGGCAGATGCAGCGCGGCAGGCGGGGGTGGCGGTGCCGGAGCGCGTGCTGTTGGTGGCGGATGCGAAGCTCGCGCTAGGCATCAGGGGCTGGTTTCCATTTCGTATTCGAGAGCGAATTCTTTTGGTGGGAGTGGCATTGGTCGACTGTATGTCGACGGCGGGCATGCGGGCGCTGTTGATACGGCGCTTGCTGGAAATGAGGAATGAGCGCGTTTCTCTGGCTGCTTGGTTTTGCGGCTGGGTTGGGTATCTGGCCCTACTGCTGCGCGATTACCAACCGGCGGTGACGACCATATTGTATGAAATGAGCACCCGGGTTTTCTTGCGCCTGGTCGAACCGATCTACCAAGCGCGACAAGCACAATTGGATCAGGAAACAGCAGAGATTGTCGGTCGTGAAGTGTTTACCCTGGCTTTGGCGCAACAAGCATGGGTGCAAACGCAGCTGCATTTGTTCTTGCAGTTGGAAGTATTGGTTCCTCTGGCCGGGGGCGGAATTCCAGAAAACATATTCTCTGGTTTTCGGGTTTGGCGACAGAAGAAGTTCCCGGAGTTTTGCTTGGAGACGACTCCTGGCGAAATCTTGGAACAACTGCCGTTTGTCTCTGCGCAGAGAGGGGAACTGGTAGAACGGATCTCACGTATCGCCGGTTTGGATGAGAACGAAGAGTCCATGGCTACCATGTCGGCGGTAGAACTCATTCGCGATCGGGAGCGAATGGAAATACAAGTGACGCCCTTCGTGACCCAGGTGCTCCAGAGCCAGGGCTGGCGGCAAAAAAAAGTGGCGCCGCTGGTGGTGCCCTGGGACGAGGTTGGGGCCCGTTTGATTGTACCGCAGCTTCGCGCGCGTTCTCGGCGCGTGCTAGAGACGCTGGGCGCGATGGCGCGCAGGAAAATCGGCGTGCGCGAAGGTATCGATATTTATTTGACTCTGATTGACATTCCTGAAATGCGGGTTCGCCTGGCCAGTCGCCTGGATCCCGATTTGGCGCACTTGTCCCCGGGCCGTTATCCCAACTTGGCCCTGGCCGTGCTGATTCGCTGTTTGGGATCCTTGGTGGGTTGCGCCTTGGTAGAGGCGCACGGCTACCACTGGGTCAAAGAGATTGCGGCGCCGCTCAGCCTAGAAGACGATGAAGGTGAACACCTGGATCCCTTTGCCCTGTGCCAGGCCTTGCTGGAGGGTGAGCTGGACGTGGGCCGCTTTCGGATGACATTGTTTCAACACGGATTGCTCGTGCCTAAATAGTTCATGTCTGATCCTTCCGCCCATGCTTCGACCGGGGAGTTCTTTCGTAGGGCAGCGGCCGAGGGCCTGCGCTATGGGCAGGACCCATGGGTGTTCGTGCGCGAATTGGGTCAAAATGCCCGCGACGCCGGTGCCCGTCGGCTAGATTTTTCGCATAACTGGGTGGACGGCGGAGTTCGGCTGGTCTGTCGTGACGATGGCGCGGGCATGAGCTTCCAGCATGCCCGCGATTATCTTTTTCGTTTGTATGCTTCCAGCAAAGAGGGCGAAGCAGATGCCGCCGGCCAATTCGGGGTGGGTTTCTGGTCGGTCCTTCGCTTTCTGCCTGCCAGAATGGAAGTACATTCGAACAGCGGCAAAGAATCATGGGCGCTGGCTTTGCGCGGAGATCTTTCCAGCTGGGAGAAAATCCCCTGTGCTCTGCCCGACAGAGGCACTGAGATTGTTTTGGAACGAGCGGAAGACGACGTCGCGCAATTCCGAAAGGAACTGAGCGATGCCCTGGTCCGTTATTTGGCCCACCTGCGCAGCAATGGGCGAAAGGCCCGACCCTTGCCCGTCTTCTTGGACGGTGCGCGAAAGGATAGACCTTTTTCCCTGGCCGGCCCCGGCAGTCTGGCTTTTCGGGGGCCGGGCATAGACGGAGTGGTTGGTTTTGGTAGCCGCCCGGCCTATCAGCTTTTCGCCCGTGGATTGCCGGTGGCGGCCGGAGCCTATCTGGATGAATTGGAGGGCCGACAAAGAAAAAGAAGAAAGCACCGCGAACGAGAGGGGACCTATCCGGTATTTTTGCTCAATGGAGATCGGCTGGACGTGGTGCTTTCCCGGCAGACGGTGGTGCAAAACAGCGCCCTTAGAAAAACGCTGGATTTGGCCAGAAAGAGTTTCGATACCTTGATTCGCCGTACGGTGGATCAGGCCGCCCCCAGATCGTTTGGCACTCGGCTGCTCCACGGCGTGGTGGAAGGCGCTCGGTCTTTGGTGGTGCTGCCGCGGTGGGCGAAATTGTGGGCCTTGTTGCTGCTGGTGTTTTTCTCGATCAGCCTGCCCATGGCTTGGATGATTCATCGCGGCCGCCAGCAAAGAACAGCGGTGGTCGCGCCCAGGGTGGCGGCAGTTACCGACGACAAGGTGGCGATGCCTACCAATCTGCGCCCGCCGGTAAGAGCGCCGGTGATAGCTCCGGAAGACAAACAGGCCTTTCAGACCGGCACGGTCGATCTGACCTCCCATGAGCCGGAATGGGCACTGGAGTATCATCCGCCCTTGCCGCTTCTGTTTCGCATGCAGATTCTAGGCAAGTATGATCGAATCAAGGGCTGGCTGATTTCCGATACCGATCCCAGTTGGCGGCGCGTGCCCCGGCAGCCCGCTCAGGCCGAGGAGATTGAAATCACCGTGCGGCATCTAGACGCAGCCGGCCGGTGGTTGCTGCCCATTCCCAGTGGTTACGCCTACCGGGGCGGCAGTGCCAGGCTGGGGAAGCGCAAAATTGAAGTACAGGCCAATCGACAGGGTTTGGTGGTGGGTATTTTGCCCGCGGGAATGAACGCTGACGGCAAACTGCATTATCACGTGAACCCAACCGAGGGCAGGGATTTGCTCTATCCCACCCGGCCACAAGTGCGCGGGCTTTTTCCCCGCGGCGTTAGGCAACAGTTGGCCAAACTTGGCCCGCAAAAAAGCGAAGCGCTGGTAGCTTGGGTGCAAGAGCAGGTGCAATACGAGCGTTCAGCGGCGACGGCCCGGCAGTACGCACAGTACCGGCAAAAGGATTGGGTGAGAAAGGTACTAGGCATTGGCCTGGGAGACTGCGATGTAATCAACGGGCTGCTGACCCTGGTGTTTTTGCAGGCGGGAATTCCGGCCAGATTGGTAGTGGGTTTGGTCGGCGAAAACGGGCTGGCCTTATCTGGGGCTCATGCCTGGATGGAGTTTGAACACCTTGGCCGCATGCAGGTGCGAGATGCCAGCCTTGTGCCCCCCAGTGCATCCAGCGCGGAGCCGGCATTAATAACGGTCGCGGGTCCGGGTTCTCAACTGCCAGCCAGGAAGCGCTCGGCAAGGGCCAGCACGGATGCTTGGTTCTGGTATGGCGGTTTGGCCTTGCTGCTTACAGCGGTGGCTCTTGCCATCTGGGCCTGGCTTAGGCAAGGCCGGCGACAGGCAGCGCATCTAACCGAAAATAGCCACAAGCAGAAGCAATTGCTAGCCGACATGGCCTCTAGTGCCTTGCGCCGGCCGCAAGACTGGAATGCCACGCCCGGATTGTGGGAAAGCCCCTTCGTCCCCTGTTTGGGAGGCAAGACCATCAGTTTATTGCGCCTGATTCGCTTGTCGATGCGAGATCGGCTCTTTGTCGGTCAGTCTGGGTCTGATTTGGCCGCAGAAGGAGTGCACAGTGGTGCCGTGGTGCTGGATTCCGCCGACCCTGCTTTTGGAGATTTGTTCACTTTGCTGAGTAACGTCCGCTCGCTCGATGACTTACAGCGCTATCGTCCGCTGGCTGCCGCGGGGGACGGCTCCGGTTTTTTGCTGGCCGATTTGAACGAATTGCTGCAGGAGCTTGGCGTGGAGGCACGGGCCCGCTTTGTGCACAACCTGGGGCGCGATCTCCTGCGCGATGTTGATCTTTCCCCCATCCAACCACGGTCGACGTCGGCTTGGATTCGTCGTTTTGTGGCCATCAATCCGAACCATTCCTGGTGGCGCAGCCTTGAGGATTTTGGGCCCAAAAGACGAGCGTTGGCATTGTGCGTGGCCCTGGATCGCTTGGCGACCGAGTCAGGTCTGCTGGGTCCCCATGCCCAAGTTCTGCGCGAAAGAGCGCTAAGCCAAGCATTGGAGCGGCCAAATTGAACAAGTCGCTACTGCAAATCGATGTCGGAGCCGAGATTGAGAAACTGGCCTTGGGGCGATTGCGTCACCGTAGCCAGGTTCCGCTGGCCCTGGTAAAAGTCCTGGGCCGACAGGGGGCCGCGACCGTTCGCATACAGGTCGGTCGCCGGCATCTGTCCTTGGCCCACGATGGTAAAGGCTTTGCGCTGGCAGTCTTGGAAGACCTGGCCATTCTCTCCGATGAGGCGCGAGCCGTGAGCGATAGACACCATGCGCTGGCCCGAATCGAGAAGCAACAACTGCTCGATTTGTTAGTGGCCTTTGCGCTGAGAGGCTGCCCGCTTACCATGCAAAACGCG
The DNA here is from genome assembly GCA_030591445.1 of Deltaproteobacteria bacterium. Classification (GTDB taxonomy): domain Bacteria; phylum Myxococcota; class B64-G9; order B64-G9; family B64-G9; genus JAUVBB01. The sequence continues at coordinate 1,802 of JAUVBB010000334.1, read as the reverse complement.
CCGCCGGTTCCGGCCATTTGTCAGTTCACGCCCGGCTCAGGCAAATTGCGCTGGCAGGCGCACCACGGTCAAGACGGGGGCAAGATCCAGCTAGGTTCCTGGGATCGCCCGAAAGCCGAGACGATTCAGGTCTTGCATGAAGCCCTGCGTTTTGCCCCTTTTGCGGTTTGGGTCAATGGCAAAAGAGTGGATCGTGAACTGGGCCTGGAGGACTGTTTCCTGCAGGCCGAATCAGCTCGATACGGAATGCGGGCCCTGGTGGGGCTGCCGCGCACCGGAATGGCGTCGAGAATTCGCTTGGTAGTCGATGGCGTGCTGGACCGGGAGCTGTGGCATAGCCCCGACAACGGTGCCATATTTGACGCCATCGTTACCCAGTCTTCGCCCGACAGCAATCGCCGGGCTCTGGATTTGGTTTTGCAAGTAGCCGACGAATTGGACACTGTCTTACGTGAACGTTTTGGTCAATTGTCAGCATTCGATCAAGCCCGGGCCCGCCTTCTCTTGTACCGGCGAGCAGATGCCGGGCAAGGTGCGCAAGCAGTTGCGGGCGCGGCCATGTTTGTGAGCCTGGACGGAACTCTGGTCAGCGCCGAGCAAATGAGGCAAAGCGCAGCCAAAGGAATCATTCAAGCCCTGGGCCCGCGATCGCGAAAAGAAAAATTCCTGCTTTCGGCGCCGGTATATGTGCTGGATGAAAGAGACCGTGCGTTTTGCGAGCGTCACCTGGGCATCCACACCCGTGAACCCGACCGCCGTCCGCGGCCCGACAATCTTTGGCGACGCTGGGCCCGCCTGCCGGGGCGATGGCTGGGCCGCGCCAAAGCCGCCCTGGCGGAAATTCCATTTCGCCCCCGGCCGGTGCCCGCCAATGCGCTCACTCCCGCGGAGACCCAATTGTTGGCAGCTGCCAACGAGGCTCTAGCCAGTGCCTGTTTTTCGCCAGCGCTAAATACCACGGTCAAATTTTGTTCGGGCCGATTTGGACCCACCGTGCGTAGGCAGCGAGAGGGGACGGAACTCGTGCTGTATTTGCAACGTGGCAAGCGTCGGGTGCGGGTGCTGGTAGAAAAATTCCAAAAAGATCCGAGCTCTATCTACCTGGCCTTGATGATGCTGGGCATGGATGGGGCAGTGGTCAACAGGCAGTACGCAGACGCTATGCAGGAGCTTTTGCATTTGACCCAGGCCCAATCAGGACTTACATTCCCCCAGACTGAAAATGGAGGTGAATAATGGACATAAAAGTAAGTTTTGCTGGTGGAAAGAAAATCAATGCCGAAGTCAACGGCAAAACCATCTACACTGACCAACCCCGCGATGAAGGGGGCGAGAACACCGCCCCGGCTCCATTCGATTACCTGCTGGCATCATTGGCCACCTGTGCTGGTTATTACGTGATGTCCTATTTGCAGGCCCGCGATTTGCCCATCGAGGGCGTCCAGGTCATCCAGCGCCATAGCTGGAACGAAAAATCTCACCGACTCGAAAACATCGAATTGATCATCCAAGTCCCGGCCGATATTCCAGAGCGCCACCACCGCCCACTGCAACGCGCCGCCGCGAGTTGCTCAGTAAAAAAACTCATCCAGAATCCGCCCCCCTTCGAGATCAGGACTGAATTAGCAGAATGACTCAAAGCCCACGTTTGGCCATTTTCCGGGTTTGGCGTCTTTGCCGCCGAAGCTGTTTGGCTTCGCGAACGACGCTTTGTGGCAAGGTGAAGTTGATGGCCAGCGAGCTGTTTGTGGGCGGGTAAATGTTGCGGTATACGGCATAGAAGCTGAGCACTTTGCGCACGT
>JAUVBB010000510.1 GCA_030591445.1 Deltaproteobacteria bacterium | reverse complement strand
CATCGGCGGTGCAGTCATTGCCGTCGTCACAGTCGAGGGCGGCACCATCTGAGCAGACGCCGTCTTGGCAGGTTTCCTTGCCATTGCATTGATCGGAATCGGCACAAGAGCTGCCATCGGCCATCGGGGTGTTGGTGCAACCGCCGGTGGGGGAGCAGGTGTCCTCGGTGCAGGAGTCAGCGTCATCGCAATCGAGCCCGGCGCCATTGGCGGTACATTCGCCATCCTGGCAAATATCTTCGCCATCGCACAGGTCGCCGTTGTTACAAGTCTCGCCATTGGCGGTGGGCGTGGTGGTGCAACCATAGCCGGCCTTGCATGAACCAAGCCGGCAGGCCAGCGAGGTGCTGCAATCTGGCTCCGAACCGGCAGTGCATACCCCCGCTTGGCAGGTTTCTAGGCCATTGCAGGGCTCATCGTCTGGGCAGGCTACATCGTCGGCTACAATCACACAGGTGCCGGTGGTCCTGCCGACGCAGGTACGGCAGGCGTCGGTGCAGGCAGATTCGCAGCAAACGTCTTCAACACAGTGGCCGGTTGTACACTGTTCGTTACTATAGCATTTGGCGCCAATGGCTTTGTCGCTGCCCACCAGTTCTTCGATAAAATTAAAGTGACCATCGACCTTGGTGCTACAGCCATAATAGTTGCAGCCATTGTCTCCGTAGGAAGTGATGCCGGCCACGTATTCGACGCTGTCACGAGTGATAAAGGCCGGCCCGCCGCTGTCTCCTCCGCAGGTGCCGCCATCGGGCATCTGGGAGCAGAAACTAAAGGGAATCATGCCCGCCGAACATGCCGAAGCGTAACAGATAAGGTGGATTTTGCCTGTAATCCAGAGCTTTTTGCCCAGCAGGCCGTTTTCGTCCAGGCCGAAGCCGACGTATACGATGTCGGCGAGGAGGTCATCGTCGGTGAGTCCTATGGCGCTAGGCAAGTGGGGAATGGGGTCGATCGAGGCCGGCGCCGGGCTGTCGAGCAGCAACATGGCGATGTCGTTCGGGCCGGGCACGGTGTTCTCATAGGCGGGATGAGTAAAGATCCTTTGGACACCCCGTTTCTCGGTAGCGGTATTGGTAGGGCCGAAAACGACGGAAAAGATGGAGGCATCGTACTCGGAACCATCAGCGGAGTCGGTTACACAGTGGGCCGCGGTGAGAACAACCGTGGGTGTAATCAAAGTGCCCGAGCAGTATCCGGTTTTTCCGCCCAGATCCATGACCAGGGCTACCACCGCCATATGCTCGGCGGAAGTGTCCGGCACGCCATTGATAATCGGGCACTCTCTGTTGGCTAGCTGTTGGTTTTGGTCGGCAGGTTGACAGGTATAAAAGAGGGGAAGGAGAAACAGAAATATTATCCATCGCCAATATAAAGACATGGGCACTCCCTTGGTGGTTTATGCCCATTCTAGCCGATGAGATTAATCTTGTCGAGCAGTGATACTTATGCCAATCCGACGCAGCGTTGCAGGTAGGCGCGGATCTGTTTGCGGTCTACCGCGGAGATGTTTACAAATTTATAGGCGCGGGCTTGGAAGAAACCGTGGCTGGACTTACGTACTTGTTTACAGTGGGCCCAGATGATGTCCGAACAACCCGGTAGCATTAGTTCCATGAAGGTGTCTTTCTCTTCGGGCTGATCGAGGCCGGCCGGGTTTTCCACCATCAGGCCGCTCTCGCTTAGATTGGCCAATAAGGGCATGAAATAGGTGCCGCCCTTGGTTTCGCCTACCAACATGTTTACGGTCGCGCGCTTTGAGTTTCTTTGATTTCTCTCGGTCATGATACCCTCCTGTGTGGATAAACATCCTACATGTAGGATAAGTGCACACCTGGAGGCGGTCAACTTTTTGACCAAATTATTTTTGCCTTTTGACAGCCCAAGGTGCCGCTGTTATCGTAGCGCACCAGATACATTGAATCTTTGCAGACGAAACCAAGTCGGAACTCTACGAGGCTACTTGTGAAAACTATTCAAGCTATTCGCGGCATGCGCGACATTCTTCCGGAGCAAACGGGATGGTGGCGGCGTATGGAGCGTCAGTTGTACGCGGCGCTTGCGCAATTTGGCTACCAGGAAATTCGCACTCCTATCCTGGAACCCACCGAGTTGTTCAAGCGCTCCATTGGTGAAGAGACGGACATTGTCGAGAAGGAGATGTACACTTTCGAAGATCGTGACGGCAGCAAGCTGACGCTGCGGCCGGAAGGGACCGCGGCCGTGGTTCGTTCGTACATCGAAAACAGCCAATGGCAGAAAGAGCCTTTGAGTCGCTGGTACTATATGGGGCCTATGTTTCGCCATGAACGGCCCCAAAAAGGTCGTTACCGCCAGTTCTACCAGGTGGGGGTCGAGTTGCTCGGGGCCGAGGCGCCGGCGGCCGACGTGGAGCTGATCGATGTCATGCTCCAGTGCATGGGGGCCATCGGTTTGCAGGGCTTTACTCTCGAGCTCAATTCGCTCGGTTGTATGTCTTGTCGGCCGAGTTACCGGGAAAAATTGCAGATCTTCTTGAAGAAAAATCAGGAAAAACTCTGTGACAACTGCCGGCGGCGCATGGATACCAATCCGCTACGGGTTCTTGATTGCAAAGTGAACACTTGTCGGCAAGTGGGTGAAGAAGCGCCAAAAATTCTCGACCATCTCTGTCAAGACTGTGGCACTCACTTCCAGACGGTTCGGGAGGGGATAGAGGCCCTGTCCATTGCCTACCACATCAACCACCGAATGGTACGGGGTCTTGATTACTACACCCGCACCACTTTTGAGCTACTGGCCGATGGTCTGGGAGCGCAAAATGCGGTGGCCGCGGGTGGTCGTTACGATGGTCTGGTCTCGGCCCTGGGTGGGAGCCAAATGCCAGCGGTGGGATTTGCCGCCGGGCTCGATCGGATTCTATTGAAGCTGCTAGAAACATTGCAAAAACCAGAGACCCCCGAGAGCATTTTTGTGGTCACTCGGGGCCCCGGTGCTTGGCCGGCCGGTTTGGCGGTGATGCAGAACCTGAGGAACAAAGGTTTGGTCGTTCGTTCGGATGTCAGGCAGGGCAGCATCAAGGCGCAAATGAAGCGAGCGGACAAAGACGGGGCCCGTTTTGTCCTGGTTTTGGGCGAAGATGAAGTTGCGGAGGGAGCGGTGACGGTCAAGGATATGAAGGCGGCCCCTGACTCTGCTGACAAACAGAAGAAGATTGCCAGGGATGCGCTGACTAGCTATTTGCTCGAAAAGCTCTCGGTCGCAAATGGAGTGGGTAAATGATCGGTAGAAACTTCTCTCTTGTTGCCATGGCTGTAATTTCTCTGCTGTCTGTTTGTGCTACCGCTCGTGGCGCGGAAGCCGAACTCGGCGGGCAGGCTCCGTTTTTCTTTGTGAGTAGCTACAATCCAGAGGCCTGCGGAGAAAAGAGGATTTTTCTCGATCGACTGGTGGGGAAAAAAGCCAAGGAACCAAAAAAGTTATTACTGATAAGTTTTTTCGACATCGACTGTGAGCCCTGTCGCAAAGAGTTGCCGTTTCTCGAGCGTCTTTATAAGAAGTATCGGCCTGCCGGTCTGGCGGTTTTGGCTGTCAATTGTGACTATCGCAAAGAGAAGATCGAAGAGTTGAAGGCCTTCGTCAAGAAGGCCGGATTTACCTTCCCGGTACTAAAAGACAGGTTCCAAGCCTTGCAAAGAAGATACGGGGTAGTGTCCTTTCCTACCATGTTTATTGTGAACCAATTAGGAAAGATAGAAGAGATCAGAGTCGGGTATAACGAGAAGAAAAAACCCTTTCCACTGGAAGAGGTACAGAAAAAACTTGGAGTAAAGGTTGAAGCATTCAAATCAGAAAAACAGGAGGTGGATCATGCTGGCTGACAAGATCTTGGTAGTGGCGGCGGCCTTGGCGGGAGTGGCAATTATGGCCTGTTCCGGTCATCATCGGTCGACCGAAGTATCCGCGGATTCCAGCCCCAGCGTCGCCGAGAAAGCTGCCCCGGGTCCGGTGGTGAAAGTAGTGCTAAATGTCTTGCAGGCTTCGGGCGCGGCTGAAAATGAGGTGGCCGGGATTTCTAGCCGATTGTGTACCGAGTTGTCACAGTCGAAAAAGATCGAGCTTGTTTGTGCCGAGGATTTGAAACAGATATTTGCCCTCAAAGAGAGCATGCTGATGTTCGGCAGCTGCAACGACGAAGATTGCCTGGCCAAAATGGGTTCCCAGCTTGAAGCTGATTTTATTATCCACGGTGCCATCAACCAAGTGGGTGAGACCCTGGTCTTTAACCTGAATCTGGCCGATGGCAAGACGGGCAAAGTGAAATCACGTCAGAGCGAGGAAGTTCCTGCCGGGGCCCCAGAAAAACTGCTTGATGCCAGCGTGAAACTAGCCAAGAAAATCCTGGCCGAGCTATAAGCCGCGGTGAAGGGTACCGGGGCCGTTGAATAGAGCTCCGCGGCCTTGGCGAATCTGGTCTTGCCGTATTTTTTCCTGCTGGCTATCAGCGCGCAGACGAAATTGCAGCAGTTGGGTGTCGCCCACACAACGGGGATT
>JAUVBB010000506.1 GCA_030591445.1 Deltaproteobacteria bacterium | reverse complement strand
TAAGCTGTCTTCTGAATGTCGAAGAAAAAATGGTCATTGTATTGGAGCCTACCGGACTGCTGGCCGCCAGTGAAGCCGAACAATTGCGGGAAATCTTGTTGGTATTGGCAAAACCGGGGGCGGGCTCCGTATGACAGAATCCGGCCCAGAGACGGCCTTGCGGCAGTTTATCGAAAACCATTACGGCATGGATTACCAGCCCGATCGACTGCCCTTGGTGACCAGCCGGCTCAATCTGCTTCCGGCTCGACTGGGCCTGCGCGATCTGGCCGAAGTTGTAAACCAGGCCCAGCAAGGCCACCCGGCTATTTTGACCGAATTAACCGCCGCCCTAACTATTGGCGAAACCTACTTTCTACGCGAGCGTTCCCAATTCGAAGCCCTGCGCCAAACCGTATTGCCTCAACTCTCCCGTCTGCTTGGCACCACCGGCAATCTGGTCATCTGGAGCGCCGGCTGTGCCACCGGTGAAGAGGCCTACTCGTTGGCTATGTGGACCCGCGAGTATGCTCCCGAATTCTGGCCGGATCGCATTCGCATCGTGGCCACCGACATCAATCCGCACTTTTTGGAACGGGCTCGGCAGGGTCTCTATTCAACTCGCTCGTTCCGACAAACAGAACCGATGTGGCAAGAGCGGTACTTTCAGCGCAAGGGCAATGATTTCCAAATCGATCCCGGCTTGCGTGCGGTGGTACATTTCCAGGAGCACAACCTGTCTTCGGCCGCGCTACCCAAAGAGCTTACCGCCGGACAAGCCGCCCTGATCTCTTGTCGCAACGTATTCATCTATTTCTCTTTGCCGAAAGCCCATCAGGTTCTCGACTTGTTCCAGCAAGCCATGCTTCCCGACGGGGTGCTGATGCTCGGCCATGCCGAATCCATGCCTCGGCTACGTAAGTGGCGCTCCTTTTATCAGCCCGGCACATTTTACTACCAACCACCAAATGGTCACGATCCGGAACCAGCGCTGCCAAAAATGTCTCCCTCTCGCCGCCCGGCCCGGAAGCCCAGACCTATTCGAACGGTGCTCAATACACCCGCCGCCAAGTTTGAACCCATTGCCAAACCCAGCCCTCCTCAAAATAGACAGCCTGATTTCATACCCTCTGCCCCTGAGAAGAATTTTCATGGATCAGGTACCAGCCTTGCCCAAGCACAAGTCCTTGCCAACCAGGGCAAATTCGATGCGGCCCATGAGATGGTTCAGGCCGTAAGCGAGCAAGATCGGACATCGGTAGATGCCCATTTTCTGGGCGGCGTGATTGCCACCCAACTGCGAAATTGGCCGGACGCGCAGCAAGCGCTACGCAAGGCCCTTTACTTGGACAAGAAACTGGCCTTGGGTCATTACCTTTTGGCGGTGGTCCATGAACGCAGTGGTGACCCGGCTGCGGCCATCCGCGGTTATCGCAATGTTTGTAAACTGCTGGCACGAATTCAATCCAGTCATGAACTGTATTTGGGCGACGGTATGACCGCCGGTCGCCTCCGGGAAATGGCCGAAGCCAGACAGCAAGAGCTTTCCACGAGTCTTTGATCAAACGCGGGAAAAGCGGAGAAATCAGAACCATGACCAATACTAAAGCCCAAGACAATTTTTCTCAGTCAGTACGAGATTTACTCGAAAATCGGGCCCGGAAGTTGGCCCAAGAAGCTGACAAGCCCATTGCCTTGACCACGCGGCGCAATGACAATCTTTACCTGGGCTTGCGCCTCCTCGACAGCGTTTGCGCATTGCCCTTGCATGCCGTCAAAGAGGTCATCAATCTGGGTTCGGTGCTGCCCATTCCTCGCACCCCGATCCATGTGGCCGGACTGGTTCGACTGCGTGGAAAAATACTGACCTTGATAGATTTGCGCCGCTTCTGGTACCAGTCGGTTTCCGGGCACGCTGATAGCGACCGGGCTGTGGTGATTGAAATGGATGGCGTTGAGTTCGGGGTATTGTGCTCGGAAGTGGAAGAATTGGTGGAGCTTGAATCCGACGAAATCAAAGACTTCACCGAAAACCTTCCCAAACGGCTAAAGGCCTGCCTGCGTGGTCTGGCCCGCCGAGACATGTTGGTCATTGACATTCAAAAGCTGATCGCCCAACGCGGATTCCTGGTCGACAGCGCCCAGGAAGAGAGCTAAGTCATGGGCACCCAAGACGATTTCACTGAGATTCTAAAGGTATTCCGCGTCGAAGCCCGCGAATTGCTCCAGGGTATCGGCGAGGCCATGCTCACCCAGGAGAAAGCAGCCAACGAAACCGAACGCCAAAATGCCCTCAAAACTGCCTTTCGTCTGGCCCACAATCTGAAAGGCGCCGCCGGTACCTTGGGACTGGAACCGCTAGCAAACTTGGTCCATGCCTTAGAAGACGTACTGGGGGCCATTCGCGAACGCCAGCTTGTGCCCACGCCTGAAGTCATCGACGAAATCTTATCCAACTCGGACGTTATCGAACAGGCATCGCAAAAGGCAGAAATTGGCGGGACCACCCTGAATGACGAGGAAGCACAGGCACTCAAACGCCTCCAAGACCTCCTGCCCGGAGCAAGCTCGGCTCCAGCGGCAGCAGTTGCACACAAGGCGGCAGCACCCTCCGCTCAATCCGAAGCGGCAGCTGGCTCTGCCAGTAGCCAAACAGACGATTATGTGCGGGTTTCCAACCAAAAGTTAGACACTTTGCTGGCGCAGATGGAAGAGCTGTTGGAGATGAAAATCCGCATGGAGGAGACCCATCGGCATATCAAAAACACCATGGCCACCATGGAGGCGGAATCTTCGACCAACTTGGATCAGGTTCTCAAACCCATGCGTGGCCTTGCCTTGGGGATGGAACAGGATATCCAGTACCTCAGCAAGCTCTTGCGCCAGATTCAAGACGAGCTTTTGGAACTGCGGATGGTGGCCATCGGTTCCTTGTTTCCCATGTTGCGCAGAGCCGTCCGAGACGTCTGTCGCAAGCGTGACCTGGAAGTTGATCTGACTCTCGAGGGCGGCGATTACGAACTCGACCGTCGAATCGTTACCGAAATGAAGTCACCACTGTTACACCTGCTACGCAACTCGGTGGGCCATGGCATTGAATCAGCAAGCGATCGCCAATCCGCGGGCAAACCGGCGGCCGGCCAAGTATCGATGCGCGTGACTCACCAAGGCAACCGTATTGCCCTGACCATTTCCGACGATGGTCGAGGCATCAATTTCGACAAAGTCCGCGATCGCGCCCGTGAGTTGGGCTGGATCACTGACAGCGATCAATCCTCTCAAACCGAACTGACCAGAATGTTGTTCCAATCAGGCATGACCACCGCCGTCCAGGCCGATTCCATCTCGGGTCGAGGCGTGGGTCTCAACGCCGTCAAGAAAGTGGTCGAGACGCTCGGCGGCAGCCTGGACGTGGAATCCACTCCCAAGTTAGGTTCTCGCTTCCGCTTACTACTGCCCCTTACTCTGGCCATGGACAAAGGACTTTTCATCACCACCCGGGAACAGAACTTCGTGATTCCGAAAACCGCGGTACAGCGGGTGGTATCCTTCCGGAGCGAAGACGTATCGGTAACCGACGACGTGGCCAATCTCTGGTTCGAGGAAGAATCGGTTCCCTTGGCTCGCCTGGAACCTTCGCTACATTTGACCCGCTTTTCCATGGACGAGAGCAAGCAGAACAATTTGGCCGTAATTCTCAGTTCGGCCGAATCTCGCGCCGCCATCGTGGTGGATGAAATCCAGGAAGAAGCGGATATTGTCGTCCGCGATCTCGGCTCTTTTGTCCGCAAGCTCGAGGGCGTGAGCGGCCTCACCGTGTCGGCATCGGGAGATATGTTTTTCGTTCTCGATCCCTCGGACCTGGTTCGTTGGGCCATTCGTCCGCTGGGCCGGGGGCGGTCCAAATCTGACCCAGCCGGTACTGCCACGGCCGATCATGCCGAAAAACTCATTTTGGTGGTAGACGATTCTGTCACCTCGCGCATGCTGAATCTCCGCTTGCTGCTAGATGTTGGCTTTCAGGTGGAGACAGCCAACGACGGTCGCCAGGCACTCGAAACCATGGATGGCCGGCAATTCGATCTGGTGTTGGCCGATGTCCAGATGCCTTACGTAGACGGATATGAGTTGACCCGCCGAATTAAAGCCCATCCCAAACTATCACAGACACCCGTAATTTTACTGACCTCCAGGGACCGACCCGAGGACCGTGAAAAAGGGATTGACGCCGGCGCAGATGCCTATCTCCTGAAAAAAGAACTCTCTCAAGCAGAGTTGGTCGCAACCATCGAACAACTGATTTGAGGATAATGGAAGATCAATCCATACGAGTGCTGATCGTCGAAGATTCCAAAAGCACGGGGCGTGCGCTAGCCCACCTGCTGCAATCGTTCGCGGTGGTGGGTATTGCCGGCACGGGTAAGGAAGCCTTGCGACTGTTTGCCCGGCATAAGCCAGATGTTATTACCATGGATATCCATCTTCCGGACACGGACGGCTTGGCCTTGACCAAGCAAATTCTGAAAAACCGGAAAGTACCCATCATCGTCATCAGTTCGATGGTGTCGCCAGAGAAGCAAAGTTTGGTGTTTGAGGCACTGCGGGCCGGGGCTT
>JAUVBB010000179.1 GCA_030591445.1 Deltaproteobacteria bacterium | reverse complement strand
TGGCTCACATTAGATTTGCACTGGCCCGGGCTCTGTGGGATTCCAAGCAAGATCGCAAGCGCTCGCTTGTTCTTGCCCGCAAAGCGCAAGAAATGTCTGCCCGCTCGCCCCTTGACCATGAAATGCGTGCTGAATTCAAGGCTTGGCTCAAAGACCACGACGAATAAATTTTCGCGCCGGTGGAGATTGAATCTGTTCGGGATTCCAAGTAGCATCCGGGGCCAAGGAGGTGGTTATGGATCTGGGAATCAAAGGGCGAGTGGCGTTGGTTACGGCTTCGAGTCAGGGTTTGGGGCGAGAGGTGGCGCGGAGTTTGGCGGTTGAGGGGGCGCGGCTTACGATTTGTGCGCGGAAGGAGAAGCCCTTGGCCGACTGTGCCGACATGTTGCGGGAGATGGGGGCCGAGGTGCTGGCGGTGCCTTGCGATGTGAGTGATGAGAAGCAGGCGACGGATCTGGTGGCCCGCTGCATCGAGCATTACGGGACACTTGATATTCTGGTGGCCAATTGTGGGGGACCGCCACCGGGGGCTTTTTTGGATCATTCCATGGAGCGCTGGCGGGAGGCGGTGGATTTGAGTTTGATGAGTACTGTGTATCTGTGCCGGGCCGCGGCCGATACCATGATTGCTAACAAATGGGGTCGCATGGTGCTGATGACTTCGATTTCGGTCAAACAGCCCATTGATGGGCTGATTCTTTCCAATAGTGTGCGCGCGGCCACGGTGGGCCTGGGCAAATCACTGGCCAACGAACTGGGTCAGCACGGGGTATTGGTCAATTCGGTCTGCCCGGGATATTTCCTGACCGGGCGGGTGCAGAGCCTGGCCAAAAAGAACGCCCAAGCCACCGGCGGTAAGCCGCAAGATCTGCTGGATAAATGGGCGGCGGCCAATGTGCTGGGCCGGGTGGGTGATCCGGACGAATTTGGCCCGCTGGTGGCCTTTCTTTGCTCGGAACGGGCGTCCTATCTTACCGGGGCTGCTCTAGCCATCGACGGCGGTTTGTGTCGCTCTTTGCTCTAGAATTATGGCAACTTTTGGTTTCGTTTTGGCCGAAAGCCGATCTGGCCTAGCGCAACATTTAATTCCCCTCAAAGCAGCTTTTGGTTGCGTGCCCATCTCGTTGAATTCATAGCGTAATTGCCGCAGACACTGTATTTTTCTGCAAAAAAGGCAATCAAACCTAACTTTGAACATACGCTGGGGCCGAATCTCGGCGCATCGATTTTTCGTAACTTATTGATATTACGTAAAATAGAAATTTGCCTCAAACTGGCACGCTTTCTGCTTATGAATACTACTATAAGATGACTACGAAATAAGATGAGCGATGAATCGATAGCGTGATGGCTATGGCAGGGTCGGCAGAAAGAAGGACCCCAGTGATGCCGGCCCTGGCGATGAAATAAGATAGGTTGGTTCAGTGTGATAAGGGGCGCCCCGTGCCCAGGGGGCGTCCCGTTTTCTATTTAAGAATGAGGCTTACTTATGCAAGTTCCAGGCGGGGATGACGCCAATGCCGGCTTGGGTCAAGGCGTCGGCGGTGCGGTTTACCGCCCGGTGTTTTTCCATGTAGTTGCGCTCTAGCGCCGGCATCAGGCCCTGGGCTTCGACATCGCTCTTGGCCATGAAGTATTCGAGGATGTCGGAAGGATGGTCGAGCTCTTTCTCAATCTTCGGATCGCCGCCTTCGTGCTTGGCCGAGATGTTGGGAACTTCGGCGGCGACTTCAACCAATTCTTCGAGCCGATCGTAGGGTTGGACCACGATGGACTTGTAGGTCTCGACGATGTGGTGTTCGATGCGGACCACTTTTTCAAAGCCCAGTGCCCGGCGAATGGCCGAGGTCTTGCGGATGGTGTCGTTGTTGACCGAGTTGGCCAGGTTGAAGCCGATCAGCGGCGTGGAGCCGTCATCACGGGAAAAGAGCTTGGCGCCTACCAGGGTCCACAAGACCGAGTAGGGATTGTCATTGCCCATGAACACCGAGATCTTGAATTCGTTGTCCACGCCCAAGCGGTGCATGAGGTAGCTGATGAGCACCGTGCCCGGATTGACATTGAGCACCTGGCGGATGCCGTATTCGGTGAGGAAATGCAGGGCCTCGTCGGCATACTTCAGGGCATGGTCGTTGGGCTGGCCCACGCCACCGAAATAACCGGTGATGGTTTCGGCTCCGCCCAGATGGCAGTTGGAGCCGTCGGTGCCCTTGGTATCCAAGGTCTCAACATAGCTGGCGCCGACGATCTGCATGGCGGCGGCGACGGCCAGAGTATCGCCATTGTCCTCGACCTGCTCGGCCATGGTGCGCACCCGGATATAACGGCCGGGCATCAGGTTCTTCTTGTCGATGGCTTCCTTGGCTTGGGCGATTAAGAAAGGAAAGTACTGCAGGGCGCTGATTTCCAAAGTAACCGCATTGGTGTTGTCGATTTTGACTTCGCCCCGGCGATCGCCCAGGATCCGGCTTTGGTAGTCGGCCATGGAGGCGAAGGCGCCTTTATCGCGCTGCTCGATTAGCCACTCGACGTCCTTCAAATAGGTCGATCCTGAATCGCGCAAGCGGGCCATCAAATTGGGCAGTTGCCGAGCTTCTTCGGCCTTCTTGTTGATGGCTTCGGGGCCGCCGTATTTTTCCACCAACTCGATGACCGCGTTGACAATCTCGTTGTTGGGATCGAGCAAAAAATCGTTGATTTGCCGGATTCGATCTTCGGAAATGCGTAGTTTTTCTCTCAAGTTTGACATATCTACCACCCTCTCTAGCCCGCGGGCCTTTGCCGCTTACTTGTACTTTTTGATCAGTTCTTCGAATTTAGGAAATTCGCCTTCGATCATGTGATAGCAGTGCTCATCGCTGGGAAAGGCCCCCGAGCGGACTTCTTTACCGTAGTCGCGCAGGGCATTGGTCACTACTTCGGCCACATTGGCGTATTTCTTTACGAATTTTGGCGTGAAGGCCTGGAACTGGCCGATCAGGTCGCTTACGATCAGCAACTGGCCGTCGGTGTGCATGCCGGCGCCAATGCCATAGACCGGGATGGGCAGCAAGTCGGTGATGAACTTGCCCACCTCGGGCGGAACGGCCTCGAGCAGCAAAAGCTGAATGCCGGCTTCGTGCAGGGCGATAGCGTCTTCGATCAGCACTTGGGCCGACTCTACCGTGCGGCCCTGGGCCTTGTGGCCACCGAGCTGGCCCGAGCTTTGCGGGGTCAGGCCGATGTGGCCGCAGACCACGATGCCGGCATCGAGGATGGCTCGGATCTGGGGAATGACGCGCGTGCCGCCTTCGAGTTTGATGGCGTCACAGTCGGCTTCTTTGAGGAAGCGGCCGGCGTTATCCACCGCTTCTTCGACCGAAATCTGGTAAGACATGAAAGGCATGTCGCCAATGACGAAGGTGTTGGGCGCCGCCCGGCGCACGGCTTCGCAATGGTAAATGCATTGCTCCATGGTGACCGGGATGGTGCCCTTGTAGCCGTAAACGCACATGCCCAGTGAGTCTCCCACCAGGATCATGTCCACATCGGCTTCTTCGGCGAACTGGCCGGTGGGGTAATCGTAGGACGTAATCCAGACTACTTTCTCGCCCTTTTCTTTCATTTTGTAGAACTGGTGAATCATTTTCTTCTTTTTCTTGACGGTCATGACATCTCCTTTTCGCTTATGCGACCAAACCATGGGAAATCAAACCGAAGCGGCTACCGATGTCAAGCAATATCGTGGCGGGGGAGGCGCGGAGACTACAATATTAGCAGGTTTTCCACTTGGCTCAGCATGGCCAGGCGTCCTTGGACCACCACCGAGCTGCCGTCGAGCAGGCGCCCGGTTTCGGCCAAGACCTCGGCCAGTGGGAAAATACGCACATGCGGATCCTGGGTTCGTTGGCCCTCGTCGGTCTCTACATCCCAAGAGAGCATGATGTCATGGGCGCCCTTTTCCAGGGCCAACAGAGCCCCGAAGGCCAGTCGCTGGGCGATGACCCGATCCATGGCGCTGGGCCGACCACCGCGTACCACATGGCCCAGGATGGTCTCGCGAATGTCCACGCCCGGCGCGTCGGTATCCAGGTACTCTTGCAATCTGCGGGTGAGCAACTGGGTCGAGACCTGGATGCCTTCGGCCTTGATGATGAGCGCGCGTTTCTTGTGCCAATTACTGAAACAGCGCTGGAGTACTTCGCGCAAACGTTGGACCAAATCCTCTTCGCTGGGATTGTTCTCCGAGTAGAGAATGGCGTCGGCCTCGGAGGCGATGCCGGCCCGCATGGCCAGGAAGCCGCAGTGCCGGCCCATAACCTCGACAATGAAGGCCCGCCGATGAGCCCGGGCGGTATCGGAGATGCGATCGCAAGCCTCGACGATGGTGTTGACCGCGGTATCGACTCCGATGGCCAAACCGCAATGGCCGATGTCGTTGTCAATCGACGCTGGCAGGCCCACAACCTGGCAAGTTTTGGCCTGGGCCAGCGCGTGGGCGCCGGTCAACGAACCGTTGCCACCGATAACCACCAGGGCATCGAGCCCCAACTTACCGAGGCGGGCGAGAGCCTGCTGCTGTCCCGCGGGGGTGGGGAAAATGCTGGAGCGGGCCGAACCCAGGATGGTGCCGCCAAAGCCGGAAATGCCGGAAACCGCGGCCAGATCCAGTTCCAGGACATCGCCCTCCAACAAGCCGGCATAGCCGCTGCGGATGCCAAGTACCTTATGGCCCCGGCCGATGCCGGCCGCTGCCACCGTACGCACCGCCGCGTTCATCCCCGGTGAGTCCCCGCCTGAAGTCAAGATACCAATTTGCATATTGCCTCCCCTCATAATCGTTCGTTGTTTGCATATGCCACGCCGGCGGGTGAAATGACAAGCGATTCTTGCTATGATAGAGAGTTAGCGAGCGGCGTGGGTGTGGTCGGCCACAAGGAGGCAAAGGTGGAGAAGGCAGCGGAAAAGATAAGCAGCAAAAGGTGGCGGGTCTTGGTGGTTGATGACTGTGAGACAACCACCCGCCTGATTGCTGATGAGTTATCGGAAAAGGGTTTTGAAATTCTTCGCACCACCAACGTGGACGCGGCCACCAAGCTATTGCTAAGTAAGAAGACCCGCCCCGATCTGGTTTTACTCGACGTGGTCATGCCCAAGATCGACGGCGTACAATTTTGCCGATTCATCAAGTCGAATGAGATGTTCACCGGTATCAAGGTGGTGCTTTGTTCCAGCCTGGAAGAAAAAGATCTCAAGATCATGGTCAAGAATAGTGGCGCCGACGGCTACGTAACCAAAAAAGACGTCCTCGGCCGCGCGGTCATGGAACAACTGGGAGCGAACCAGAGTGACTGAGCTGATTGCCCCCCGCTGCATGGCCACCATGATTGGCAGCTTGCCCCACCAAGACCCCGATCAAGCCGTCCGCCTGGTGGTAGACCATCTGCACGAAGCTCCGATCTGGCCTGAGTTACCCCGGCGTGGTTGTCGCGAAGAAATGATTTATGCCCACACCGAGGCTTTGCCCGTCATTCGGGAAAACACCGAAGCCGGCATGATGTTTATCGACACCTCGGCCGATAATGCCGCGGCCCTGGCGGCCTTTTACCAAACGGCGATGGCCGCCGAACAAAGCGGGAATCTCGAGCACTTCGCTTTACGGCCCAGCTATGCCGCGGCCTTTTCTCTGGCGGCCGAAACTTTTGCCAGCCACCAGCCCCGCTATCCCTTGGTCAAGGTCCACTGTGTGGGGCCGGTGTCGTTTCAACTGGGGCTCAAAGACGAAGAAGATCGGCCGATCTACTACGATGATACTTTCGCCGATGTGCTGCTGCGCCAGGTATGTTTGCAAACCCGCTGGCAAGTGCGCCGTTTTCGCCCCTTGGGCGATCAAGTACTGGCCTTTTTAGACGAACCCAGCCTGGCCGCCTTTGGTTCCTCGGGGCTCCTGGGAGTGATGCGCGAAGATGTGGTCCAAAGGCTGGGCACCGCCATTGCGGCGGTGCATCAAGAAGGCGCCGTGGTCGGGGTCCATGTCTGCGGCAACACCGACTGGCCCATGGTGATCGAAGCCGGGGCCGATGTAATCAACTACGATGCATATGCTTATGGGCGCAGCATCCTGGTCTACGCTAAGCAAGTGGGCGAACTCATGGCCCGCGGTGGGGCGCTGGCCTGGGGCATTGTGCCCAGTAACGATCAAGTGCGTAGCGAGACGGCCGAATCCCTGGCCGCGCGTTTTTTCTCCCTGGTCGATGAGTTGGCCGCCGCCGGAGTAGATCGTGGGCTTATCTTGCGCCAGTCCATGATCACGCCGGCCTGTGGCCTGGGTTCCTTGCCCGTGGCCGATGCCGACCGGGCGGTACAATTGCTGGCCGAGTTGGCCACGGTCATCCAGAATAAAGTTCGCTAAACAAATCTCGGGCACCGCTTGTTTTTGGCCGTACACAGCGGTACCATGACGGCTGTCTTGGACTGGCTTCTAATCACTTCCTGGGTGGTTTTTTCGCTGGCGGTCTTGTTGCTGCTGGCCTTTGTGCATGCCTGCATCAAAGAGCAGGAGCGCCGGGCGCTGGTAGTTGCCTTGCTGGCCGGTCTTCCCGTCCTGGGTCTGTTCTTGTGCCCCTTGCTGCTTGCCTTTCCGGCCCGATCAATCGTTTTGGCAGTGATCCTGGCCGGCGGGGCCGTGTTCTTGTTGCTGCTGTGGCTGCCAATGGGGGCCAGGCAGCCATTGCGCATCGTTGCTGATATCGAACCCGTCGATGAGCGCGATGCGGTTTTCCACCGCTTCTACCGTCTGCAGCCGGGCAGCGAGGATTATCAAAACTATTACCGCGCCCATCCCCAGCAGCAGAAGCCAGACGAGAAGATCCGCGCTCTGCCCGCGCTAGAAGCACCCGGATCCAAGACCCATCACCCCCTGACTTCTGCCTATCAGGCAGCCTGCAGCCACGTGCTGGCCTCCTGTACCCAGCAATTAGATCAAGATCCGCAGCCGCTGGGAGGAAGGCCGGTGGAGGCGTCCAGCGCTGAGTTTACCCGCCGAGTCAAGGGCTTTGCCGGTTATCTGGGCGCGCGTCTGATCGGCTGCACTCGCCTGAATCCCGCCTATGTTTATACTCACCGGGCCCGCGGAGCCGGTCGCTGGGGCAGTCCCATCGAGCTTGGCCATGCCAACGCCATTGCCATCGGCGTGGCTATGTCGCATCAGATGGTGCGCCAGGCCCCCGACAGCCCCACCACCACTGAGACCACCTTGCAGTATTTTGAGGCCGGCAAGATCGCCATGATTCTGGCCGAATACATCCGCTTGCTGGGCTATCCGGCCCGGGCCCACGTAGACGGAAACTACCAGCTGATGTGCGTTCCCGTTGCTGCCGACGCCGGGCTGGGCGAGCTGGGCCGGCTGGGTTTGCTGGTGACGCCTCAGTTTGGCCCCCGGGTACGACTGGCCGTGGTCAGCACCGACTTGCCCTTGGATGCGGATTCGCCCATTGACTTCGGCGTCCAGTCCTTTTGTGCCATCTGTAAAAAATGTGCCTACAACTGTCCCTCGGGCTCCATTGCCAGAAAAGACAAAGGCGTATTTGCCGGCGTGGAAAAATGGCAATCCCAGCAAGACAGTTGTTATCGCTACTGGCGTCAAGCTGGTTCGGATTGCGCAGTTTGTGTAAAAGTCTGCCCCTATTCCCATCCGGCAACGCGCTTGCATAATTTGGCGCGCTACTTGGTAAGCCGCAACCACTTGGCCCGCAAGCTCATGCTCCGGGCCGATGATTTTTTCTACGGCCGGCGGCCCCCCAAAGTACCACCGCCCCCGCCAAGTTGGCACGATCGAACCGGATAAATAAAAAAGATAATCCCAAGGTTTTTCCGATTATTATTAAGTAACAATGGCACAACACTAGAGTTTCATTTGACAAAAACGTCTTTTTTCCTTATATTATATGCATGAATGGTAAACACGGATTGGACCAGGTAGACTGCAAGATTCTGGCTTTGTTGCAAGAAAACGGGCGCATGACCAATGTGAAATTGGCGGGTGAAGTGGGTCTGTCGCCGCCGACCGTGCTCGAGCGGGTGCGCAAACTCGAGGATCAGGGCATCATCCAGAAATACGTGGCCTTGCTTGATCCGGCCAAAGTGGGCAAGGGCTTGACCGCCTTTGTGCTGGTGACCCTCTCCTACCACTCCAAGAGAAACATTGCCCGCATCCAGAAGGAACTGCTCCGCGATCCGAAAGTGCAAGAGTGCTATTATCTGGCCGGGGAGGGCGATTTTTTGCTAAAGGTGGTGGTGAGCGACATTGCCGCCTACCGGGATTTCTTGGTCAGTCGGCTCACCGGAGTCGAGGGTGTACAGCGGATGCGAACCATGATCGTTTTCGATACTCTCAAGCATGAAACCATGATCGATGTAGATCAAACCCAGGAGGTATGAGCATGGCCGAACTCACTCATCTTTTGGCGCAAAGAGCCCATGAAGTGCAGGCCTCTGCCATTCGGGAAATTTGCAAATTGATTGCCAAGCCGCAGATTCGTTCCTTGGCTGGCGGCTGGCCCGATCCGGCCACCTTTCCGGTAGCTGACTTGCAGCGAATTGCGACCGACATTTTTCAGCAGAAACCGGCGCTGGCCTTACAATACACCACCAGCGAGGGCCTGCCCGAATTGCGGGAATTTCTGGCCGATTGGCTGGGCAAGAAAGAGGGCATTCATTGCACGCCCGACGAATTGCTCATCACCCACGGCTTTTCCCAGGGTATGGAGCTTACCGCCAAGATCTTCATTGAAGCCGGCGACGTGGCTTTCGTGGGTTTGCCCACCTACTTTGGGGGCAGCGGTGCCTGCCAGACTTTCGGTGCCGAGTTGGTCGGTGTGGAGTTGGATGCCGATGGCATGATTCCCGATCTCCTCGAAGAAAAAATCTTAGCGGCGAAAAAAGCCGGTAAGCGACCCAAGCTCTTGTATGTGATTCCCGATTTTCAAAATCCCTCCGGGGTCACCATGCCTCTGGCTCGGCGCCAGCGCCTGGTCGAGCTGGCCCAGCAACACGATCTGGTGATCGCCGAAGACAGCCCTTACCGCGACCTGCGCTATTCCGGGGAGGCCGTGCCACCATTGATGTCGCTCGAGCCAAGCGGCCGGGTGGTCTATCTCAAATCTTTCTCTAAGGTGTTCTGCCCCGGTTTTCGCTTGGCGGTGGTGGTTGGGGATGCCGATGTCATTCGCCGGATGGTGATCGCCCGGCAATTCGAGGACTGTTGTACGGCCGCCTTCGGCCAATACTTGCTTTACGAGTTTTGCCGACAAGGACTGCTCGATCGCCAGATCAAGCTCAACTGCGCGATCTATACCCGCAAACGCGACTGTATGCTCCAGGCCCTCGATCAACATATGCCCACCGAGGTTCAGTGGAACCGTCCCGATGGTGGCTTCTTTGTTTTCGTGCATCTGCCCGCGGGCATGGATGCGGAAGAACTCTTGCACGAGGCGGTCGATCACGATGTCGCTTTTGTCGCCGGCGCGCCTTTCTATGTTGACGGTAGCGGTAGTCAAACGCTTAGACTCTCCTTCGCCCAATCGGAACCCGCGGTCATCGAAGCGGCGGTGGCCGAGTTGGGAGCTTTGCTCAAGGCCAAAATGTGACCGACGCGGCCTATGTCCGGGTAGCGGTGGCCACACCGGTGCGCAAGGTCTTTACCTATCAAGTGCCCCCGGCCTTAGCCGGGCAACTTTCGGCCGGCCACCTGGTGGAAGTCCCTTTTGGCCGAACCCGCCTGCGCGGCCTGGTCTTGGGTTCGGCCAGCGCGGCCGAGGCCCAGGCCTACACCGTCAAAGAGCTCAGTCGCCTGGTCGAGCCCGAACCGCTGCTGTCCTTGGCGCTGGTGCGCACGCTTAGTTGGGCGGCCGATTACTATCTGACCGCGCCCGGGGAAATGGCCTTTGCGGCTCTGCCGCCCAGCTTTCGCAAGAGCGGCAAGCCCAGCCAGGCGCGGCAAAAGACCATCGTGCGCCCGGGCCCTGAACTCGACCCTGACGTTTTGGAGAAACTTCGCCGCCGCGCTCCTTTGCAGGCCAAGATAGCCGAAGACTTGCTGGCGCACGGCGAAAGAGAACTTTCTCAGCTGCGCGACTTGGGGGCCTCGGTGAATTCTGCCTTGCGGGCCTTGGCCAAGAAAGGCTGGGTTCTAACCGAAAAACAGAGCCACTACCGCGCGCCCCAGGAGGTAAATCTGCCGGCCCCGGCCAAGATCACCAAACTGACCGACGAACAAGATGCCGCTTTGCAGAGCCTTTTGGCTGCAACCGAGGCTAGTCAATATGCGCCTTTTTTGCTTCATGGCGTCACCGGCAGTGGCAAGACCGAGGTCTACCTGCGGGCCATTGCCCATTGCCTGGCCCAGGGTCGCGGGGCCATTTTGCTGGTTCCCGAGATTTCCTTGACCCCCCAACTGTCCTTTCGTTTGCGCGCCCGTTTTGGCAGCCAGGTGGCGGTCCTGCACTCCGGTTTGGGCGAAGGCGTGCGCAAAGACGAGTGGTGGCGCCTGCAAAAAGGCCAAGCCCGGGTGGCGGTGGGAGCCCGTTCGGCGGTCTTTGCCCCGGTAGCCGATGTGGGCATCGTGGTAGTGGATGAGGAGCATGATTCGTCCTACAAGCAGTCCGAGCGCTTGCCTTACAACGGCCGTGATCTAGCCATGGTACGGGCCCGGGAGGAAGGAGCCGTGGTGGTGTTGGGCACGGCCACACCTTCGGTGGAGTCCTATCTTCATGCCCAAGATGGACGGTCAACCCTCCTGCAGTTGCAGAGCCGAGTAGACAACCGTAGCTTGCCCGAAATCGAGGTGGACGATCTGAAGCGGGATATGATCGATCCCATCGAGCGGATTCACACGGTTGGTCCGCGCTTGGCCCAGGCCCTGGCCGAGACCCTCGATCGGGGACAGCAGGCGATCTTGTTTTTGAATCGGCGCGGTTACTCATCTTCGGCCCTGTGTAGCGCTTGCGGGCAAAGCGTCCGCTGCATCAACTGCTCGGTGGCCCTGGTGTATCACCGCGCCGAGCGCTTCCTGCGCTGTCATTATTGCGGATATAGCATAGCCATTCCCGATCGATGCGCCCATTGTGACAGCGGTAAAATTCAGCTCTTGGGTCTGGGGACCGAGAAATGCGAGGCCGAAGTCCGGCGCCGATTCCCCGGGGCCCGCATCATTCGCCTCGACTCCGATACCACTGCCCGGCGGGGTGCGGTCCATGAAAAAATTTCTCAATTTGCCCGGGGAGAAGCGGATGTTTTAATCGGGACCCAGATGGTGACCAAGGGCCACGATGTGGCCGGCGTTACTTTGGTGGGTGTTTTGCTGGCCGATCTGAGCTTGTCTCTGCCCGATTTTCGGGCGGAAGAAAGAACTTTTCAACTCCTGGTTCAAGTGGCCGGTCGGGCCGGCCGGGGTGAGCAGCCGGGGCGGGTGATTGTGCAGACTTTTATGCCCCATCATGAGAGCATTCGACTGGCTGCCAAGCATAGCTACGAGGAGTTTTTTCAAAGAGAGCTCAGACGGCGTCAGGGTCTAGGCTATCCGCCTCATCGCCGCTTGATGATGATCCGGGTCAGCCATATCCAGGAACAGACGGCCGAGCAATTTTGCGGGCAAGTGGCGCGCCTGATTCGACAGGAGGCCAAAGGAAATTGCCAAGTGCTGGGACCAGTGACCTCGCCGCTGGCCAAGCTGCGGGGCCGGCACCGATTTCAAATGCTATTGAAGGCCGCCTCGGTGCGCTTTTTGCACCAGATGGCCTCGGTGGTGCAGGCCCAATGTAAACCACCAGCTGGGACAAAGATTCTTTTTGATGTAGATCCGTTGGACATGTTATGATCTTTTCCCCATTGACCATCAACTTCCGTGGACGGGAACTATGGCCAAGATATTGATTCTTGTGCCGGACGAAAAACTGGCGGCGATGATATCCGATGCCGTGCGACTGGCGGGCTGGCCGACTGTGGTGGCGGCAGACGGGGCCCAAGCCATGGACAAATTCCGCGAGAGTTCTCCGGCTTTGGTGGTCCTAGACCTCGAATTAGACGGTGGCAAAGGGGTGGCAACCTGTTCTGCCATTCGTGAGGCCGAAGGCGGGGAACTGGTTCCGATCTTGTTGATGGGCACCGGCAAAGAAGGGGTCAAGAATTTCGGCGACGCCTTGGTGGAGGGGGGAGATTACTATTTCGAGAAACCAATTGATGCCAACAAGCTAGTTTCCAAGATTCGCACCTATGTAGGCGGTGGGGTGCATGCGGCCACGGCGGCGAAGAAGCCGGCGGCCAAGAAGACCGAGGCCGAGAAGAGGACCGAGGAGAAGAAAAAAGAAATGGCCGGCCGAATGGCCAAAATGATGAACCTGGGGGCCGCATTCAAAGATGGCTTACTGGCGCCGCCGGCAGGCCAGGGCAAGGAAGACGAGAAAAAGGTCGAGGACACTGGACCCATGGATGACGGTCCTACTTTACGCACCAAGATGACGCCGGAGAAAGTCGGAGGCCTGCTTCCTCCGTCGGGCAAGCCCGAAAAAATCCGGACCAAGCCCGAGCCATTTCCAGAAAAACTGCCCAAAATCGAGAAAAAACCCAGCTTGGCTCCGCCGGCCACCTCCAAAAGCAAAGCGGACCAAAAACAACGTCGCCAAAGCATCGAGAAAGGACGCGGCAATGCCCAGGCCCTTTCTTACCGGGAAATCCAGCACCGAGGACTCCTGGAATCAAAATATAAAGCCAAGAAACTAGAACAAGAAAGCCAAAAACGCGCAGCCAAAGCCCAAGCTCGCAAAGAGGCCGAAGCGCAAGCGGCCAAAGAAGCTGAAGAGCAAGCAGCCAAGAAGACCGAAGAACTGGCAGCCAAGAAGACCGAAGAACAGGCAGCCAAGAAGGCCGAAGAACAGGCAGCCAAGAAGGCCGAAGAACAGGCAGCCAAGAAGGCCGAAGAACAGGCAGCCAAGAAGGCCGAAGAACAGGCAGCCAAGAAGGCCGA
>JAUVBB010000021.1 GCA_030591445.1 Deltaproteobacteria bacterium | reverse complement strand
GGCGCTGGGTCTGTTGTTGGTTCTGCGCCGGCGCCGTCGGTTGCTTCGCGTCTAGGAGCAAAACGAGTCTCGATTGGCAGACGCGATCACACACGGCGGGTAGACCGCGCCGTGTGTGATCGTTTTCTAAGCGAGGAGATTAAACATGTTGCGATGGGCAATAAGAAGGGCTCCGGCCAGCTGTTTGGCGGCTTCTCTGGGGGTGCTGTTTTTAGCACTCCCGGCGGCGGCACAGTCGGTCGAAGGCCTGGATTTTGAAAGATTCAAGCCGGCTACCGATAGCCAGGGTTTGATGCTGACCGAAGGTGGCCAGGGCGAAAAGGCCCGGAACTATAATCTGAGCTTGACGCTCAATTACAGCAACGATCCGATGGTGTTCTACATCGGCTCCGAAGTGGTGCGAGAACTGGTGTCCGATCGTCTTTCCGGCGATCTATACGGTTCGTATGCCTTTACCGATTGGCTCAGTTTGGGTCTGGCGGTGCCGGTGATTTTCAATCAGAACGGGGTCAACCCCGACCGGGTAAGCGGTGCCGACGTGGGTCTGAGCGCGTTTTCCATTGGCGATATCAGGCTTTCGCCCAAACTCACCATGATGCGCGAGGAAGCATTTCCTCTGTCTTTGGCTTTTGTCATGCCCATTTCGCTGCCCAGTGGCGACAAGTGGGAGTTTACCGGGGCCCGCGAAGATTCGCTGACGGTTACTCCCACCTTGGCTGCCTCCCGGCACTTGATGGATGGACGTCTGTTGTTGGCTGCCAACGTCGGTGTTTGGATACGCAAGGGAGAGGACTACTACAATCTGCAAACCGGCGACCAACTGGTTTATCGCTTGGGTCTGGGCATGAAAGCCAGTGACCTGGTGATGGTTTTTGGTGAATTACAGGGAATGTCCGAGCTGGAAAATTTGTTCCAGAACCCACGTAACCAGGTTTACCTGGAGGGATTTTTGGGTGCTCGGATGACCCTGGCCAACGGTTTACAAGCCCACGGCGGTGTAGGCCTGCCGATGCAAGCCGGTTGGGGCACGCCTGACTTCCGGGTGTTTTTCGGCCTGGGCTGGTCACCGCGCCTGCAGGAAGAGCCGCCGGAAGAGCCGCCGCCACCTGCCGACCTGGATGGCGACGGGGTCATGGATCCCGACGACCGCTGTGTCGATGTCGCCGGTCCCGTGAAAAATGCCGGTTGTCCCTGGCCGGACACGGATCAGGACGGCTTGAATGATGCCGAGGACTCGTGTCCCAAGCAGGCTGGTCCCAAAGAGAACAAGGGTTGCCCGGTTAAAAAGGAAGCGCCACCGCCTCCGCCGCTGGAGGCAGCTGATCGGGACGGCGACGGCATGGCTGACAGCAAGGACTTGTGCCCGGACACCCCAGGAGTGATGGAGAACGAAGGTTGCCCCTGGGCCGACAAGGACGGCGACGGTATCAACGACAAGGAAGACAAGTGCGTGGTGCAAAAAGGTCCGGCCGAGAACAATGGTTGTCCCTGGCCGGACAAAGACGGCGACGGGGTCTTCGACAAGGACGACTCCTGTGCAGACAAGAAGGGTCCCGCTGACAACAAAGGTTGTCCTTGGCCCGACACTGACGGTGACGGTATTGCCGATCGCAATGACAAATGTCCCAAGAAGGCCGAAGACGGCAAGGGCGCCAAGCCCAAGGACGGTTGTCCGGGCAAGTCTTTTGTGATCGTCAAGAAAAAGAAGATCGAGATTACCAAATCGATATTCTTTAATTCGGGCAAATCTAGTATCAGTCGGCAATCTTTGTCCTTGCTTCAGGAACTGGCGTTTGTGATCAAGGCTCACCCGGAGATCAAACTGATTCGGGTCGAAGGTCACACCGACTCCAGGGGTTCAAACAGTTCGAACCTCCGGCTCAGCGACCGTCGAGCAAACTCCGTGAGCAATTATCTGGTCGAGCAAGGCGTCGAGCGAAGCCGTTTAGAAGCAGTTGGTTACGGTGAATCCAAGCCCATCGCTTCCAACCATACCGCCCGTGGCCGCGAGACCAACCGCCGGGTTGTGTTCAGAATTCTAAAACGAGTTCCCTAGCAATAAACCAATCTAAATCACTTCAGTGTTGACCGGTCTTGCTTGATGCGGGGGGGGCTTTGTGTTAGACCTGGCCGAGAGTTATTTCCGCTTTGTTATTCGGGAGGTGTCATGTCTGGACATTCCAAGTGGAGTACCATTAAGCACAAGAAGGGTGCGGCCGATGCCAAGCGAGGCAAGATCTTTACCCGGCTCATCAAAGAAATCACCATCGCGGCCCGGATGGGGGGTGGCAATCCCGAGTTTAATCCGCGCCTGCGCTCGGCCGTTGCCGAGGCCAAGGGCAGTAATATGCCCGCTCACAACATTGAACGAGCCGTAAAAAAGGGCACCGGGGAACTAGAAGGTATTAGTTACGAAGAAGGTACCTACGAAGGTTATGGGGCCGGTGGCGTGGCGATTTTGGTCGATGTGATTACCGACAACAAAAACCGCACCGCGGGTGAGATTCGCAAGATATTCTCCAAGTCGGCCGGTGCCATGGGCGAAGTGGGCTGTGTGGGCTGGATGTTCGAGTCCAAGGGTCTGCTGGTGGTAGACAAGGCCAATTCCACCGAAGAACAATTGATGGATGTGGCCCTGGAGGCCGGCGCCGACGACATCGTCGAGGAAGACGACTGCTTCGAGATCACCACCGATCCCAACTCTTTTCAGGCCGTGGCAGACGCCATGGAAAAGGCGGAGATTCCGACGCTTTCGGCTCGCATCGACAAGTTTCCGGCCAACACAGTAGAGGTTGCCGGCAAGGAGGCCGCCCAGGTTATGCGGCTGATCGATGCCCTGGACAACAACGACGACGTGCAAAACGTCTATGACAATTCCGATATCGATCCGGCCACTCTGCCCGAGGAATGAAAACGGGGGCCAGCGTGTACATTTTGGGCATCGATCCCGGATCGGCTGCTACCGGCTATGCGGTGCTAGAAGATGTCGTGCCAGTGCCTAGGGTGGTGGCGGTAGGTGTGATTCGGGGAGGAAAAAAGGCATTGTCGGTCCGCTTGGCCAAGATTTTTTCCGAGTTGCAAGACATCATGCAGCAACACCGTCCAGACGAGGTTGCGGTAGAGGAAGTCTTCCATGCCCGCAACACCAAGAGTGCCCTGGTTTTGAGTCATGCCCGGGGAGTAGCCCTACTGGCGGCCGGGCTGGCCGGGGCCAAGGTTTACGAGTATCCCACCCGAACCGTGAAGCAAACCGTGACCGGCTATGGCGGTGCCGACAAGGAACAAGTGCGAAAAATGCTGGTGGCGACGCTGGGTTCGGCGCCTGAATCGCTGGATGCCTCCGACGCTCTGGCGGTGGCTTTGTGCCATTTGCGCTGGAGTGAAGGCCCGGTTGCGCCGGAAAGAAAGCGATCATGATTGCCCGTTTGCAAGGAGTGCTGGTTCGCCAGACCGCGGATTTCGTGGTGCTGGATCTCAACGGGGTGGGCTACCAGGTTTTTGTCTCCCAAACCAGCCGCGAGCAATTGGGGGCCATCGGCCAAACCGTAACTTTGCAAATCCATACTTCGGTTCGGGAAGATGCCATCCAGCTATTTGGTTTTTACGATCCGGTTGAGCAAGACACTTTCGAGGCGCTGATTGCCATGAACGGCGTGGGTCCCAAGCTGGCCCTGACCGTTCTATCGGGCATCGATGCCCGCGAGTTGGCGGTGGCGGTATGTTCCGGGGATGTGGCTCGGCTTTGTCTGATTCCGGGCATCGGCAAGAAGAAAGCCGAACGCATGATTTTAGACCTGAAGGATCGCTTGCTGCCCTTGGCCCAGACTCAAACTAGCCCGACCGGGACCCAAAGTGCCACTCTGGATGATCTGCGCTCTGCTTTGAATAACCTGGGATTCAAGGGGGCCGAAGTGGAGCAGGTCATCGGCATGCTTCGTGAACAGGCTCTGGCCGGCGGCGAGTTGGATGTGCTGTTGCCCGAAGCGCTGCGTTTGCTCAAAGGCTGATCCATGGCGGAGCACGACAACAAGCACCACGACCGACCGGTATCACCGACGGCCAGCTGTGAAGAGTTGCCCGTGGAGACCGCTTTACGGCCACAGCGCTTTGACGAGTATGTGGGCCAGAGCGCAGTCACCGATAATCTACAAATATTTGTGCAAGCAGCCAAACTGCGTGGTGAACCGCTCGACCATGTACTGTTCTGCGGGCCGCCGGGACTGGGCAAGACCACCTTGGCCTACGTGATTGCCAATGAGATGGGTGTGGATATTGTCACTGCCTCGGGCCCGGCCATCGAACGCAAGGGCGATTTGGCCGGCATCTTGACCAACTTGAAGCAAAACGATGTTTTCTTCATTGACGAAATTCACCGCCTGCCGCGCGTGGTCGAAGAGAATATGTACCCGGCCATGGAGGACTTTCATTTTGATTATATCGTGGGTGAAGGACCCTCGGCGCGCAATCTCCGGCTCAAGTTGCCGCATTTTACTCTTATCGGAGCGACTACGCGCACCGCCTTGTTGTCTTCCCCCATGCGTGATCGCTTTGGGGTGGTAAGCCGCCTCGAGTTCTATTCACCGGCCGAGCTCGAAACCATCGTTCGCCGCTCGGCGCAGATTCTGCAGGTGCCGCTTGACGAGGAAGGCGCTTTGGAAATCGCCCGTCGTTCGCGCGGCACTCCGCGGGTGGCCAATCGGCTCTTGCGCCGGGTGCGTGACTTCGCCCAGGTTTTGGGCGATGGTCGGGTCAACGCCGCCGTGGCGCAAGAAGCACTCGAACGCATGGAAGTCGACAACCTGGGTCTAGATCGCATGGATCACATCATCTTGGCGACCATTGTCGAGAAGTTTGCCGGCGGGCCGGTGGGGGTAGAAGCCATTGCGGCCTCCGTGGCCGAGGAACGCGAAACCATCGAAGATGTCTACGAGCCCTACTTGATTCAAGAGGGCTTTATTCAGCGCACCCCCCGCGGGCGGCTGGCGACGGCCCGGGCTTATGCCCATCTGGGTATCGAAGCGCCCGCCAGCCAATCGCGATTGCTGTGAAACCATGGCATCTCTATTCGGCACATATTTTCTGAAATCAGGCTGGTTGATGGCGGCTTGGGATCCTCTGGGCTGGTTGCAAGATTTGGGCTGGTATCGAGAACTGCTTCGCGCCGACTGGTTTGCACCCCTGCGGCCATACTGGCTTCGCTATCGACTCGACTGGGTGGTGGGCGGCCTGATTTTATTGTTTTCGCTTCTGCTGCTGCGCAAGCTTTTTCGGGCTATGCGTGGGCGCAATCGGCTGAGCAGAAAAATGCCGCCGCCGGCCTCGGTCGCCAGCGTGGCGCGCGACCTTGCGCGCAAAGGGGAAGTCGAGTTGGCCGCGGAGACCTACCTGGGGGCCGGTAAAACGGAAAAGGCGCTCGAATTGTTCCTGTCGATTCCGAACTATGCCCGGGCGGCCGCGGCCCAGGAAAAACTGGGGAAACTCGACCAAGCCATGGATTTGTTTGAGCGAGCCGGGGATACCAGTGCGGCATTGCGTTTGGCCGTCATGGCGGGACAACTGGATCGGGCGGCGATGTACCACCGCCAGCGAGGAACCTTTGCCCAAGCCGCGCAGATGTATCTGGATGCCGGGCAAGCCGAATCAGCGGCCGATTTGTTTGCCGAGGCGGGGCTGTTGATGGGAGCGGCCGCGGCCCTGGCCGGCATCGGTAAGCATCTGGAGGCCGCCGAACACCTGCTGGCCTATATGAAAGCTTCCGCCAACGATTTGGGAACGGCCGAGGATGGGCTGGTGCAGCGTTGTTGCAAAGCGCTGATGCAGGCCGACCGTCCCCGCGATGCCGCTCTTCTTTACCAGGCCGGGCAATGGTATGCGCGGGCCGCCGAGCAGTTTCTGGCCGCGGGTGATGAGAAGCAAGCGGCCGTTTGTTTTGAAAAAGAAGAAAATTGGGCGTCGGCGACGGCCTTGTATCGTCATCTGGGCGACCGTAAAAACTGGATTCGCACCCTGGAAAAAGTTCGCGATACGTCCGATACCATCGGCGATTTGGAATGGGTGCAGGCCTTGGAAGAGGCGGGGATGACCGATAGGGCGGCGGACTGTTGTCGCCGGCTGGGTCTGGTGGATGCGGCCATTGAGTGTTACCAGCAGGCGGGCCGGCCGGCTTCGGCGGCAGAGTTGCTGGCTGAGAATGGGCGTCACGTAGAAGCCTGTCGTCTTTATCTGCAAACCGGTGAACCCTTGGCGGCGCGGGAGCAGGCCCAGGCTGCCGGTGACAAATTGTTGGCCGCCCAATCCGCCTTTGAGGCCGGCATGTTTTTTGAAGCCGGCCAAGAGTTCTATACCGCGGGAGATTTCGGTTGGGCGATAGAGGCATTGCAAAAGGTCGAGGATAGCCATCCAGAAACACGGGTAGCCGCCAGCCTGCTGGGGCAGGCCTTTCAGCAGATGGGCGATGCTGAGATGTCTTTGCGCATGCACAGCCGGGCGGTCGAGGGTCTGGACATTGGCAGATCCAATTTGGAGTTGTTCTACCGCCTGGCTCGATTCTTGGAAAAAGTCCCGGACCAGCAAGAACGGGCCCGGGCAAGGCAGATTTACGGCGACATTTTGGCTGCTGATTACGCTTTTCGGGATACCAAATCAAGGCTCCGTCATTTGGATCAACGGAGAGATCGAGTGGCACCAGTCTGACATTAATGTCAGGTTTTGCGGGGGGAGTCATGGTCCTGGATCTAATACAACTTCAGCAAGTCTTCGACTTGACAGCGGGTTTGTAGTTGTGCAAAATCAATGCAAATTGGCATGGCTGTTGCAGATAACACCGCCTAACACCTGCACACTTAGGAAGATGACAAAAAGAGGGCTGTATAATGGAACTGCATCGTAACGTGCTGCAACAAAGAACTTTGGGTGGCTGGGTTTCGGTTTGCGGAATTGGATTGCACACCGGCAAAAAAGTGGAACTGTCCATGGGACCTGCCCCTGCCGACCACGGTATCGTCTTTGAGCGTAGCGATTTGCCGGGTTCTCCCCTGGTTGCGGTCAAGCCCCAAAATGTGGCCGAATCGGCGTTTTGTACTGGTTTGGCAGAAAACGGGGTTCGGGTCTGCACGGTCGAACATTTGTTGGCGGCCTTCTATGGCCTGGGCGTAGACAATGCCCGCGTTATCTTGGATGCCGAGGAAGTTCCGATTCTGGATGGGTCGGCGCAAGTTTTTGTCGGGCTTATTCAGCAGGCCAGGGTGCGCTCACTGCCGGCACCGCGTTCTTGGATTCGGGTGGTGAAACCCGTCGAGGTACAAGAGGGCGATCGCCTGTTCAAGGTGTTTCCGGCTCGTTCACTGCGCATGGATTGTACGGTTGATTTCGATCATCCCCTGATTAGCGGGCAACAGATACAATATGTCCATGAAGCTGACTGTTTCGAACAAGAAATTGCCCCGGCCCGTACTTTTGGTTTCCTCAAGGACGTTGGCGAAATGAAACGCAATGGTTTGGTTCAAGGAGGCTCCTTGGACAACGCCGTCGTGATTGATTCGTTTTCCATCTTGAATCCAGGGGGCCTGCGTTTTCCCAATGAATTCGTGCGCCACAAGGTGCTCGACATCCTGGGCGATTTGGCCTTGCTGGGCAGTTTCATGGCGGTGCGGGTTGTGGCCCACAAGTCGGGACACCGGCTCCATCATGCTCTGGTCAAACGGCTGGTACAAGAGCCTGGATGTTGCGAACGAGTTTGCATTGCCCCCGACGAGCGGGAAAGAGAGTTGCCCTTCGATCTCGCACCTTTGCGCTTGGCCCGCCTGCAAGGCGCCTGAAGTTTATTCCTTCCAGCAATTTGTTTTCTCTGCCCAGAAGCGTATAACTAGAAGTACGCTGTCGATTCAGAAACCCTCCGTGGGGAGTGGGAGATGGGCATGAATTTTCGACTGATGGTGGCGCTGTCGGTTTTCACCCAGATGTGCGCAACCGCGGCTTTTGCCGCACCCTTTGCGTTTCAAACGCCAGCCCAAATCGAGACCCGGCTTAGCCAGATTGCCAAGCAGAAAAAAGCCTTTGCCAAACTCCATCGCTTGGCCAATACGCCGGGCGAAAGAGCTTTGCATTTGATGGAGCTTGGTCCTCCAAATAAGCAGGTGCCGGCCGTGATGGTGGTGGCCAATATGCGGGGAGATAATCCCCGGGCCAGCGAAGCTGCCCTCCAGCTAATCGAACATCTGGTGGGCGATTGGCAAAAGGAAAGGCAGAGCTATCGCTGGTACGTGATTCCCGTTGGTAATCCCGATGGTTATGCGCGTGGATTTGTGCTTCCGCTGGCCGACAACTTTGGCAATGCCCGGCCGGTCAATGATGATCATGATGATGCTAGCGATGAAGATGGGCCGGAAGATCTCAACCATGATGGCCTGATTACTTTCATGCGTCAGCTGCATCCGGAAGGAAGCTGGCTGCCGGTGGCCGACAACCCGGTCTTGATGAAAAAGGCTGAGGCCGGCAAGGCCGAGGCCGGGCGCTATCGACTCTATAGCGAAGGAATAGACAACGACGGCGATGGTAAGATCAACGAAGACGGTCCGGGAGGCTGCAACCCAGGTAAAAATTTTCCTCATAACTTCAAGCATTACACCGCTACCGACGGACAATGGGCGGGCCGTGAGCCCGAGTCGCGGGCAGTCATGCGCTTTGCTTTCGCGCATCCCGATATTGCCATGGTGTTGGTTTTTGGTCATTCCAACACTTTGCGAAAGACCCCCCAGGCCTCCGCCGATGCCGTGACCAATGGCAAGCGGCATAAGGTGCCGGCGCGTCTCGCTGCCCGTCTGGGTCTCGACGCCAGTGAGGCATACCCCTTGCCTGAACTGCTGGTCATGGTGCGCGCGGCCACCGGCTTTCGCTTTATGAACGAGAACATGTTGCGAACCTTTTTGGGCCTGGGCGCGGCCAATACCCCGCATCTTGACGATCTTCCTTATTGGCAGGAAATCGGAAAGAGGTATGAACAGTTTATTGCAGAAGCGGGCCTGGGCGGTGCGGGCCTGGACCCCGAAGAATTCGGGAATGGTTCCATCGCAGAATGGGCTTACTATCAATACGGGGTTCCCACCTTCAGTTTGAATTTCTGGACCTTGCCCAAGGCGCCTGCGCCTTTGCAGAAAGAAGAAGAGGACGTCAAGAAAGCAAAAGCCAAGCATTTGTCCAAAGCGGACCCTAAAAAGAAGCCCCAGAAGAAAGATCTGGAGCTGCAACGGGACCGGGCTTTGTATGCTTACCGCGCCGAATCTTTTCTGCCCTGGACTGCCTTTGATCATCCCAGTTTGGGCAAAGTGGAAATCGGCGGTCGCTTGCCCCGGGTGTCTCTGGGGCCACGGCCGAATGAGGTCGCGGATCTGATAAGCAAGCAGCTGCCCTTTTTGCAGAATCTAGCCGCTCTGTTGCCTCTAATCAGCATTGAACGGGTGGAAATCAAGCCCAAGGGCCGCCAAACTTTTTTGGTCGAGGCCTGGATAGCCAATGAAGGATTTCTTCCCTATCCCAGCTACCAGGGTAAGCGCAATGGGCGACCTAGCCCGGTGTATGCGACCCTTGCTGGGCCATCGCTGTTGTTTTTAGAAGGCCGGCCCCGGTCGGTTATCGATCTGTTGCCCGGCTCGAAAGGAAGCCAAAAGGTCCGCTGGTTGGTCCAGGGCTCAGCGGGATCACGGCTGGTCCTGGAGGCCAGGAGCCAAAGCGCGGGCACGGTAACTAAGACGCTGGTTCTGAAGGGAGGCAAACTGTGAAACGTCGTTATCGCATGTTTTGGGTAGTGGTTTTTTGCGCCTCTCAGTCTTTCTGTTTGACGGCCAAAGAAGTGCGCCTGACCTTTGATCACTATTATGACGGGCCCGCCGTGGTGCAAGCCCTGCGGGACATGCATGCGGCCTATCCCCGGCTGACGCGACTGGAAAGTCTGGGTCAGACCGAGGAGGGGCGCGATATCTGGTTGTTGACCGTACACAATCAAAAGACGGGTCCGGATACCGAGTTTCCGGGGGTCTATGTCGATGGTGCCATTCACGGCAACGAGATCCAGGCCACCGAAGTGTGTTTGTACCTGGCCTGGTATCTGCTGAGCCACTATCAGCAGAATGAGAAAATAAAGCAACTGGTCGATGAGCGCTCCTTCTATATCGTGCCCGTGGTCAACGTTGATTCGCGGACCCGCTATTTTGTAGACGCCGGCAATCCGGATATCGGTCGCACGGCTCGGGTGGCCCACGACGATGATCGGGATGGACGCAAGGATGAAGATGGGCCTGATGATCTGGACGGCGACGGCGAAATCTTGCAGATGCGGGTGCGCCATCCCTTTGGCAAGTGGCGAAACCATCCCGATGACGCCCGGGTGATGATTCCGGTCGAGCCGGGCAAACCGGGCCAGTGGAAGCTCCTGGGCGCCGAAGGCTTCGACAATGATGGTGACGGGCGTTTGAACGAGGATCCGCCTGGTTACCTGGACATGAATCGTAACTATGGCTTCCACTGGCAGCCGCCCTATGTCCAGGCCGGGGCCGGTGATTTTCCCAACTCCGCGCGGGCTACCCGGGCGCTTTCGGAATTTATCGTGAGCAAACCTAATATTTGCTTCAACTTTGCCTTTCACAATTATGGCGGTTTGTTTGTGCGCGGACCGGGCTCCAAGCTGGCCGGGCGCTACCAGCCCGAGGACGTAAAGGTTTACGACTATCTGGGTCGGGAAGGCGAAAAGATTGTTCCTGGTTACATGTATGTGATTGGTATGATGGACATGTACACCACCCACGGCGATTTTGATCAGTGGATGTTCTCTAATTTGGGCATTTTTGGATTCGTGGGTGAATTGTTTGCTCCGGATCAAGAATCTTATCGCCGGCCCACCGATGACCCGAAACCCAAAGACGGCCGCAAACGACTCTACGGCCGGGGGCCGAAAGACATAGAAAGGCAAAAGTTCAACGATGTCTTGACCCAGGGCGAAATGTTTCGCGGCTGGAAAAAGTTTCAACACCCAGATTTTGGTGAAATCGAGATCGGCGGCTGGAAGAAGTTCACCACCCGCACCCATCAAACTTTCTTACTGCCCGAGGCCCTGCACCGTAACGCCGCCCTGGTTATTTTCACGGCCGGGCACGCACCTGAGATTTCTCTGGAAAAGATCAGTGTCACCAAGATCAAAAAAGACATTACCCGCATTCGCATCCGCGCCGCCAATCGCCACGCCTTGCCCACCATGTCCGGCATGGCCCAGCGGCATTCCTTGGGCCGCCAAGATATCTTTCGAATTCAGGGCAAGGGGCTTACCGTGTTATCGGGCGGTATCATCGACGATCTCTATCTTGACCGGGTGGCCTATGTGGATCACCGGCCGGAAATGATCTTTAGCACGGTGCCCTCTTTTGGTTATCGGGAGGTCCAGTGGATCGTAAAAGGTCGCGGCCGGGTGACGGTGACCTTTGATTCCCAAAAAGCCCGAAACCAGAAATTAACGTTAAAGCTGTAATGTTAGGGTGATTGCCATGACATCGAATACCGTGGTTAAACATTCCGAAGAACTACGTCGCGCACTCATCTGGGTCGCCGAGCGCCGACTCCAGGAACCCGGGATTGGCTTGGTGCAACTGCTTTCCGAAGCCGGGCCCAAGTTCAACCTGGGACCCAAGGACCAAGAAGGGCTTAGGCTCTTGCTTCGAGAAAAAGACGCCCTCTCCAAATAAGCGCCATGGGGAAAGAGTTTTTCGTCAACCCCGCGGAGCGGCGACTACGCGCGGGCTTTCGCCTCCTGCTGCAAGCCGGGCTGATGGTGGCCTTGGTGGCGTTATTGGTCTTGCTGCTGGGTCTGGTAGCCAAAGCCATGGGCGACTTGCCGGGCGGTGAGATCAGCGTCAAGAATCTAAATCGCCTGCGTAGCGGGGCCTCGCCATATCAGCTGCCGTTCTTTCTGGCCCGCCTCTTGGGGGTTGGCCTTTCCCTGTTCTTGGCCATGCGCTGGCTGGATCGTCGTCCCTTCGCCGATCTCGGCTTTCGTCTCGATCGGGTCTGGTGGCGTGATTTTTCCTTCGGGCTCTTTCTGGGGGGCCTGTTGATGAGTGGGATTTTTTTGGCAGAGTGGTGGGCCGGCTGGCTTAAAATCGTGGCGGTTTGCTATGCGCCCAACGATGACTTCTGGATGCAGTTGCTAGCTTTGTTGGGGGTGTATCTC
This sequence comes from Deltaproteobacteria bacterium, assembly GCA_030591445.1. Lineage (GTDB taxonomy): Bacteria > Myxococcota > B64-G9 > B64-G9 > B64-G9 > JAUVBB01. The sequence goes on along the minus strand of JAUVBB010000021.1, from coordinate 18,776 downwards.
TGTGTGGGGGTCTACGAGGAGATGCTCAGCCGGGGCTATCAACTGCGCGTCCTGGCCGAGGGCATTTCCGGCGCCCGGGTTCGCGCCCGCCTGGCTTTGCTGGTGGCCTGGGTGCTTACCTCGCTTGTTTTTGGCTTGGGGCACGGAGCCAATCCCAACGCTACCCTCCTGTCCTGTCTGGGGGTGGCCGCTGCCGGTCTCTTGTTGGGGTTGCCCTATGTTTTAAACGGCCAACTGGCCCTTCCCATCGGTCTTCACATTGCCTGGAACTTTTTCCAGGGTGGGGTATACGGCTTTCCTGTTAGTGGTTGGTATCTGAAGGTTCGTATTTTGACCGTATCTCAATCCGGTCCCGTTCTCTGGACCGGCGGTACTTTTGGTCCCGAGGCCGGTTTGCTGGGTTTGTTGGCCTGTCTGGTAGGCGCGGTCCTGATTCTGGGCTGGTTCCGCCTTACCCGCGCTCGCAAAGATGTCTCCTTGCATTAGCGTGGTGCCCGCGGTACATAGGAACAAATGAGAATGGATGACGATCAGATTGGGGAATTGAGGCAGATTCTCGCCCATTGGCAGCTATCCGCCAATGAGTTTGAATCGATCGATTCCGGACACATCAATTTGACCTATAAGGTAAGCTGCCCAGAAGGTAAGTTTGCCTTGCAGCGAATAAACCCGATTTTCGACCCGGCCATTCATTACGATATCGACCTCTTGACCCGCAAAATCGCGGCCGCGGGATTGCTTAGCCCCCGGCTAGTGCCGCCGGGTAAGCAACTGTGGGTCGAAGATGACCGGGGCGCGGTTTGGCGGCTGATGACTTGGGTAGATGGCGACATGCTGCTGCGGGCCGATTCCCCCGCCCGCTGCCGGGAGGCTGGGCGTTTGCTGGGTCGTTTCCATCGGATTCTATGGGACTGGGAGGGCGAATTTCGGGCACCCCGCTTGGGAGTGCATGACACCCTCGCCCATATCCGCGCGCTGGGGCAGGCTGTCGCCACCCACCGGCAGCATCGGGTCTATGCCGAGATTGCCCCGCTGGCGCAGACGATTGCCGATCATGCCCAAGCCTTGCCCATTCCTATCAGCGGGCCGGGGCGGGTGGTGCATGGGGATCCCAAAATCAGCAATGTACTGTTCGATGGCCATGGACAAGCTCTGTGTCTGGTCGATCTCGATACTCTGAGCCGGATGCCCATCGCCCTGGAGTTGGGCGACGCTTTTCGATCCTGGTGTCACCCCGGGGGCGAGGATCAAGAGGGAGCGTTTTCCCTCGATTATTTTGCCGCCGGTGTTAGTGGTTGGGCAGAGTCGGTAGCTACTTTGCCCAGCGTAGCGGAGAGAGAGGCCATTGTTCCGGCCACCCAAATTATTGCGGTGGAATTGGCCGCTCGCTTCTGCCGTGATGCCTTGGAAGAACATTATTTTCGATGGGATACCAATCGTTATCTTTCTGCCAGTGAGCACAACTTGGCCCGCGCTCGGGCCCAATTGAGTTTGGCGCGTTCGATTCAAAGTCAACGATCGCAAATGAAGGAGGCCGTGGTTTTGGCCTTCTCGAAATTCGCTGACTAACGTTAAAAGGGGGATTGGCAAGGAACCGAAGGGCAAAAACACAAATAAAACAATGGTATGCATTGGGTACCGTTTTTTTGCCTAGATGGTCGTATCCCGTTGACATCTCTCCCTGCTGTCACTAAGATACGCCGAATTTTCACATGGCACATAGCGCTCTATCAAGATGGGCCGCACGGATTTCAGGGGTGCGGCCAGAAGAAGGTCGGCGAACCGTACTGGCTACGCTGTTCTACTTTCTGTTTGTCGCCCATGTGGTTATTGTCAAATCGGCTGCCAACTCTCTCTTTCTTAGTCGGCATAATCCGCAACATCTGCCCTACCTGTACATCATGGTTGCGATTTCGGTGGCGGTGGTGGTGGTGCTGGCCTCGAAAATGCTGGCGGATCCGCGCCGGCGCATGCTGCGCTATACCAGCATCACCGGCGTAAGCTTGGCCCTGGTGCTAGCCTGGGGTTTGTTGCGGTTTGATTATTGGGCGGTCAGTCCCTACCTGTATTTGTTTGTCGAAGTGGCCGTCACCGCGCTTAATATTCAGTTTTGGTCGGTGGCTGGCGACATTTTTGATCCACAGGAAGGCAAGCGGGTTTTCGGTGTTTTGGCCGGTGGCGGCATGTCGGGATCGATTTTCGGCGGTTTGTTTGTGGAGTTTGCCAGTGTGCCCCTGGGTACCGTGAACTTGTTGTTGGTGGCCGCCGGTACCTTGCTGAGCTGCGTCTTTTTGGCCCATAGCCTGGCCAAGCACCATGGCCGCGCCGACGAGTTGCCCGAACATGAAATGATGAGTTTGCGCAAGGGCTTGCGCTACGTGACCCGCGATAGTTATCCGCGCACCTTCGGCTTACTCATGCTGCTATCGTCGGTTTTAACTTCGATCGTCGATTATTATTTTAGAATTTCCGCCCGGGCCTTCCTGGGTGAGGATCAGCTGACGGTTTTGTTCGGCGAGTTGAACTTCTACGTCGGCGTGATTTCAGTGGCCTTTTTGTTCCTGTTCAGCAATCGCATTTTGCATCGACTGGGAATATTCAATTATCTGCTTATCGTGCCCGGCTTTCTGGTGGCTGCCAGCGTGGTTTCGATTTTCTTTCCGGTTTTTTTGGCGGTGTATGCCCTCAAGATCATCGAAAACTCCGGCAGTCTCTCTATCAACCAGGCGGGCTTGCAGTTGCTCTATAACCCGGTACCCACCGAGTTACGGGCGCCGACCCGAGGCGTGATCGACGGTTTTTTGCGCAAAATGGGTTATGCCATCGGCGGGGTGCTGCTGATTGTGGCCGCGCCCATTCTGGATCGCCCGGCTTTTGAGCTGATCGTGGTGGGCCTGGTGGTGTGTTTCGCCGCTATGCTTTTGCTTATGCGCAAGCTGTATATTCAATCCTTAGACAAGAAAATCAGGGTGGGGGCGAGCGGTCCGGTCAATTTACGCCTGGATGATGCCTCAACCCATCAAGTTCTGCTTACCACGCTGACCTCCAAAGATCAGGATTTGGTCAAAACCGCCTTGTTGCTGCTGGCGGACATTGAGTCGGTTGATTTGCGTGGCTATATGCCGCAATTGCTGCGATCTCCAGCTGAAAAAGTCAATATAGCCGCCATCGACGCCATCGCCGCGCGCGGCTATCACGAGTTTTTGGCCAACCTGGTGGATGACATCCAGCGGGGTTCCCGGCGGGTTCGGGTGGCGGCGGTCAGGGCGGTGGTGACCCTGGATCCGGTGCGCGCCGAAGGCGAGTTGGTTCCTTATCTGCAGAGCAAAGACCCGGGCATGTTGGCCGTGGGTATCGAGGGCCTAATCCGCATCCACGGATACCGGGCCACCAACCCGGCGGTGATGGTGTTGGAAAATTTATTAGAGCAGGGCGGGCAGGCAGCGATCGCTCTGCGCCGCGAGACCGCCCAATTGCTGGGTCGCCTGGGCGAAGGCCGTTATACCAGTCATTTGGCCCGCTATCTGAGCGACCCCGATCCTTCGGTGCGTCGAATTGCCGCTGACAGTGCCCGCCGTGTTTTCCGCGAGGATTTCCTGCCCTTGTTGATGAATATGCTTTCCGACCGAGAGACGCGCATCGAGGCGCGGCAAGCGCTGGCGGCCCACGGTGATCGGGTAATAGATGTCCTGGAAGAATGGCTCAACGATCGCAAACGGCCTTTGAATGTACGTTTGCGCCTCCCTCGGGTGATTCGTACCATCGGTACCCATCGGGCCGTAGAAGTGCTGCTTTTTTCCAATATTCAAGATGATGCCTTCTTGCGTTACCGGATCGCCTTGGCGCTTTCCAGCATGCGTCCTCGTTACACCAACATTCGCTTCAATCAGCGTTGGGCCCTGCAGGCCGTCGATCGGCGATTGGATGCCTATCGTTACTACCACCGGGTCTATCATCTGCTAACGCCCTATTTGCTGCCGGATTCGATCGTCATCCAGGTTTTGCGTGAGCGGCTAGAGCAAAATATTGAGGTAGCTTTTCGGGTTTTAGGGCTCATCTATCCCCACCGCACTATCATGAACATCCATCATCGACTCAAGAGTGCCCGGCGGGGCATTTGGTCGGACGCCATGGAACTGCTGGACAATGTGGTGGACCTAGAGACCCGTAGCCGCCTCTTTCCCATTTTGGAAGCCCACCGGCGTTTGTTCCGTATTCCGGTGGCTGAAGAATGGAACGACGCCCCGCCGCCGGTGCATGAAGCCATCGAAGAGTTGAGTGATTCTAGGGATCTGTTACTGCGCGCTGCCGTGATTCATAGCCGTTGCCAGATGGGCGAGGACTGTGCGCACCTGTATCCGATCCTGGTGGAGGAGAAAGATACCATGAACATAATGGAAATTGTCCTGTTCCTCGAATCGGTCAACATCTTCAAGCAAAACAACTTGGACGATTTGACCGCTCTGGCTGCCATCACCAAGGAGAAGAGCTTTCATGCCGGTGAATACATTCTTCGCCAAGGAGAGTCCGGGGGCGAGCTTTATATCCTGACCAAGGGCCGGGCAGACATTAGCAGAAAGGGCAAAAAAATTCTCTCGGTGGGAGAAAAAACCAGTCTGGGCAGTGTGTCCTTGCTGGACAACAAACCGCACGCCGCCGACGCGGTGGCCATCATCGATTGTGAGACCCTGGTCATCGATCGCATCGATTTTCTCGACTTGGTGGCCGATCGGGTCGAACTATTGCATGGTATCTTTTTGGCCTTGACCGATCGGCTGCGGGCCCTACTGGCCGTCAACGAAGAGGGGGCTTTGGCCGAAGCCGAATACACCGACGGGACCACCAATCCGGTTTAGTGCAAGAGGCTTTGGTTTTTACCAAAGTGGGATATCCATGGCCTCGATCAGGGCAAAAGTGCCAATGCCGAGCATGATCGCCAATAACAATAGCAGCAGCAGTCGCAGGATAGTGCGCGATGCCGAGGGCTGAGCGGGGGGTTTGCGCTCTGGACTCTTTTTTGAAGATGCGTTTTTTGACTTTTCAACTCCGGGGATCGTCTTATTCAAGCCCGATGGCGTTTCCCCGTAGGGCTCCCAAGGAATGAAAGTGTCTCGGTTTTTCTGATCCGCGGCTTCTATCTTTTTCTGCTCATCGGCCAGTAAACGGGAGGTCTCCTGGTAAGTTTCCGGGAAAAGCTTTTTCATGAACTCGCTAAGATGAGGCGTGCCGACCGTCCAGCCGCTTTGACTTAGATGTCGCTCGAGGGCCACATGCATGTGGTAGGCATTGTCGAAACGATCCACCGAGCGCTTGGCCAGCGCCTTGAGAATAATGGCCTCGAGATCAGGGGGCATGTCTCCGCGAAGATCTCGTGGTTTGGGCACCTGCTTGCGGATGATGGACTCCATGGTCATCAGTTCGCTGCTCTCCCGAAACAGGTTCGCCCCGGTGCAAATTTCCCACAAGACGGTGCCCAGGGAAAAGATGTCCGAGCGCGGGTCGATGGGCATGCCGCGGACTTGCTCTGGTGACATGTAGGAGAATTTGCCCTTGAGCGAGCCTTCCTCCTCTTGGTAGGTAATGCGCGCTTTGGCTACCCCAAAGTCGACCAGTTTGGCCTGTCCGTCGAAGGAGAGCAAAACATTGTGCGGGCTGATGTCGCGGTGAACGATGCCCAAGGAGCGGCCCTGGTTGTCGGTCTTTTTGTGGGCGTAATAGAGGCCTTCGGCGATCTGGCTGATGATTTTTGCCGCATAAGGCAAGGGTAGCAAGCGCCCGCTCTTGCGGGTTTTGACTGAAATTTTTTGCAGGTCCTCGCCATGGACAAACTCCATGGCGATGAAATAGTTTCCATCCACTTCGCCCAGATCCAAAGTCTGGGCAATATGGGCATGATGCAGGTGAACCACCAAACGGGCTTCGTCTAGAAACATGCGCGTGAAGCGCTCGTTTTCGGACAAGTGCGGTAAAATGACCTTTACGGCTACGGGCTTGGAAAAGCCGCTGATACCGCTTTTGTGGGCGAGATATACCTCTGCCATCCCCCCAGAAGCGATGCGCTTGATGATGGTATAATCGCCGAACCGGTCTTTTGCTTCCACCGATTCCCATCCTTTCCCAATTGGTTTTCCCCTATAATGAAGCTAGCAGTTTTTCAGTATGGCTTCAACAATTTGGTCTATTTGATCGCGCTCGTTTGTATCCAGCTAGCATATAGGCTAAGTTCCTGTTCGAGGTGGAAGAAGATGGGGAAATTTTTTTTATGGGCGGGCGTGTGTTTCCTGTCGGCTCTAGGTTGTGAATACCGTCTTGATACCGAACGCGAAGTAGTCGAGCGTGGTACCCTGGGCCAGGAAGTTTTCCGCATCCTGAAAAAGGATCTGGATCGTTTGGAGGTGCCGAAGGGGGAAGCCTTCGCGCGCGAGCAACAAACCTTTGTGGCCGCGCTCGATACCTTGTTGCCCGAGGAGATGCTTGACGATTTGCAGCAATTCCTGTTGGCCATATTGCCCCTGTATGACCTGGGGGTATTGCCGGCGGTCTCCCAGCCAATTGCCTGCGTACTTGCGGACTTGAGCCAAGATGATGAGCTGCTCCAGGCCCTGTGGTACAGTGCCCATCCTCAGGGCTATGGTTGGCAAGACGATTGGCCCATCATTCGAAAAGCCCTGGCCCATGAAGGGCTAGCGGAACTGGTCGCGCAAATCGGGTCATTGTGGTTGGCCCACGACGGGCTCGGCGATGACTGGCAACTCGATGCGGAGCAGGACGATGTTTTTGCCTTCTTGCTGTCCGAACTGGCCCGGACTCTCACTGAAGTCGAGGCCCCGCAACTAGACCTTGAGAGCGATTTGCAGGTTCTGGTCGATTTTCTCTTGTCGAGCGATTCGCGCCTGGCCGACGGCTCGGGATCGGCGAACTGGGTGCTGCGTACTGGTCCCCGAGGCCGCGCTCTGCCGGCCGTGGATTCGCTAAGCGGCCTACTGGTATCTCCTTTTGTGGATACTGACGGCGACGGCTGGGCCGATCTGGATCTGCTGACTGGCGATTTTGTCGACGCGGCGGGGCTGAAATTAGATATCCCTCCTCCTTTTGATGCCGACGGCAATCCCGCCCCGGCGCTCTATCGTTACCGCGATTTGCAGCAGAGCCAGTTGGGCGCTGTGCTCGATCAGGCCGCGCCCTTGGTGAGCGATGGTTTTGCCTGGGAGCTTCCCGATGCCCTGCCGCCACTATTGGGGCCCAGTGTCTCCCGGCAAGATGAACACGGTGCGTTTTCCGGCTATGATCCTGCCCAGGCGCCGCTGATGGCCCTGGCCCATGCTCTGCGCGTCTTGCTTGACTATGATCGCTTGCCGCAATTGTTGGAGGTAATTTGGACCCTGGCCGATGAGCAGGAGCCGCAATTGGCGCGCCTGCTGCACGAATGGGATCTCGCCCAGGAGATCGTCGACCAGTATCCGCAAGCCACGCTGGCCGACGCCAACCGCTTGATCGATGATTTGTTGCCTTTGGTACAAGAACTGGTTCAACGTGGATTCTTGCCGCCCTTGTTGCGCTCCTTGTCCGATCCCAGACTCGATAACTTGTCCAGTGGTCTGGCCGCCATGGTCCGTTACCGCGATCACTTAGACGATGAGGTAGCCGGCGGGATGCTGTTCAATTTGCCCACCGATTTCGATTTGTCCGATAGCGTCTACGCCAACCGCTCCAATTTGCAAAGAATGTTTCATCTCACCCGCGATACCAACGGGATCGATTACACTGCCACCGTTGATCTCTTCAACTGGTTTACCATTTACGACATGCTGGTTTTCTGGCTGGACTCGGCTACCGATACCGATTATCCCGATGAGGGTTTGGCGGAAATCGACAGCCTGATCCTGCCTCTGATTGACGAATTCGATTCGACTCATCCCCCGGTGGAGGATGTCAACCGCTTCATGAACCACAGTCACTCCTTCTTGGGCCATCCGGTTGGGCACGAAGGCGAGAATTTATACCAATACAACGCCGAGTCCTTGTTGGCCCTCGAGGTTTCGGGCTTGTTGGATGCCTTCAAGCCCGTCGTTACCGTATTTACCACCCGTGATCGGGCCGAGACCCGCTCCGGCGGTAAGCTGCTGGCCGATTTGTTGGCCAGCGTGCATCCGCACTATTCCCCGAACCTACCCGGCGCGGCGGAGGCCTGTGCTCACTTGCGCCTTTGCGAACCCATGTGGCTCGAGGTCTTGGATGAAACCCAGTTAGTCGGCCAGGCGATTGTCTTGATAAACTCGCTAGCCGCCATGAGCACTTCCTCGGGCCTGGACGTGCTGGCCGAGTTGGAATATTTTGCCGACCATTTGCTTGCCCCCAACGAATCTTTGCGGACCCTGAATGGTGACAACTGGGTTTTGGCCGGTGATCGCCTAAGCCAGATCTCACCGATTAGTCCCCTTTACTTGTTGCTAGACGCCAGTAGGCAATTGGACGATGCCGTGGCCGAAAACCCGGCGGCCGATGCGGCCGTCGATCGCGCCTTCGAGGTTTTGACTGATCGATTCTTGACCGTGTCCCCGCTAGTTGACAGCTGGCAGTTTCAAAATCGCCGGGCCTGGTTTTTGGCTCTCAATGGTTTAGACTTCTTGCAGACGCGTTTGACGCTTCACACCGAGCAAGGAACTCTCTCTGCCCGCCTGGCCGAATTCGAGCAAGACTTGAGCGATCTCATCGCTGATCGAGTGCTGCCGCGCTTGGTAGAGATCTTGCAATTACTCGCCGCCGAGCCCGGCCTGCCCGCCCGGCTCGATGCCCTGTTACTCGATATTTTAGATGATGCCGATGCCAGCTGGACCGGGCGTTTACGTAAAAGCATCGCTCGGCTGATCCAGGACCTGCTAGCCGACAACACGGCCCTGGCCCATGCCCTGGCCCGTCACATCGACCCCGGGGCCAAGAACCCGCGCTTTGTGCTCGGGCAAGGCTGTGTCGAGACCGCCGCCCCCAACGATCTGATCAGCCGGGTGCTGTATCTGACCGTTCGCCTGCTGGCAAGCCAATTACCCGAACGCCAGGTGGCCGCCGAGTTGATTAGAAACGCCGGCAAACAAGCCTCGCTGCCAGACGGCTTCGTGCTGGGCGATTTCGGTCAAGTCATCGCCGCCATCCACCGTGCCGATTCGGGCCAACTTACCGAGAAAAGCACCACCGACCTGGCGCACATCTTTGGCGAAGTTTCCGAGTATCTGTTGGACCAAGAACGAGGACTAGAAAAACTCTACCTGCACGTCCAACGCCGGCGCGGACTTTAGTACGCGCCCCTCTCTAGAGTAGGTCCGGAGCATCGCTCCAGAAGCGGTCCAAGCGTACTTTGAAAGACAGGCCCAACAGGTCGACGCTGCTTTGGTATTTGCCGCCGCCTACCAGGGTGGTGCCTTCGGGGTTGGAGGGGTTGACTTGGCGGGCTAGGCTGTCTTCAGAGGCGATGTCGCGGGAGAATAGGAAGAGATGCAGGTAGCCCAGGTCGATTTGGTAGGCGCCGAAATGGAGGCCGAGGCCTAGGGCGGCGCCGATTTTTGTGCTGTCGGGGGTGGCAACACTGTAGTAGGCGTCGGGGGGGGCGCCGGATTCGTAGAGGGTGCCGGCGCGCAGGCGGAGCCAGGGCAGGATTTTTAGGCTGCCGCCTAGGCGGAGAGAGAGGGTGTCTTTGAAGTTGCGTTCGAGGTCGGGGGTGGTCAGGAGGAAGTCGCCGATGGCGGGAATGTTTTGGTAATAGGCATTTTCCTTGGTCTTGAATTTGACCCGATCCAGGCTGGACCAGCCTTCCCAGATCAGGTTGAATTCGACGTCGAAACGGTCCTTGGGATCTAGATAGCGAATTCCGCCGCGCAGGATCCAGGGCAGGTCCAGTGATACGGTGATGGGGGGCTCGGCCGGATCGACGGTGACATCGTCGTACAGAATGTGGTCGGGGAGGCGGACGCGCATCTTGCCGTCGGCTTGGATTTGGCAGCCGGGTACCACGGAGAAGCCTAGTTCGAAGCCAGTCAGGGCGGGCAGCCAGGCGCCGGGATGTAGCCAGAGGCCGCCCACGGCGCCGAGTTGCCAGGCGTCTTCGGCTACCATTTGGATGGTGCCGTCGAGATCGCGATCTTCGGCTTCCCCAAAAACGCCGGGAAAGACAGAGACGGCATTGCTTTCGTTGATGCGCAGGGTAAATAGGGTCATGCTGGCGCCAAGGCGCAACCCGGTGGTGGGCTGCCAGGCCAGGGCGGCGGCTACGGTATAGGCCATGTCTTCCATGCGTACGGCGCTGTAACGTTGGGCGCCGTCATCGGGATATTGGCTCCAGCTGCCGTAGGGAGTATAGAAACCCAAGGCGAAGACCAGATCGGGCAAACCGAAATCCGAAGAGATTCCGATAGTGGCCCCGGGATTGACCGTGGCGGCGTTGTTGACCGGTTCGAAGCTCTCGGTGGCATCGGGCAGGGCTGCCCGGGTAAACTCCAGGTGGGGAAAGATGCCGGCGGCCTCCAGGTGCAACTGGGTTCCTTTCTGGGTGGCCAGATTGGCGGGGTTTAGATACAATGCATTGGCATCGTCGGTGCCCACCACGTAGGCGCCGCCCCGCGACATGGCGCGGACGCCGCCACCGGGCAGAAAGTAGCCGCCGGCTTGCGCCGGGTTACTGAGCAGCAGAGCAAAAAACAAGCCAGCCCCAGCGTGAAATTTCATGCTGGCCAATTGCTTTCTCATGGTTTGTCCGTTTGTCCGTACTTCTTAACCCAGGCTTCCTTGCTCTTGTCCGGCGGGGCCACGAAGTCGGGCCTTTGGGCGGGCGCTTGGCGCAGCCTTTCCAGCACTTCGGCAATGCCGCGATCGAGTTGGGCGTCTTGGCCGCGATCCACCGCGCCCGTATCATTATCCACGATGATGTCCGGAACCACACCTTCGCCTTCCACGCCCCACTTGCGTTCTCTTTCGTAGAGCGCGAAGTAATGCGGTCGGGTGCTGGTGCCGCCATCTACGAGTGGATTGCTGCCGTCGATGCCGACTACGCCGCCCCAGGTGCGGGTGCCGATGACCGGGCCAATCTTGGCGATTTGTATGGCCCGAGGGAAAATGTCGCCGTCCGAGCCCGCGCTCTCGTTGGTTAGCACTACCACTCGGCCCCGTAAGCTATTGCTTGGGTAGGTGCCGACGAATCCCTCTCGCGAGCGAACCCAGAACAGGACGTCGCGCATGATTTTTTTGATCAGGATGCCGGAGACAAAGCCGCCGCCATTCCAGCGGGCGTCGATGATTAGACCTTGCTTGCGAATCTGCGGATAATACCAGCGATCAAATTCGACCATCCCGCGAGTCATCATGTCGGGGAGGTGCAGATAGCCGACCTGATCGCCGGTTTTCTCGCTGACATAGACGCGGTTCTTGGCCACCCAGGAGAAATAACGAACCGCTTTCTCGTTGGCCAGGGTTTTGATTTCCACATCGCGCGCCCCGTTGAGAGAAGGACGCGAATGAACAGTTAGCAGCACGAACTCCCCGGCCGCCTTTTGCAGTCGGCTGTAGACATTGTCGCCGGCTTTAATGGGCCGACCGTCGATCTTAAGCAAGAAGTCTCCGGCGACCACTCCCACATGGGGCAGGGTCAGGGGCGAGACTCTCTTTTTGTCCCAATTGGCACCCTGGTAGACCCGGGTGAAACGGTAAAGACCGGAAGCATCCGGGGCCAAATCGGCTCCCAGTAAACCAACGGAAATGGGTCGGGCTCGTTTTTGGTCACCGCCCCAGATGTAGGTATGCCCCAGGGAGAGTTCGGCCACCATTTCTCCCAATAAGTCCTCAAGCTCAGCGCGGGTGGCCACTCGGCTCAAGAGCGGTAAATATTTTTCCTGCATGGCCAGCCAGTCGACATTGGCCATATGGGGCTCCCAGTAAAAATCACGCATCATGCGCCAGACCTCGAAGAAGATTTGGCGCCACTCCGCCAAGGGCTCGACTTGCTCGCGGATGGCCGCGATGGGGATTTTCTTCTTAGCCAGCTTCTCCTGGGCGGGCGGCTGATCGCCGAGCTGGAAAACGAAGAACTCTTTCTTGCGGTTCATGGTGGCAATTCGCTTGCCATTGCGTGAGACACAAAAGCTGCGTACGTCCGCCAAATAGGTTTTGGCGCCTTTTTCCTTCTCGCCCATCTCGAAGCGCATCAGCGATGATGTGAGTTTGGTGTTTTCGGAAAACAGCTCTCCCCAATCCGCCATTCCGATCATGGGCGACTTGAGGAACAGAATGAATTCACGTCCTGCCCAAAGATTGTGATAGTTGCCGGCATCGACCGGCACCTCTACGATACGATCTCCCATCCCGCTCAGGTCGATTTCAACCTGAGGCGGTTGGCGAAATTCCCGCTTTCTCTTTTCCTCTTCGCGGATACGCTTGAGGACTTTCATCATGCGTTCGTCATCCTGGCCGGCTTTGGTGGGCAGGAAGGGCGAAGGCGTCTTGGCCGAAAGCAATACCAGGTAGGGTTTGGTGGTTTTGTCTACGATGGTTTCGAAGTCGAGCTCGTCAAGGTAGGGATTCAAACTTCGCCGAGAAAGAAAATAAAGGTATTTTCCATCCGGGCTCCAGGTCGGGTTGCTGTCGTGGAAAAACTCGTTGGTCACTCGGGCCTTGGCTCCGGTTTCAACTTGGAACAAGAAGATAGAACCCAAATAGTTGGTTTCGGCTTTGACATAGGCTAACCATTTTCCATCCGGGCTCCAGGCGATTTGCTCGATGGGGCCGAAAGGAGAGTGGTCTACTTCGCGGGTCTTACCGCCGCCAGCCGAGACCAGGTAGAGCCGGTTGTCACTGTCGGCGAAGGCGATGCGTTCTTTGGTGGGCGACCATAGTGGCGGATGTTTGAATCGCTTGCCGTCGGTGGTGACCCGCTGCGGTTTTTTGGCCCCCAGGGTATCGTAAAGAAAAATCTCGTCTTCCCCGGCTTGACTGCTGACCGTGGCGATTTGACTGCCGTCGGGGGAGAAGGAGATTCCGCGTTCATGGGAATCCGAAGACCGACTGACCTGGATCCGGCGGCCTTCTTTTTGTGCGGGCACCAGATGCAGGTTGCCACGGATTTGCAAGGCCAGAAAAGCGCCATCGGGGGAAAGCGCAAAGCTCCTCAGGTGCTTTTTCGGATCGGTAAAGCGGGTTCGGGTACGCAGGGCATCGGAGACGATGCGCACCGGAATCTCGCGGTCTTGGCCTGAGCGTACATCAAGGAGCCGAAGAGAGGCGCCTGCTTGATAGACGATGCGGTCTTGGCCAATGCTGGGAAAACGAACATCGAAATTCGTCGATTGGGTGTGTTGGCGTAAGTCCTTAGCATCGGCGGTCATGGACCAGATGTTCTGGGTGCCGGTGCGGTCGGAGAGGAAGTAAATGCGTTCGCCGTGCCACATGGGATAGGCGTTGGTGCCCTTGAAGGTGGTCACTTTATGGAAAGGGCCGCCTTCAAGATCGCCGATAAATATCTGCACGGCCATGCCGCCGGCATAGCGTTTCCAACGGCGAAAATCGCGTGAGAGTCGGTTGATGGCCACGCGTTTGCCCTTGGGTTCCCAGCTCAGGCGGGCGGCGCGGGAGAGGGGTAGTCGTACTGGATCGCCGCCCAGACGAGGAATGGTATGTAAGGTCCAGTTGCCGTGGGGGTGATGCCGTTGGGAGCGGAATAAGATCGAGGCGCCGTCCGGAGTCCAGCCGATGGCCTGATCGCGGGCCGGGTGGAAGGTCAGGCGCTGGGGCACGCCGCCTACCGCGGGCATGACGAAGATATCCTGGTTGCCGTCGTAGTCACCACTAAAGGCAAGCCACTTTCCGTCGGGAGAGAATTTGGCAAAGAATTCATTGCCTTCGTGGACGGTGAGCCGGCGCGCCAAGCCGCCCGCGACCGTGGTCAGCCACAGATCGTTTTCGGCGGAAAAGACCACCTGCTGGCCGTGAATGTCCGGGAAGCGCGGATAACCGAGCCGGCCGTTTTTGCCGGCCTCCCCGGTCAGGATGGCAGCCGCTTGGGCAGGATCTGCCTCTGGTTGTGGGCTTGCTTGCGCGGTGAGTGCCGGCTGTTTTTGGGCAGCTGGCTGGTTTGCGGGCGCAACCTCCCGGGATTGGCAACCGGCGGCCAGAACCAGGCACGAGCACAAGATCAATCTGCAGGTAGTCATAGCGGATTCCTTTCGGAAATCAACAAGGCTCCGAATTGATAGCTCATTCGGGGCCGAGGCACAAGCATCTACCAATTTTTGCCGGCGCTCTTGAAAAGGCCCCCGTGGTGGTTAGCTTTTGATAAATGGGCCGGAGACTCAGTTGGGGCACTGGCCGTTTAAGAAAGGGGAAAGTCATGAACAGCGATACAAGAAATCTTATATATATTGTTGCGTTAAGTCTGGTAGTGGGTCTTGCATTCGTGTTGCCGGCATCGGCACGGGCAGGCGAGGTCTATCAGGTGGATTCCGCACATTCCAGCATTTTGTTCAAATCCTCTCACATGGGTCTGGGTAATACCTATGGCCGCTTCAACGATTTTTCCGGCAAGTTTGCCATCGATCAGAAAAATCCTCAGAACAGCTCAGTCGAGTTCACGGTCAAGGCTGCCAGCATCGATACCGGTGATGCCCAGCGCGACAAACACCTCAAGAGCCCGGATTTTCTCAATGCCAAACAGTTTCCGGTGATTACTTTCAAAAGTCAGCAAGCCAAGAAGCTCGATGAAAAGAGCGCGGAAGTGAAAGGTACCCTGACTTTGCACGGCATTTCGAAAACGGTCACGGTGAAAATCCAGAAGATTGGAGAGGGCAAAGATCCCTGGGGCAAGCAACGTTTGGGAATCGAGACAACATTTACCGTGAAGCGGTCGGAATTTGGCATGAACTTCATGCCCATGGCCGTTGGTGAGCAAGTCAAACTCATTATCAGTGTCGAAGGGATTCTGCAAAAAGACGAGGGCCGTCATGCCCGCGCTGATTGACACCCTGGCCCGCACCGTGCTCTTGCCCGTCATGGCCAGCGGGGCCTTGCTTTTCATCGCTTGGCGCTTATCCCGCAAGCAGCCGGTGACAACACGAGGGCCGTGGGCCGCGCCTTTGGCATTGGTGGCCGGGCTGGTGCTTGGACAGGGAGCCCTGGGGGCGATGGCTTGGCCGCCGATGGAAGCCATTCACTGGTTACCGCTATTGGCCTTGCTGGCGACCGCCTTGGTTCTTTTGGAGCGGGGTATTTCCTCGCCGTCTTGGGCTAAGCATGGGCTGCGCTTGGTGCTTTTTATGGCCCTGCCTTTTTCCTTGTTGAGCCCGCTGATCGAACATAGCTGGGGTCCCGTGGAAGGGTTCTTGTGGGTGGTCGCTTTGGGCCTGGCTGGTTTTGGTTTGGCCTTGGTCTTCGAGCAAGTGGCGCGAAGGAGTCAGGGATTTGCCTTGCCCCTGCAGCTGGTTTTGCTGGCGACGGGATCCAGCATAGCTCTGGTTTTATCGGGTAGTCTGCTGCTCGGGCAGTTGGCGGGAATTCTGGCGGCAAGTATTGGCGTCTTCATGGTGCTGGCCTTTTTCTTTCCCAGCCTGTCCTTGGCTGGTGGCACCATGACTGTTTTTTCGATTCAGCTCGCTGGCTTGTGGATGGTGGGTTATTTCTATGCCGAACTCACGGCGACCATCGCCCTGATTCTGTTCTTGGCTCCGCTAGCCGTCTGGCTGTCGAGAGCTACCAGCCCAGTGCGATTTGTGCCAAGATTCGGTTGACGATGCCGGGGCGGCTGCCGTCAGGGAGGTCGAAGGCAGAGCCGGGGAAGAACCAGCCGGTTTGCAGGCCGGCTTGCAGCTGCAAGCTGTGCCAGATGGGCTGCGTCCATTCGACGCCGAAGTCGATTTCCCAGCCCAGTTGGCGGCCGGCATCGACCTTGCCGTAGGCATTGGTGGCCACGCCGCCATGGCTGAAGGTCTGATAAGATTGGGCGTAGGGGGCGGCGCTCAAGGCGTAGACCAAACCCACCAGGACTTGAAGTTGGCTAAGTGGGCGAAAGCTGACGGTGGGGTTGAAATAAATCACGCCGCTGATACGCCCTTCATTGGGCAGCAGATCGACGCCGGGCAGAGCTTGGCCGACTCGCTCCGGGTCGGCTGCTTGCTGGGCGTCCATGGCGGTCATGGCGCGCAAGATCGAATCGAACAGAACCAGGCCCACATGGTAGTCCGGATCGAAAAAGAAATTGGTCAGGGTGGCGTCGTGGGGGTTGCTATCGCCGGAGGCAAAGCCGATTTCCATGATGGGCAAGAGGTCCAGGCAGTCAAAGTGCCAACCCAGGCGGGCCGCGCCACCATAAGAAAGGATGTCCATTCCGTCTAGCTGGTCTGATCGAATCACGCGGTCGGTCGAGCCGGTAAGCACGGATAGCTCGCCCGCCAGCATGAGCCCTTGGCCCTGATCCCATTGGCCATACAGATCCATGGCCAGAACGTTCAATTCGGTGCCGGCCTCGTCTTCTTGAAAGCGACCAGCCAGATAGAGCCCGGCGTCGATACCCTCGTCGCGGAAGATCAAAGAGCCGATGGCCTCGGCGCCCAGATCGCCATCGCGCAGACTGGCGTTTTCATCCCGGTAGACCATGCCGCCGCCCAGGGCCAGAATCACCTTGGCTGGCCAGCCGGAAAAACGGACGAAAGGCCGGGTGGCGAGTAAGAGCCGCATCGAGAGATCGCCCTGATCGGGAAAGCCAAAGCGGCCCGGCCGGGCTTTGCCGTCGTTGGCCAACAGGCCCAGACCCCATTGGCTTGCCATTTGCCCGGCGCGCAGCTCAAACCAGGGCGCCTGCCAGCGTAGCCATAGTTGTCTAAGATCCATCTCCTTCAGATCCCAGCCCCGCAAGGTTTCGCGGGCATCATCGCGATAGTCGGCGGCGATGTGGTCGAAATCTCCGGCCACCTGTCCGTAGAACACCTCCACTTCGGCGGTAAACGACAGCTTGTCGGTCACAGCTTGGGAGCTGCCTACCCGCAGACGGTGATCCAGGTAATTGGCCAATTCACTGTTTTGGCCCAGGCTGTTGAGCGGGAATTTCTGCACCTGGGAGTACAGGTAACGCCATTGGCCAAAACTAAGGGCAGATTGTGCTTCCTCTGCCTGGGCCGGCAGTGCCTGCAATAACAGGCAAAGCCCGGTCCCCCATAGATATTTTTTGCATATTCGCTTCATGGTGACCCTTTCCTATCGCGATCGCGGGTCCGGCGTCAAGTGCGGCGCCGAGCTGGGTCGGGCCATCATTTTGTTGCCAATTCATGAAGTATTCGCGATACTTTTGGGGTTCTTGCTTAGATGAAAATGGCTTGTTTTCGGCCCGGGAGGCGGTTTTGTTGAGGAGTGGAGTTTGATTCTGGTGACCGGAGCCGCGGGCGCCATGGGCAGTCGCCTGGTTCGCCGCTTGTTGGCTGAAGGGCATGCGGTGCGGGCTTTGGTTTTGCCCAAGGATCCCTTTTTGGCCCGGCTGGACGGGTGCGACTGTGAGCTGGTCACGGGCGACATCACCGAATCCCAGTCACTACGCGGCCTGGCCGCGGGAGTCGACACCATATACCACTTGGCGGCGGTTATCCTGAGCTCCGATCCGGCGGTGTTTGAAAAGGTCAATGTGCAGGGAACCCGTAACCTGCTGGCCCTGGCCGCTGGGGCCAAGGTCCAACATTTTATTTATGTCTCTTCGGCCTCCGTGGTCTATCCCCAGACCACGCCCTATTCTCGCTCCAAGCGCGAGTGCGAGCGCTTGGTCCGACAACAGGACCAGCTGGCCTATACCCTGGTACGGCCCACCCTGGTTTATGAGTCCGACGGCGGCATGGAGTTTCAGTTGTTTTTACGCTACTTGATGAAATTCCCCGTGGTTCCTTTTATTGGCCGGGGCCAGGCCCGTAAAAGCCCGGTTTATGCCGAGGATGTGATCGACGGCCTGGTTAAGTTGGCCGGTTGTCAAAAAGCCCATGGCCGAACCTATAATTTCTGCGGCGCCGAGTCCCTGCCCATTTGGGACCTGGCTAAGTTGATGTTGGCCCGGCAAGGATCGCGAAAAGTCCTGGTGCCGGTGCCGGTGTGGTTCTGCCGCCTGGCCGCCGCGCTGATGAAACGGCTGTCTGACGATCCTCCGCTCACCCACAGCGCCATTGCCGGCATTGTGCAAGACGCGGACCTGGATCCATCATCGGCCCGCATGGACCTGGCTTATGCCCCCATAGGCGTGCATGATGGATTGGATAGATGTTTTCCGCCCGCTGCTTCTTGAAGGAGACGGATGCCATGAAAAAGAGTTTCTTCAGTTATCTGCTTGGTCTGGCCTTGGCGACGAGTTCTTGCGCGGCCGTCGGCGGTAAGGCCGATCAGGGCGCCCAGGCCCAGATCAACTCAGAGGCCCGGGCGGCGATGGCGAAAATCGGTGCCCAAGTCTCCGCCCAGATCGTATGGTCCAGCTCCCGGGTGGGCAATCATGACCTGTTTTTAATGAACAGCGATGGCTCGGCGATAAGCGCGCTGACCCAGGGCGAGCAGGTCGACTGGTTTCCCCGCTTTTCGCCCGATGGCAAGAAAATCATGTTTTGCCGCAGTAAGAAGGGCTGGGTTTACGAGCGGGATGCCAACCGCAACTACAAATGGGATTTGTTTACCATCGCCACCGAAGCCTCGTCGATGAGGAACGCCCCCGTCTTGTCGCGTTCGTACATCTCATCGGAGTTGCCGTGATCCGCGGTGACCAGCGCGACACCCTCGGCCGCGCG
>JAUVBB010000311.1 GCA_030591445.1 Deltaproteobacteria bacterium | reverse complement strand
GAGTGCTGGTGGCCGTTTATACGCTGCTCGGATTGACTTTGCTGCTGGTCCAGTGGCGCTTTGGCGAGTACACGGCCCCGGCGCTGTCGCTCTTGTTTGCTTGGGCGCTGCGCCACGGTTTGTTGGTTTTTGGCCGCTTTTTTAAAACGAGCACGGCCAATTGGCGCCGCTGGCTCTGGGCGTCCTTGCTGGCGGTAGGAGTACTGGTGGCCCTGTCTCCGGTGGTGCTTACGCTGCGGCCGCTGGCCCACGATCCGGATCTGGCCCACAAACATCGCTTGCTGGTCTTTGGCCACGAGTTTGCGAGGCGATTGGCTGCGCTTGAGCCGCCGGCCGATCCGGCTGTCGGTTTGCTGGCCGGCTGGGATGCCAGCCACGCTCTGTTGTTGGCCACTGGGCTACCAGTAATGGTGTCTTCTTTCGGTACCGCCGACGCCAGCAAGATGAACCGGGTTGGTTTTTCGATCTTGTTGACCGACGACGAAGAATTTGCTTACCGGCAGTTGGTGAAGCATCGTATCCGCTGGATTTTCACCACCAACATCGCCAGTACGGTCAACGCCATGGCGGCGGTGGCCGGTCGGCCCGAAAAATTCATGCGGCACACTAGCCAACGGGTCGATGCCGGAATCAGGCAGAGTTTCGAACCGACCAAGTCATTCAAAGAGAGTTTCTATACCCGCATGCATTTGGGCGATGGCACCAAGGTATTTGATGGGCAGGGGCGACGTCTGGCCTTGTCCCAGGTGCGGCTTTTTCTCGAGGATGATTCCCGGCTCGATCAATTTGGTTTCGTCGGTCCCCAAATGAAAGTTTTCGAAGTGGTGGCCGGCGCGCGCTTGCTGGGCAGCAGTTCTCCCGGGCAGCGAGTGGAGCTGCGCCTTAGTGTCGAGACCAACACCGGCCGCCGGTTCAACTACCAACAAGAGGCGATGGCCGGGCCGGATGGCCGTTTTGAGATGGTAGTGCCCTATGCCACCATCACCCCAGCGGCCCCGGTGCACGCGGTGGGACCTTATCGGCTCAAGCTGGGCGACTGTGTTGTTCACCAGACGGTCAGCGAAGAGGATGTTCGTAAGGGCCAGTCGGTGATCATCAACGCGTGCCGCTGATGATGATGTACATGGACAAAGCGCGCAGCGCCGGCAACGATGTGAGTTTGTCTTCTAGCTTTGTCATTTGAGAAAATCTTCCCCAGAGGGGCGGAGGCAGCATGCCGATGAATCGGTGTTCTATTTTTTCAAAACCGGCCTGCTGCAACATTTTGTGACTGTGCCGAGGAGTTCCTCGTAAATAATGCCGTTCGAGTGACCAGGACAAAGTCGGGTGGAACAGGATGAAGGGGACCCAGGCTGGATTGAGTGGGTTGGGATCCATAAAGACCGCTCGGCCGCCGGGCACCAGGGTAGCCCGTAGTTTTGCCAAGGCTGCCACGGGATGTTCCAGATGGTGGAGAATGCCGCGCCCACATAGCAAGTGGTAGCGCGCTTTTTCTGTGATTTTCTGCAATGGTTGGCAACGAGCTTCGAAGCGGTCGGCCAGATCCAAGCAACGCACCCGCTGGCTGAGCTGGTCCAGGCTGGGCTGGGAGATGTCCACGCCGGTGACCCTACAGCCGGCCTGCAGCAAGGCAATACTCAGGCGCCCGAATCCACAGCCGACATCCAGGGCCATCTGTTCTGGCTGGGGATCGATAAAGCGCAGCAGTCTTTGGGTCATGGCCTGGTGGAAGGGCGAGTCCTCTCCGTACATGCGCTGGTAGACATCCACCGACTGATCGAAATGCTGTCTTTGTTTTTCTGACCAGTTTGCGCTCAAGCCAAGCCCCTAGCTGGAAGGTTTGCTGGCAACCACCACGTGGTATTCGCCAAAAGGAAAGTCGCGGTCGAATATTTTCAATAACGGTACCAGGAATGCGGGGGTGTTGTTTTGCGAGATCATACCGGTGGTCCAAAAACGCACGATCTCCAAATGGGCCTCGCGCAACAGACGCTCTAAATAACCCTTGAAGGATTTCAAGCCCCCGCGCTCAGCCGGGTTGACCATCGAAAAGCCAAACATGACCGGGTTGAGCGCATTGACTTCGATCAGGACCACCGTGTCTTTGGCTACCCGGGCCATCTCGGCCAGCACTGCCGCCGGATCATCTACGTGATGAAGCAAATTGGCCTCAAATGCCATCTCGAAACTGCGATCGGCAAAAGGAAGATCACTGGCATCGGCTTGCACGCATTCGATGCCCATCGAGGCGGCCAGCATGTGATCGGAGCGGTCGGTGCCGATGACCTCTGCCCCCCGCTGCTTCAAGTGATGGGTAAACAGCCCGGGACCGCAACCGATATCCACCACCGTACGGCCGGCAAAAGGCGCCACGCTTTCGATCAAATCGAGCTTTGGTTCTACATAGGCTTTGACCACGGGATGGGTCGGGCCGCGATAGTTGGTGTTGCGCCAGTATTGTTCCTGCTGGTCTGCTTTCACTGGGTCGTCCTTGCTTTGGCTAACAAAGCCTCAAGTCTGGCCAGCTGCGCTTGGGCTAGCGATGGATCCGGCGATCGCCGGGCAACTTCCCGCCAGCGATTGAGCGCCTCTTGAAGCTGTCCGGCCCGCTCGGCCAAAATCGCCAAGCGCATCCTGAATTCGGCAAGCCGGGGATGACGTTTGGCTAGCTGTAGAAATATTTGTTTTGATTCCTCATTTTTTCCGCGGCGCAGCAGAACGCGGCCGAGATTGTCGAGATCCGAGCTCGGGGCCGTCTCTGGGCCAAGCTCTACCACCTGCCGAAAGTAATTTTCGGCAGCCGGCCAGTCCTCGGCGGCTACCGCGGCCATCGCCATGTGATTATAGCCCCGGACAATGGCCTTGTTCTCGAAGCCGGGCTTGCTGAGCGGGATTTGGGTCATGGCGAAAGCAGCTAGCAAAGCCATCACTGCTGGTATGATCTGGCCCGCGCTTTTTTGCCCAAAGCGGCGCTGGAGTTCCACCATTCCGTAGGCCGCCAGCGGTAGCATCATGGGCAATAACAAAATCCGATAACGGTCGGTGATATAAAAAGCAACCAAGCTAAGCAGGTAAGCCACAAAGCCCGCCAAGAGCAAAACTTGGCCCGGATCGCGGCGCCGGAAAAAGAAGATCCCCAGGGCAAAAAAGGGAAACACGACCGCAAATCCAATGGTGTAATTTAATAGCGGAGCTACTTGCTGGCCGAAAACGTAAGGATGATGAATCGGCGACTCTTCGGCATTCAAGGCTTGCAGAAATTTCTTAGCGAAAAGGAATGCGGCCCGGGCCGGATGTTCGTGGAAGAAGGTAAGCGTTCGTCGGTACCAGTAGTTGGAAACTTCCGATGAGCTCAGTTGGCGACCTTCCGCCTGCTCGGCCACTTGGATGATAGTGGCGCGACATTTTTCGTTGGTGCTGCACTCCAGGCCGGTCTCTGGGGGAATATGAAATCTTCCGGTGGCCGCTGGATTGTTGCCAAGAAAAAAAACCAAGCCGCCGGAGGAGGAAACCGGAATCCAACCTTCCCCTTGGCGCACATTGTGAATCCAGGAAGGCAGCAATCCCACGGTCAGGCCCACCAAGGCCATTAAACTCGCCCGGACGCGCAAGGAAAAAGTCCAGGGGCGAAAGTACAGCCAAAGCCCGCCAATCGGCAGCAGAATACCCAGATTGGGCCGGCCCATGATGGCCAGCCCCATAAATAGCCCGCCCAAGAGGCATAGCCAGGTTCGCTTTTGTTGGCCCGCCAGCAAGAAACACCAGAGGCTGGCGGCAGTCAGGGGCACCGTGAGCACCGGATCGAGCATATGCCCTTCAAAAAATATCAGGGGACCATAAAGCGCTACCAACAAGGCTGACACTCTGCCCACCCAGACTCCGGCCAAGGCCTTGCCCAATCCATAAAATATCAGACAGTTGACCAATCCGATCCCGATTTGCAGGGTTCGCACCAGTGCCAGGTCAGGGCCAAAAAGATGGTAAAGCACCCAGAGGTAGTAGGAGTACAGCGGCTGAAAAAAATAGTCTTCCACGGCGGGGCCCTGGCCTAGCAAACCCAGCGCGGTTTTGTGGAAGTTCAGCTCATCCATGAGCGGATTGTGGAAGAGCGGAGTCTCGGCCCATTGCGCCAGGAACAGTACCCGAAAGGTAAAGGCCAATGTGCAAATCGCAAAAAGGATAAGCGCGGAATAGGGTGCGGGAGCAACTGGTTTGCTGGCCAAGTCCGTGTCTGTTACCATGCGGCCACAATAGCTCGACTCACGGCACTAGTCAAAATGGAACCTAGCGGATCGGCGAAAAGGATTCAGGGATGAGTTCAAGTAATAAGATAACGGTTTCAGTGGTGATTCCCGCCTTGAACGAAGAAAGTGGAATTCAAGCAGTCCTGGAACGATTGCACCAGGCGGGCCAAGATGTCGTCCGCGAGATTGCTTCCGTGGCCGCGGTGCAGATTTTGGTGGTAGATGATGGTTCTACCGATCGAACCGCCGAGGTTTCTCGGTCCATCGAAGGCGTGGAAGTACTGAGTCTCGAAAAAAACCGGGGCTATGGGGGGGCGCTCAAGGCCGGATTTGCCCATGCCCAGGGGGAGTGGTTGGTATTCCTTGATGCCGACGGTACCTATCCCCCAGAGTTTCTCAAAGATCTGGTCTTGGCCATGATTGAGACCGATGCCGATATCATTTTGGGTTCGCGGATGGCAGGGGTGGAGTCGAAAATGCCCATGGTTCGCCGCGCGGGCAATATGTTTTTCGCTCGCTTGTTGAGTTGGATTACCGACCGAAACATCACCGACACGGCTTCGGGTATGCGTATTTTCAAACGCGAAGTTCTGCCCCGTTTGGGTCGTCTGCCGGACGGGCTGGATTTGACCCCGGCCATGAGTACTTCTGCCTTGCATGAGCGGGTTGATATTCGCGAAATACCGATGACCTACGAAGAACGGGCAGGGGCCTCCAAGCTCAACCCGGTTACCGATGGTCTCCGCTTTCTCTGGACCATTCTCAGGACGGCGCATCGATACAATCCGATGAAGATTTTTGGCGTGATCGGTTTGCTGCTGGTGGGGCTGGGCATCATCTACGGGATTGGGCCGGTGCAATACTATCTGCAACAACAACGCGTTGAGGATTGGGAGATTTACCGCTTGGTAGCGGTTATGGTTGCGGTGGTGTCAGGGGTCAATGTGATTTTTTTTGGGGCGGTGGCCAATATCGTCTTGGCCGCGGCCCATCGAATGCCGCCCTATCGCAATGGCTTCCTCGCGCGCATTTTGTTGCGTCCTTTCTTGATCCGGCATCTTTGGCTCTTGGGTTTGTTGCTCATGCTTTTTGCGGTGGGACTCAACTACCAGGGTCTGATTTCTTATCTGACCACCGGCAAGGTGTTTTTGCACTGGTCCTATATCCTGACCGGTTGCATGCTGTTTCTTCTGGGCTTGTCTTTCTTGCTCTGGGGTTCTTTGTTGCGGGCAGTGACAACTGTGATGGAAAAGGTGAGTCAAGCCAATCGCTAAACAGAGCATGGACTGAGTCATGAAACGCAAGGTCTTGATTACCGGAGGGGCAGGTTTTTTGGGCACGGCCCTGGCCGGTCGCTTGGCTAACGACTCTGCCGTGGTCTTACTGGACAATCTCCGGCGGGATTCGCTTCGTTACAGCCCGCTACGCAAGCACCCCAACGTGAGCTTGATGCAAGCAGACGTGTGTGATCCGACTGCCTTGGACCAAGCGGTGCGTGGTTGTGACTGGGTGGTTCACCTGGCCTCGCTGGCGGGGGTGGCCACGGTGGGCAGCGACCCGGTCGGTACTTTAGAGACCAATATGCTGGGTATCAGGGCTTTGCTGCGGGCCTGTAAGCGGCAGGGAGAGCTTTCGCGCTTGGTCATTGTTTCCAGCTCCGAGGTTTATGGTGATCGGGCCGATGGCGTGAGCGAGCAAGCCGATCTGGTGCCGGGACAGATGGGAGCGGAGCGTTGGAGCTATGCGGTAAGCAAATTGGCCGCCGAGTATTTGGCGCTGGCCTATCACCGCCAGCACGGTTTGCCCGTGACCGTGCTGCGACCTTTCAATATTTATGGCCCCGGGCAAACCGGCTTGGGCGCGGTGCGCACTTTTGTTTGTCGGGCCCTGGCCGGCCTGCCGCTTGCTTTGCACAATGGCGGTACCCAAACCCGCGCCTGGTGCTATGTCGACGATTTTACCGAGGGCATGTTAGCGGCCCTGCAGAAGGACGCGGCCGTGGGCGAGGTGTTCAACCTGGGCAATCCCGACTGCGTGCTCAGTTCCCGGGCCTTGGCCGAACAAGTGCAGCAAGTAGCGGGCGTCTCCTTGCCTTTGCTGACAGAGCCCCTGGCCGGGCCCTCGGTGAGCCGGCGGGTACCAAATATCGACAAAGCGCGCCGCCTGCTGGGTTTTCGCCCGCGGGTTGCTATCGACCAGGGTCTGGGTGACACGGTGGCCTGGTACCGGGAGCAAGCGCGCGATCTATGGGAGGGCGACCATGCATGAGCCGGCCGCACTGGGTGAGGGGGCGGTAGCCGTAGAGCAATTGGCCGGCGTGGGGCAGACGGTCGTGATCGAAGCGGGGGTGCGCATTTTCTGTCCGGCTTCGGTGCGCTTGGGGGATCGGGTCTACCTGGGTCACCATGTTTTTTTGCGGGCCTATCCCGATGGCCAATTGGAGATAGGCGATGGCAGTTGGCTGGGGCCAGGCTGCTTCGTCAATTCCTACGGGGGCGTGGTTCTGGGTCGGCGGGTGGGTTTGGGGCCGGGGGTACACATTCTCAGCTCGGTCCACCAGGGAGGAGATCAGGATGCCGCCATCATGGATCGGCCCCTGGTCGCCCGCCCGGTTCACATTGAAGATGGCGCCGACATTGGTGCCGGGGCCATCTTGTTGCCCGGGGCTCACATTGGTCGACAGGCCCAGGTGGGCGCGGGCGCGGTGGTCAAGGGGCTGGTGGCTGCCGGCCAAGTGGTGGCCGGGGTGCCGGCGCGCTTGTTGGCCAGACCGGAGTAAGGCGTGGGCCCGGCCCCTGAGCTGACCGTGTTGGTGCCGGTCTACAATGAAGAAAAGAACCTGGCTAGAAACTTGCCGGTGCTGGTGGCGGCCGCGCGGGCCTGTAGCCCAAACTACGAGATCTTGTTGGTCGATGACGGCAGTAAGGACGCCAGCCGGGAACTAATCGCCGCTGCTCAAAAAAAAAACCGGAGGATTCGCCTGCGCGCCCATGCCCGTAACCTGGGTCCGGGCGCGGCCATTCCCACGGGTTTGTTTTGGGCCCGCGGGCAGTGGATCATGCTGTTGCCCGCCGACCTGGCCTGTGCCCCCGCGCAAATCCCCGACTTCTTCGCGGCGCGGCGCGGGGCCGACCTGGTGGTGGCCCTGCGCTCGGATCGCGCCGATTACTCCTTGGCCCGCAAGGCATTGTCGGTGACTTTCCTGGCCCTGGTCCGCGGACTGAGTGGTTCCCAAATTCGCCAGTTTAATTATTTGCAGTTGTACCGGCGCAGTATTTTCGACCGCCTGCAGGTAAACTCCCGGGGGGTCTTTGTCACCGCCGAGATCATTCTGCGGGCGGAGCAAGCCGGGTTCCGGGTCCGGCAATTTCCCATGCAATACCGGCCGCGATTGGCCGGAAAAGCCGCCGGCGCCCGGCCCAGCGCGATTGCCCGCTGTGGGTTGGAAATGACCCGTTTCTTTGCTTTGCACTGGAACCAGAAAACTGACAAAGTAATAGACTGATAAGCATAAAGTCTGGAGGGCCGCATGGAATTGCATCCTGCGTTTGTTGCTACCGCGTTGGGTCTGTTGGGTGGCATGGTTGGCAGTTTTCTCAACGTGGTGATTTATCGTGTGCCCGCGGGTCTGTCGATTGTGCGGCCGGGGTCGAGTTGTCCGGGTTGCGGAGAGTTTATTCGCTGGTACGACAATGTTCCTATTTTGAGTTTTCTTTTCTTGGGCCGGCGTTGCCGGCATTGCCGCGAGCCGATTTCCTGGCGCTATCCTTTGGTCGAAGCGTTGGTGGCGGGGCTGATGCTGTTGCTTTATTGGCGCTTTGGTTTGTCCAAGGAGCTGGCGGTACATTTTGTTTTCGTGGCTGCCCTGGTGGCGGTGACCTTTATTGATATCGATCACCGGATCATTCCCAACGAAATCAGTCTGCCGGGCGTGGTGGTGGCATTTGCCTGCTCTTTCTTGTGGCCTGGTTTCTGGCGCTCCTCGCTGATCGGTTTGTTGGTGGGCGGCGGTGGCTTGCTGGCCTTGTCCTGGACCTACAGCCTGATCCGGGGGCGCGAAGGCATGGGCATGGGGGACGTCAAACTTTTGGCCTTGTTGGGCGCCTGGCTCGGATGGCAGTGTTTGCTCTTTGTGATGCTCTTTGCATCTATCCAAGGCATCGTGGTCTCGGTGGTGCTCGCGCTCTCGGGGGTAGAACTCAAACCGCCGCTGCCGGAAGACTGGGATGAGGAAGATGCGCCGGCGCCTGCGGATCCTCCTGCCGCAAAATCGGAAACCCCGGAAGGGGAAGAAGGAGAAGAAGGGGAGGACGGGGAAGAGGAACCCACGCCCTTTTTGGCCGCGGCCATTCCCTTTGGCCCCTTCTTGGCGCTGGCGGCCATCGAGTACCTTTTTCTGGGAGAGTGGTTCTATCTCTGGATAAGAACGGGGTTGTAGCCAAGATGCGTAGATCGGGAATCGGGCTCCGCTCGCTCATTGCCCTCAACCTGCTGGTGGTACTGAGCGGTTTTGCCGGAGTGATGACCTACACCGCCGCCAGGTTGCTGCGGCACGGCTTGGTTCAAGATCAGATCCAAAGCGATCGCGGATTT
>JAUVBB010000230.1 GCA_030591445.1 Deltaproteobacteria bacterium | reverse complement strand
TAGGAATTGGCAGCGTAATATCTTTTGGTGCCCAAAAAAGCCTGCTCTACTTTTGCTTTTACCTCCGGGTCCCATACGCCAAGCAGTTTGTCTTCTGCTCCCTTACAAAGACGGCTGGCTTTGGTGGTCGCATACCACATGCCAGAACCGGCAATGAGCAATGATAAGGATATCGAACCAACGACCGTGATCAATCTCTTGCGCTTGTCGCGAAGCTCTTTCTGCCGTACCGCCGGATCGTTTTGCAGTGCTTCGAGTAGATCGTCCATGCTGGCAAAGCGATCGGCGCTACGGAATGAAAGCCCGCGTATAATCAGCTCATCCAGCCACTTGGGGATTTTTTTGTTTTGCGGCCGTTGCAGGGTAGATTTTTTTATACTTCTGAATAAATGACGGACATTGACGCCAGCAAAGGGTCTGCAACCGTACATTGACTCGTACAAAGTGACACAAAAACTGAACTGGTCGGAACGTTCGTCAACGGACTTGCCATCCATCTGCTCCGGCGCCATATAGTTGGTGGTGCCTACCACCGAACCGGCCTGGGTGATGGAGCTGGTCAGCAGGTCTTTATTTGATTCTGTTAGTGACTTACTACTGGTGGACGATATTTCCGAATCTTCCCGAAAAGAGTCATGCTCTGCGGGTGTGACCGTGGCTCGGGCCAGGCCAAAATCCAATACTCGAACCCGGCCGTCCTCTCCCACAATCACGTTCGCTGGCTTAAAATCCCGGTGCACAATGCCGGCCTTATGGGCGGCCGATAAGCCTCGGCCGGCGTCAATCACCTTGGCTAGCATCTCCTGCCTTGACGGACGGTTCTTCCTTTGCCAATCAAGTAGGTCACTTCCCTCGACAAACTCCATGGCGATGAAAATCGAGTCTTGATACTCGCCCACGTCGTAGACGGTAACCACATTGGGGTGGGTCAGTTGGGCCAGTGCTTGTGCCTCGCGGAGCATTCGGGTTTTGGCTCTTTCGGCTGCTAGCGAATCCTGGCTTCTTTCTTTTTTGATGGTAAGAATCTTGATGGCCACCGGCCGGTTCAGCTCCGGATCGAAGGCCTGATAAATCGCGCCCATGCCCCCGGCATCGACGAAATCAATCACCACATAGCGACCAATGCTGGTGCCTCGTTCCAAACGAGGTACCTCGCCTGCTTGATCTGAGTCAGGGCAAGTGTCCTCGTCAGCGTCTGTCTCGAATTCGGTATCGTCTTTTGCCAAGGGAGCTATTCCATTCACTGCGAGAGTTGATGAGATTCTAGCCAGGACTCGACTTCTTTTCGGTAATTCTTGCCCTGCAAAGACCTGGACATTTTGAAGAAATCGAAGGCTTGTTTGGAGAGATGAATGGCTCTTTCTCTTTCTTTTCCCTTTTTCCAAAGTACCTGGGCCAGTCCATACTGTGCTTGGGCAAGATGGTCTTTTCCCTCTTTGGTGCAATCGATGGTGCGGCAGAGGAAAAGCACCCGCTCAAAATATTTTTGCGCCTCTTTGTATTTGTTTCTTTTTAGTCTTATCCAGCCGATGGTGCAAAGTGGTTCGGGGAAGTTTGGATGTTCTTCTCCGTGGGCAGTTCCCCACATTTTCATCGCCTGCTCAAGGTACGCAAGCGCTCGATCGTATTCGCCCTTTTGGTAATACACATTTCCAATACTATTTCGTGACCTCACCACCTTTGGATGTTGTGCGCCATAGGCTTTTTCCTGTATCTTCAGGGCCTGCTCATAGTGATCGAGAGCCAGGTCGTACTGGCCCATTTCGTATAATATTTGGCCGATATTGCCGAGCGAAAATGCCATATCCGGATGCTCGGCGCCGAGCGTCTTGCTTCTTATTTGTAGAGATATCCTAAGGTGCTTGAGCGCAAGGTCGTAATCGCCCTTTATGGCAAAGGCATTGCCAATATTGTTTTGCAAGTTTGCCACTGATGGATGCTCGGGGCCAAAGGCGTCTTCCCGTAATTCCAAGGCCTTCATGTACTTTTCAAGAGCGCGATCGTACTTGCCCATTTCGTAATATATGATTCCAACATTGTTGTGAGATTTTGCTACCTCCGGATGCTCGGAGCCGAAGGTTTTTATTCTGATGATGAGCGCTTTCTCAAAGTGCCTAAGCGCTTGGTCGAGCTTGCCCTCTCTGACCGAAATAATTCCAACGTTGTTGTGCCAATTTGCCTTGATTTCTCCCCGGTAGTCATAGCGAGCGATGACTGCCTTTGCGCTTTTAATAAATGCATCCACGTTTTCAAGGCGGGAAAGTTTATTGCCGACTACGAAAATAAGAGTGTTGTTCGCTTTGGCCCTGATTTCATCGTAATTTATCTCGTCGGCCAGATATCTACAGTTCTCTAAAGTTGTTGCCGCATCGCTGTATTTGCCTGTTCTTTTTTGTAGTTGGCCAAGCTGAAACATGGCTTCGACTTCTGCTGGCTGGTAGTCGATCGTTTTAGCGGTCGCCAGGGATTGCATGGCTAGTTCGAGACCTTCTTGGTATTTGCCGGATTTTTCCAGGGCCATGACCGTATCCAGGTTATTTCTTAGTGATTCGACCTTTCTTTTCTGCACGGCATCTTTGGGGGGTGGCATGGCGGCGGTAAGGAATTCTTCGTTCGCGCACTGGTCGAGCAGGCTTAAGCCGAAAGTTGCTTGCACTGCCTTCTCCAGAACTTTCGCGTCGGTTCTGGTCGCAAATAACTGTACCAGGGCGTCCATCTCGGAAAGTTTGCGGTTCAGGCATCTCATTCTCAAATCCAGCATCCGCTCTGATTGTTCGCCTCGGTCATGGGTGGCCAGGCAGGCATCGGTACGCAGGGCGGTCCATTGAGCGGCCCGATCGTCAAGGATCTTGGCTACCCGTTGATAGGAATTGGCCGCGTAATATCTTTTGGTGCCCAGGAAAGCTTTTTTTACTTTCGCCTTTACCTCCGGGTCCCATACCCCAAGCAACTTTTTTTCTGCTCCCATACAAAGGCGGCTGGCATTGGTGGTCGCATACCACATGCCAAAACCGGCGATGAGCAATGATAAGGATATCGAACCAATGACCGTGATCATTCTCTTGCGTTTTTCTCGAAGCTCTTTGTGCAGGATGGCCGGATCGCTTTGCAAAGCCTCGAGTAGATCGTTCATGGAGGCAAAGCGGTCGGCGCTGTTGAAGGAAAGGCCGCGGAGAACCAGGTCATCCAGCCACTTGGGGATCTTTTTGTCTTGTGGCCGTTGTAAGGTCGAGCTCTTTATGCTTCTGAATAAATGACGTACGTTGAGTCCGGCAAAAGGTCTACATCCGTACAGCGATTCGTACAAAGTGATGCAGAAACTGAACTGGTCGGAACGCTCGTCAACGAACTTTCCATCCATTTGCTCCGGTGCCATGTAGTTGGTGGTGCCTACCACCGCCCCCTCCTGAGTGAGAGAGCTGGTTAGCAGATCCATACTTGATTCTGATAAGGACTTACTGCTGGTAGAAGGCATTTCCCGGGCTTCTCGGACAGAGTCAATCTCTTCGGAAGTCATCGCGGCTCGGGCCAGGCCGAAATCCAAGACCCGCACCCGGCCGTCATTGCCCACAATCACGTTGCCGGGTTTGAAGTCCCGGTGCACAATACCTACCTTATGGGCGGCCGCTAAACCTAGGCCTGCGTCAATCACCTTGGCTAGCATTTCCTGCCGGGAGGGATGGTTCTTCTTTTGCCAATCGAGTAGGTCACTTCCCTCGACAAACTCCATGGCGATGAAAATTGAGTCTTGATACTCGCCCACGTCGTAAACGGTAACCACATTGGGATGGGTCAGTTGGGCCAGCGCTTGTGCTTCTCGGAGCATGCGAGTTTTGGCTCTCTCGGCTGCTAGCGAATCCTGGCTTCTTTCTTTTTTGACGGTAAGAATCTTGAGGGCCACCGGGCGGTTCAGCTCTGGATCAAAGGCCTGATAAATGGCGCCCATACCCCCGGCGTCTACGAAATCAATCACCACATAGCGACCAACACTCGTGCCTCGCGCTAAACGAGGTATCTCTTCGGCTTGATCTGAGTCAGGGCAAGTGTCGTCGTCGGTGCCTAACTCGAATTCAGTATCGTCTTTGGCCAAAAGAAACCTTTCCTAGTGTCTTAAGATCTTAGCACGCAGCGGTGCCCGCAATGAAAGGGTTTCGGCGGCGCGAAATGGCTTATGGTCTACTAGGCTGGCTGATGGGTTGCGAGCCAGGATTCGATTTCTGTCAGGGTATTCTTGCCTTGGAAGGTCTTGGCAGTCTTGAAAAACTCCAGGGCTTGCTGGGAGAGTTGGCTGGCTCTTTTCCGGTCTTTACCTGTATTCCAGAGTGTCTGAGCCAGTCCAAATTGGGCTCGGGCAAGATGGTCTTTACGTTCAGTGGTGCATTTGATGGTGCGGCAGAGGGAAAGTACCTGGTCGAAATATACTTTTGCCTCTTTGGTCTTCTTTCTTTTGAGTTTTATCCAGCCAATGGCACAAAGTGGTTCTGGGACGTTTGCCTGTTTCGCTTTGGCGCCGTTTTTCCATATGCTTAGCGCCTGCTGGAGATGAACCAGCGCCCGATCATAATCACCCATTTGGTAATAAACGTTTCCAATACCGTTTTGGGTATCAGCCAGGTTTGGATTCTCGGCGCCAAAGGATTGCTCCTTGATCTCCAGAGCCTGCTTGAATCGCGCAAGCGAGCGAGGGTACTTGCCCATTTTGTATAATGCTCGCCCGATATTGTCGTGGGTAGATGCCACCAAGGGATGTTGGTCGCCCAGCATTCTTAGCCTTATTTGAAGAGCTTCCTTATGATGTTCAAGCGCCCGGAGGGGCTCGCCCTTTATTTCAAAGGCATTGCCAATATTGTTTTGTGCGTTTGCGACCGAAGGGTGCAGGGGGCCCAAAGTCTTTTTCCAGATGTTAATCGCTTTCAGATAATCTTTGATTGCTTGGTCGTACTCGCCCTTTTCGTAATGAATAATTCCTAGATTGTTATGAGACGATGCCACATCCGGATGTTCGGAGCCGAAGTTTTTTACTCGAATCATCCTGGCTTTCTCAAAGCGTTCAAGGCCTTGGTCGAGCTCGCCCTTATGAACGAAAATAATGCCAAGGTTGTTGTGCCAAAGTGCCTTTGCTTTTCCGCCATAGTCATTGCGACTCATGACGGCCTTGGCCCTTTTGATAAATGGCTCTGCTTCGGCAAGAAGGGAAAGTCTGTATCCGACGATAAACATCAGGGCCACGTTTGCCTTGGCCCTGACTTCATCATGTTTGGCCTCGTCGGCAAGCAATCTACATTCTTCCATCGTTGTGACTGCCAATTTGTATTTGCCTGTTCTTTTTTGCAGTTGGCCCAACAGGTACATGGCTTCAGCCTCAGCCGGTTTGTAGTCGAGCTCTCTGGCGGTTGCCACCGACTGCAAGGCTAGCGCAATGCCTTGCTGGTATTTGCCAGATTTTTCCAGGGCCATGACCACATCCAGGTTTTTTCTTAATGCTTCGACCTTCTTTGCCAATTCGGCATCTTCGGGTGGCGCCATCGCTGCCGACAGGAATTCTGCATCCGAGCAACGGTCTAGCAGGCTGAGGCCGAAAGTCGCTTGCACTGCCTTTTCCAACACTTTGGCGTCGGTCTGGGTGGCAAATAGCTGCACCAGGGCGTTCATCTCGGAAAGTTTGCGGTTCAAGCATCTCATTCGTAAGTCCAACATCCGCTCTGATTGTTCGCCTCGGTCATGGGTGGCCAAACAGGCATCGGTGCGCAGGGCGGTCCATTGAGAAACCCGGTCATCGAGGATCCTGGCTACCCGTTCATAAGAATTGGCGGCGTAATATCTTTTGGTGCCCAGGAAGGCCGCTTTTACTTTTGCCTTTACTTCGGCATCCCACACGCCCACTAGTTTGTCTTGGGCTCCCTGGCACAGGCGGTTGGCTTTGGTGCTTGCGTACCACATGCCCGAACCGGCAATGAGCAATGACAAAGATATCGAACCAACGACCGTGACCATTCTCCGGCGCTGGTCTCGAAGCTCCTTGTGCCGGATGGCCGGATCGTTTTGCAGAGCATCGAGTAGCTGGTCCATGGAGGCAAAGCGGTCGACGTTATCAAATGAAAGCCCGCGCAAAATCAAGTCATCGAGCCACTTGGGGATCTTTTTGTCTTGTGGCCGTAGTAAAGTCGAGCGCCTTATGTTTTTGAATAACTGACTTAC
Organism: Deltaproteobacteria bacterium; assembly: GCA_030591445.1. GTDB lineage: Bacteria > Myxococcota > B64-G9 > B64-G9 > B64-G9 > JAUVBB01. Next base: position 5,014 of record JAUVBB010000230.1, on the reverse strand, counting down.
GGTGAGTCCGGTAAAGGGTCTACAGCCGTACAGAGATTCGTACAAAGTCACACAGAAACTAAACTGGTCGGACCGCTCGTCAACAAACTTCCCATCCATCTGCTCCGGTGCCATGTAGTTGGTGGTGCCTAGCACCGAACCGGCCTGGGTAAGAGAGCTGGTCAGCAGGTCTTGGCTCGATTCAGTTAGCGACTTGCTACTGGGTGCGGGTGTTTTTGGAGTTTCACGAACGGAGTCATTCTCCGCGGAAGTTACCGCGGCCCGGGCCAGGCCAAAATCCAATACCCGCACTCGACCATCTTGGCCCACAATCACGTTAGCCGGCTTGAAATCCCGGTGCACAATACCGGCCTGGTGGGCGGCCGCCAAGCCCCGGCCGGCGTCAATGACCTTGGCCAGCATCTCCTGACGGGACGGGTGATTTTCTTTTTGCCAATCAAGTAGGTCATTTCCCTCAACAAACTCCATGGCGATGAAAATCGATTCTTCATATTCGCCAACGTCGTAGACGGTAACCACATTGGGGTGGGTCAGTTGGGCCAGCGCTTGCGCTTCTCGGAGCATACGGGTTTTGGCGCGCTCGGCCTCTAGTGAATCTTGGTTGCTTTCTTTTTTGACCGAAAGAATCTTGAGGGCCACCGGCCGGTTTAGCTCAGGATCAAAGGCCTGATAAATCGCGCCCATGCCCCCGGCGTCTACGAAATCAATCACCACATAGCGACCTACGCTAGTGCCTCGCTCCAGACGAGGTGGCTCTCCCACTTGCTCTGAGTCTGGACAGGTGTCGTCGTCGGTGCCTAACTCGAATTCAGTATCGTCTTTCGCCAAAAAGGAGCGACTCCTTGTGGTTCACGCTGATTCCTATAACCCAGAATCTTAGCACGCAACCATGCTCACAATGAAACGGTTTCGACCGAGGGTGAAACTGCTGCGTGGGTCAGATACAAGTGCCGGAGGCTAGTTGGTTGTTCTGGTACTCGACGTTGATGCAACAGGTGGCGCTGCATTCGGTATCGGAACCGCTGAACTTGTCGCAGACTCGCTGGGGCGTCCAGTCGTCGAGGTAATCATCCATGTCGAACTGGTAGCACGCTGACTCCCAGGCCGTCCAGTCGCCGCCACCGCAGGCGGTGTGGCGGGATTGGTAGCTGCAGTTGTACAGCGTGTTGCCGTCCTCGCCGCAGCCGCCAACGAATAGCAGAGAGCCGGCCAGTATGATGATTAGCATTTTCATGATTCACTTCCTTGAGGGGATGGAAATCCGTGCCTCATAACTTTGTCTCCGTTCGCCAAATGCACGCCCGCGGCTGCGTTGGCGGCCGTCAAAATGAACCATAGAATGATGCTGAGCTTTTTCAACTGTCGAGAATCCCGCGCAGTTCGGATATCACGCTTTGGTCGTCACCCACCAATTCGATCTGGTCGGGTGAGCTTGCCCCCAGGCCAATCGACACGGCCCGGGCGATTTGGTCTTGCTCGAAGATTTTCTTGTCTTGCAAAAGATCTGAGCCGGCCGCGGCTAGCACTGCTACTGCTACCGCGTCTATGGCTATCCGGTCGGTGCTGGCCAGGAGCAGGTTGGGGTGTTTGACCGTGCCATGGTCGGGGCCCCCGGTGATGAAACAGCTCATGGCGTCCATGATCACCAAGTCGGGGGTGAAGCAGCCGTTGATGTCGGCAATCAGCTGACGGATATTGCCGGTATGCATTTCATTTCGGCGTGACTTGGGCACCAGCCCCACGCCTAGTTTCAGGCTTAGCGTGAAATGGCCCCCATATTCGTGGGTCTTGCAGCAAGGCAAGAGCACCACCGCCTGGTCGCCACGCATGATCTTGGGGATTCTTAGCCCGCCAGGCCAGGTGATGCCATCGAAGGAGGCCAATTCCCAATCTGCCGCCGGCATCTCATCGAAATCGACGAAATCCATGTTCAGCTCAGCGCATAGATCTAGGGTTCCCTTGGCTTCGATCACTTTTTGGGTGCCAGCCGGGCCCGAGGATTCCGCCAGGGTGATCTGGTCGGCCTCCGCATTCTTGAGGGCAGCTACCACGCCCCGAAGACAGTCATCGTGGGTCGAAGCCGGAAAGGCATTGGCGCTGTTGAAGTTGGGCTTGAGCACCACATTCTTGCCCGTGGCAAAACCAAGCCCACACATGGAAGTAATGGCAGAGATCCCGTCCAAGCGATTGTCTGTTTTTACGATGTAGACCTTGGCTGGAGTGTCGGTGATTTCTTCATCCCCCGAAGAACCATCGGCAGCCAAGCCATCTTCCTCGCCGTCAGAACCAAGACCAGCATCACTACTGTCAACGGCGCCACTACAAGCTAGCGCCGTGCCCGCGGTAAGGCCGGCCATGGTTGTTAAGAAGTCTCGCCTGCTTACGGATTTCTTCTTCATGACCAAGCTCCTTTCCCGGCATGTCCGATATTATCAGAAATGCGCTCGGAATCGGAGGCTTTGAAAAAGAAACTAGGGAACCGGGAGGTAGGTAATGCTCAGCTGGTAATCAGAGCTGGGGGCATAGCCGTTGACCCCGATGAAGTAGGTTCCGGAACCCTCTATTACACAGGTCTCGTTGCTGTCGCCGGCGTAGGGCCTACAATCGTAGGAGGAGGCGGTGGGCGCACTGCCCTTTTTTACATAGAGGTCGGCATCGCCAGAGCCGGTCATGACTACTTTGAAGTCGCCGGCAAAGACACTGTAGATTCCAGAGGAAATCCACTGGTCTTTGACCACGGTACCCGACTTGAGCAGGGTGACCGGTTCTAAGGTCTCGACGCCGGTCCACCAGTAGAATTCAATGGTGTAGTCGGAATCGGCGGCATAGCCATAGACCGAGACATAGAAAGTGCCGGGCCCTTCCAGGATGCAGGTTTCGAAAGATTCGGGTCCGTTGGAGCGGCAGTCATAATTGTATTTGTCCGGTTGGCTTCCTTTTCTTACATAGAGGTCGACATCGCCGGTACCGCCTAAGTCGGTGCCGCCGATGACTACCCGGAACTGGCCGGCCGAAGCCTCGATGGGCTCAAAATGGCGCCAGGTGTCTAGCGGGAGATGGCCCCAATCGGACAAGTAGTTTTGCCGGGGGCCGTCGACGGGAATACAGGTCGAGTCGTCATATCCGCTACAGTCCCGCATGCAAGTAGTCTTGCCTGCGGACCATTTGTCGGAACTCAGGTCTACACAGGCGATCACATCTCCATCACAGCCTTCGTCTGGATCCACCACGCCATTGCCACAAAGCGGAATGGCTACGCAATTGCTGTAATCGTAAGCGGTACAGAAATCCACGCAGCTGGCCGTTCCTGATTCCCAGATCTTGGAATTCAGGTAGGTGCAATCGACGTCACCATCGCATATTTCCCCTTCCCCAATGACGCCGTCGCCGCAGGGCTGATCCAGAACGCAATCGTCAATGATCCAGCCCCGGCAGTTGTCCCTACAAGTAGCTATCCCGCTACGCCATGTGGAGGACAAGTCGGCGCACTCAATGGTTTGTCCGAGTTCGCATTTTTCGAGAAATTCAACGATGCCATCGCCGCACTCGTAAAAGTGACAGTCGAGTTCGTCCCAGGCCGAGCAGTCAATGTTGCAAGTGGCGGTGCCGGATTTCCATTGGTCCCGCAAGCCGGTGCAAACCGCGGTATCGCCGATTTCGCAAAACTCGTCGCCTTCGAGTACGCCGTTGTCGCAGACCGGGGCCAGGCAATCGCTGATATCAAATCCGCTACAGTTGTCGTTGCAAGACGCGCTGCCGCCAAAAAATCCCGGATCTAGTACGACACAGTCAATAGCCGTGCTGTCGCAAACTTCCAAGCCTTCTTGGGCGCCGTCACCACAGACCGGATCGGGATTGGGGTTGGTGTCTTCGGTGGTACTGGTAACCGTGATCTTGTATTTGGAACTCCAGCCATAGCCGTTGATCGAGACGTAAAAAGACCCGGGACCATCAAGCAGGCAGGTCTCTTGGGTGGTGCCGCTTGCGTAGGGCCGGCAGTTATAGGCATAGCTTTCGGGAGTTTGGCCTTCGCGAACATAAAGGTCGGGGTCGCCGCTTACGGAACTCAGGACCACGTTGATGTTGCCCTCGGCAAGCACTTCAAAAGGACCGTAATGGTGCCAATCATTTCGTTCTACGGTGGCAATCGTTTCGAAAGTTTCCGTACCGGTGCTTGACGGAGTCCACAGGCAGCTATGGTCTACACAGCTGAAAAAGCCCTCTCCGCCCGGTTCGAGATGGGTGCAATCGGCAACGACTGTCTGGGGGTCACACCAGTCCGAGGCCTTACAAATACCGATGGTGTCTATCTTGTTTTTGCACAGCAGAGTGTCTTCGCAGGGTGTACCTGCGTAGCCGCCACATTCTTGGTCCAAGGCCCGGGTTATGGGCGCGATGCCAATGATGGCCCGATTCGACGAGTTGAAGCCGTCGTCGCCCTCACCCAACAAGGCGTTCAGGTAGAAATAACCGTTCGAATTGCCGGTCCAGCCCCAATTGACATGGTAGTAGCCATTGCCGTCCAGACCATCCAGAATGAAAGAGTGACGACTGGTGGTAGTGCTGCCTCTATAATGAACCGGCCGCTGGGCGATAATCTCGTTTTCCATCATCGTGTTCCAGTCGGACTCATCGTACTCAATTTTTTGCACAAATTGGATGGTGTCAGGGTTGTAACGAAAGGACTTAATAAATGCGTCTTCTAGACTGTAGTCACTATAATTTGAGGCTGCAAACCTGAAGTCGGTCTTGATGCCATAGCCGACCTCAGCCAAGAAGCGGGCGGTTTCGTCTTTTTGGGCTTCACTTACGCCGGCCAGACTGAGACTGTCAGGCATCTGTGAATAATCCCAGGCCGCTGTCTGGAGTTGGCTTTGGCGAATCCAGCGATAATTTTCATAGCGAACAAATCCGCTGCCATGGGCGGGATACTGATGATAATTCATGATCTGCCCCACTGAGACAGCGCCGGAACCCAGCTTGGTGGGTTGGTCATCGTTGAGGGGGGTGTAAC
>JAUVBB010000032.1 GCA_030591445.1 Deltaproteobacteria bacterium | reverse complement strand
GAGAACTCAAAACTCCCGTTGACCACCACCGTGGAACCTTCTGCCACGATGCTGTCATCATCCACGCGAATGACGCTCACAAACATGGTCTGACCTTCGTGGACTGTGATGGCACTTCCCTGGAAGCTCAAATCGAAAGGGCCCTGTTCGGTAGATTCATTGCTCCCGTCTCCGCCGCAGCCGATTGCTGTGATGCCTAGTAAGAAAACAATGGCCAACGGCAGCACCGCGGCCAAGCCGAATCGTTCGATTTTACGAATATTTGTAAGGTCCATGATGACCTCCTTTCCCAAAAAATCTAATGCCAAATAGCCGGGAAACAAGGCAACAATCGAGGAAAATGGGTCAAGTAGGTCTACTCAACGGGCCGGCATTTCCAATTCTTACGGATCTTCTTCCAGCGCGAAGAGAGACTATCATCAAACTGTCGCTTATATTCCGAGACTTCTTCGCGGTAATACTGCTTAGCAATCTTCTTATACTCTTCAGCACTCATTATTTTCGGGTCATTCTTTCCATCCCAAAACGCCGACAAAATTTCAATTTTTTCCCGGCGGCCATCGTCACAATCTAGCAAAGCCACGTAGGATGACCCCTGATCTCTGAAGTTTTCTTTCCAGACGGTAGTTGAACGGACAGATACAAATTCTTCAACTTCCCGGGCGCGCGTTACCACCAAACAAGGAAGTTGCTGGCAGTCGATCCTTACCAACTCTGACTTATCTCCAATCTCCTTGACCGCTTCCCTCATCAAACTCTTGAATTCAGTAGCCTGGAATTGGGATGGCGCTTCTTTCCACTGGATGGGTGTTCCGAAGGTTGCCTGCTGCTGTCCCTCAAGCAATTTCTCCAATAGAGACACCTTGGCCTCCAAGTGCGCTAGCTCTTTCCTCGCCTCACGCATCTTTCCAACATCACAATCCTTTTTGCGATCGAGGATAGTCACGACTTGGTTTGCAGCAGGCATATTAGCTGGTGGGTCCTCGACTTCTCTATCCTGTATCAAGGACTCAGCAGGACAATCCTCACAATCACAAGGTTCAAGCGCCAGCATTCTCCCCCCAAAGAACCCGCCAATCCCGAGTGCTCCAACACAAACGACCGCAGCCATTACTGTGCCGGAGCGCATTTCCAATTCTCCTTTATTTTTTCTCGTCGGCGGCTACGGCGAAGATCGAAAGATTTTTCTTCTTCGGAGCGATTTTCTTCAGTTAACCTCTTGTACTTTGCTTTTCCCCACTTGGATAACTCTTCTTTTGTCATCTTCTTTAAGTCATGATCGGGGTCCCACAAAGGTTCCACCAATTGAACGACTTCTTCTCGCCCATCACCGCAGTCAATATAAAGAAAGGATTCCCGCGGACCAGTTCTGAAGTTTTCCAACCAGGTTTTTGACTTTACGACAGAAACCCTTGCATTTGCTCCAACACGCAACTTGGCTATACATGGAGGTTCAAAGCAGTCGAAGCCTACCAGTTCTGCATTGGCCATTAATTCATCTAGAACCTGAGAAAATGTAGCCTGGAACTGTTCTCGATGAAACTGCTCAGGTATGTCTTCGGTCCAAGTCCTAACAACGCCAGTATTTGTAACTCGGTAATTTTCTGTTAGTTGCGTTAATAAAACAGCCTTGCTTTGAAGTTGTTGAATCCTTTTAAGGATGCTTCTAAATTCATCTATGTCGCAGGTTTCGGTTGCTTCTTGCTTGATTCGACTGCCCGAAAAGAAACCAGATGGGTTAGTTTGACTAAACTGCCTTCTATCATCAAAGTCATACTTATCTGGGCAAGTAGAGCATTCACATGCAGGCGAATCAGAAACGCCACCCAAAGCGATGCCGATGGCGAAAGCAGTCCCAGCCAGTGCCACTTTCATTATTTTGGTACGTGCAAACGATTTGATTCCTGTCCTCAGCTTCATTGCTATTGGTCAGTTTGACTCACTGCATTTCTATTTACAGAATTCGCAGGCATTATTGCCTATACAGCAGTTGGAGTCTTCCAGCTCGAGGAGACAAAGGCTCAGTGCGCAATGCCGAAATTCATACAAGTGTTCGAGCGTTGTGGTAGTAACGTCAGTTCCGAATAATTTTTCTTGAATTGACAGAAACAAAAAAAGCCCCGCAGATATTCGCAGGGCAATTGAATCAAACGCAATTAAAAACTTGCGCGGAAAAAACTCACGAATCAGGTGGCAATACAATATATGAACCGCCGCCATATCCAGCGTTCACTTTTGTTTTGATTTTCGATGTATTAATGAGGGAATGAGTCAAAAACAGCATCCACGACTAAGCCGGTAGTTTTTCCACTTTTTACGGTAGTTTTGATTTTCATGGTCTTTTCTCCTTAGTAAAATGTTAATATTGAATACAACAACTGCCCTGTTTGTTTTACAAATTTCATGCCAAAATTGAGTGTTTTGTAACACGCTATGATTATTCAGTTTTTCTGACTTTCCTGGTCAGAGCAGTGAGCGAGTGTAGTATTGTTAATCGTTATCAGAAGTTAGATTATGGAGAGTGTTGAAATATACGCGATTAAACACTGTGTTATGCAGTGTAGCCACTTCGTTGCAGTTGTTTCGTAAAGGCTACGGATTGGGAGGGTGATCAGGAGCTGTAAATGTCAGGTTCAACAGCGGACAACTTGTTATTCATTTAAGCGGTGATTTTCTAACCACTTTTTAGTCTCAATGCTTCTGGCTTTTTCAGAGTTATTTGCGGAAATATAATATTTATGAGCGGTTTCGGCGAGAGTTCTTGCCTTCTTACGCCAATCTTTGTTTATCCATAGAACGACCGCGAGCTTAAACTGGACGTCTGCAAGTTCTTCTTGATCTGATGGTTGGTTTTTGTAGAAGAGAATCAGTTGTCCAAGCAATTGTCGAGCTTCGACCAATTGATTGTCTTTTTGCAGTGTACTCGCTAGCGCAGACTTTGCAGATGCGACTCGTTCGTGATTCTCTCCAAATGTTTTTTTCAAGATCGATAAGGCATTTCTTTGGAGGCGCAATGCTTTGGCGTATTTTTTTTCTTCACAGAAAATACGACCAAGATTGCCGATGGCGATGGCCACCTTTGGATGTTCAGGACCTAAGGCTTTTTTCCAAACTTCAGCGGCTCTTTCAAAGTTATTCATAGCTTGGCGGAAATCTCCATTGCCAAGGAGCAAAGTACCAAGATTGTTCAGGATATCACCGATATTCGGGTGTTCTAAGCCTAATGATTTTTGCCAAGTATTTAGGGCTCGTTCATAGAGATCTTTCGCTTCTGTCAAATTGCCCTCTGCCCCGGCAAGGTTGCCAAGATTCATCAATGCATAGCCAATATCTGGATGATCAGGGCCCAAAGCATCCTGCGTAATCGTCAAGGCTCTTTGAAAATAATCTTTTGCCAGGGTGAATTTTTTCTGCTTTTTGAAAACCAATCCAAGGTTTGTAAGAGGGCGAACGACGCGGGGGTGCGCGGGACCAAGCAATCTTTCTAGCAAGGAAAGAGAGTCTTGGTAATATCGATGAGCATCTTCTAGATTTCCAAAATAGAGAGTAACGGTGCCCAATCCCATGTATGCTGCATAGCTCTGTAGATTGTGAACATCCCCAGTTTTCTGCGCCATCGCAAGTGCTAGTTTGTAGTATTCTTGAGCTTGTTTGTATTTTGCCCGTTTGAGGAATAGGTATGCCTGACTTGAGTAGTACTTTGATCGAATTCTGGCATTGTTAGCAACTTCTTCTACGGCCACTTCGGCGGCTTGGTTCAATGTATTGGCTTCCGCATATTTCCCTAGTTCGGTGAGAATTTTGATAATGTCTGTCCAGGTTTCGGCAATGAGTAAAGTGTTCCTCACTTTGGCCGCAGCTAGAAGTGTTTTCCTATAGATAGATTCAGCTTTTACATACTTACCGGACTGGTCCAACAGACTACCCTTGAGGTATAGCGTTTGCGCGATGAAAGGCATGTAGGCAAGCTCAACAGCCTTTGCGTGAACTTTCTGGGCTATGGTTTCGCTTTCAGAGAATCTTCCCATATAACTGAGGGCTTCAGCTTTGGCGGCTTGTTTCTGTAATTGCTCAATGGCTTCTTGAGTTGCCGGATCATCAGGCAGTGGGTAAGTCAACGATAGGGCTTCGACATTAGCGCAGAGGGACAGGCTGCCGAGTTTGCGAACGGCTTCGGTGGCTTTTTCTACGGTTTGGGTGTCTGAGGAGTTGGCGAACAGGTGGGTTAGGCTGCTGACCTGGTTGAGTTTGCGTTGGAGGCAGGTCATGCGGAGTTGTAGGATTTGTTCGGTTTGTTCGCCGTGGATGCTGGTGGCGGCGCAGGCTTCGTTGTGCATGGCTAGCCAGTTGTGCATGTAGCTGTCGAGGTGCTCGGTGACTTTTTGGTAGGTGTCGGGGGCGTAGTTTAGGCCGGTGGCTAGGAAGGCGGATTTTACTTTCTTTTTGATGGTGGGGTCCCAGATGCCGGCTAGTTTGCGTTGGGCGCCTTGGCAGAGGCCTAGTTTGATTTGGCGGTAGACGCTTTGGCTGCCGAAGAGGATCAGGATGGCAAAAAGGAATATGGCGAAGGCCATCAGGGAGCGGCGCTTGCGTTTTTGGTGGCGGCTCTTGCGTAGCAGGGCCTTTTCTTGCTCGCCTAGGCGCAGTTCGACTTTGTGTTTTTCGATGATGTCGATGCGGGCGGGGGTCATGAGCAGGCCGAATTTTTCGAAGTTCTGTAGTTCTTGGCGGAGTAGTTCGCGGGCTTGTTTTAGGGCGCGGTCTTTTTCGTCAATCCACTTGCCGATTTCGGCGATGAGGAATTCGTGGCTCAGTTCGTAGGCTTCGCCTTCGTCGGCGGTGAGCTTGCGGCATAGGCGGGCATCGAGCAATTGTTCCAGGGCTTCGCGGACGGCGCGTTCGGCTTGGCCAGTCTCACGGGCTAAGAGATCGACGGACAGGACGGTTTTGGTGCCTAGCGAGGTGACCAGGGCCTTGAGCGTTTTCTGGATGATGGTTTTTTGGGCGGGTTGGCAGGACTGGATGAACTGTTCCAGATAGCCGCCTAGGATGCCTTTGGCTTCGCCTAAACCTTGATAGTGCTTGTGGGTAAAGACCAGATCCTGTTCGCCCAGGGCGTCGTAGAGCCGGTCGCAGACAATTTGGAGTTGGGGTGGTTCGGAGCCGACGGTGCCCAGGTCGGTGAGAATGCGGGCGACCAGGCCGTCTTCGTAGCTCAGGCCGGCCAGGGCCGCGGGGGCCTCGACGGCTTCGACCATGCCTTCGGCGCTCAGGTTGGTGATGCGCAGTTCCTGGTGGAAGATGTCTGGTATCTTCTTTTTGAATTCGGCCAGGTGAGACAAGAAGTCATGGCGCATGGACAAGAGGAAACGAACGTCTCGGCTGGGGTCGGCAAGCACCTGGGCCAGCTCGTCGATGAAGCTCATGCGAACTTTTTTGGAGAAGCGAATGAAAAACTCTTCGAACTGGTCGAGTACGATTACCAGGGGTTGGGACAAGGCGCGGCTGGCGGTCTGCAAGAGTCGGGGCAGGTCCAGCGAGAGTACTTGCGCGCCCGGGTGTTTTTTGTCGGTGGCGGCTAGCAACTCGATTACGCCGGTACGGATTTCTTGCTCTGGGTCTTTCAGGGCCCGACGGGCGATGACGGCATAGCCTTCTTTTTGCAGGCGCGGAATGACGCCGGCGTTCAATAGGGAGGTTTTGCCGGTGCCCGAGGGGGCATGGAGCAAGACCAGATGATGAGAGACCACCAGACTGTAGAGTTTGCGCGTCTCCTCCGCCCGGCCGAAAAAGATGTCGGCGTCGGCTTCTTCGAAATAGGCCAAAAACTTGTAAGGGCGTTTCCAGTGGCGGCCGTCGTCGGATTGTACCAGTTGACCGGTTTCGGAATCGCTTTGCTCGATCTCCTGCTCGCATTCTTGCACCAGCGTTTGTAGTTGCGCGCAGAAGCTGGTCTCCTGCACTTCGCATAACTGCAGGCCGTGATCGGCAAACTGTCTTCTGACTCCCGGGGTGATTTTGGCGTAAACGCCGGTGGCCCGGAGATGATCAGAAGGGGAAAAGGCTTGCAGGGCGCGGTAAAGGCGCTTGAAAAACGGGTCGCTGGGGCGAAAGCCGAGGAAGAAGAGGTGGCCGGTGCTCAAGGCCGCTTGCAATTCGGGTGGCGCTAGCTTGAGTTGGCCCAGACATTCGGCGATGCCTTCTTCGGTTAGCACCAGGCTTTCTTTTTGATCCAGATCGCCGAACATCTTCACCAGGGAAACTTCTTCCTCGCTGGCCTGGTTAAGCTCGGCGTCCAGGAAACCAATGTGTTTGCGCGGCGTTCGACCCGCGGCCGCCAAGGCCTGCTCCAGGCGATGATCGCGCAGGGTGGTCAGAATGACGTCGATGGGCAGGGCGGTCAAGGCCGGGAGCATGTCGGGGGGGGCGGTTTGGGCTTGGCGCAGGAAGGCCTCCGCGCATTGGGCAAGCTCATCCCGGCCGAATTCTTCCTCGAACAGGGAGGCGACCTGGGGCAGCGGACGCTTGCGATCGTCGAGATCAAGTAGTGCGGCCAGGTGTTTGCTTAGTAGCTCTTCGCGGCTTGTCTTGATCTTTTGGCCGCCCAGGATGAGTACGCAGCGGCCACGGGCGATGGCGCGGGCCAGATCGGGCAAAATGGTTTGCTGTAGATCTTGCTTACGCACTTGCTTGATTTGTTCCGGATCCCACAAGACCCGCACTAGCTCGATCTCGGTGAGAATGCCTTTGAAGCTGCGCGGGCCCAGTGCTTCGATTTCGGTATCCAGGCTGCGGGCTGCTTGCCAGCAAGCCCGGCTGGTGTAAATCTCGTCGCCCGCTGAACCTTCCTCGATGCGGGCGGCGATATTGACTACATCTCCGTGTACGTCGTTGTCTTCGACAAAGACTTCCCCGTAGTGGACGCCGATGCGAATGTGCATTTGGTCGGCGGGAGGTTCATCGGCATTGTATTGCCGAAAGGCTTGTTGCATGCGCATGGCGCATTCCAGCGCATTCTTGGCCCGGGGGAAAGTAGCCAGAATCGAATCGCCGATGGTTTTGATCAGCCGACCCCCGCAGTCAAGCCGAGGTTTCTCCATCAGCTCGAAGTGCAGCCGTACCAACCGGCGTGCCTCCTGGTCTCCCCGCTCGTGGTACAAGCGGCTGGAGCCCACCATGTCGGTAAAGAGCACGGCCAGCGTTTGCTTTTGCTCGGTGGGCCTGGCTTTCTCCAAGCCGCTTTCTTTTTTTGCTGCTGCCAAGTGAATTCCGCTTTGCTTGTCTTCAGTAGCTTAGGGTAAGCCCCCACTTTCGCAAAATGCCGACGTCATCTGGCGCGGTGTCGCTGATGATGAGCTCCCAGTCTCCGAGCAAGGACTCACCCAATACCGCTTGGAACAAATCCGGCCGATCGCTTGAGCGGAAGCTCCTGACAAAGTCCCGGCTGCTATCAGCGTTTTGGCGGGCCAGCAAAATTTTGTCGCCGGCCGGCGTTTGCAGCTCGATGCGCAAATCTCCCCGCCAGGAATGCTGGATATCGACCTGGACCACAATTCCAAGAATCTTCTCATCCAAGGCACTGTGGATGACATCACGGGTCAGCCCATTGTCGACGATGGGCTTGTCCACCCAATGCTCCATGTGCAGACTGGGGGGCAGACGGTCTTCGCTCAAACCCAGGGCGGCACGCAGGGCGCGGCCGGCGTTGATGCGACCATGGCCGGCCCAGATCGAATGACCATCGCTGTCATATTGGGCATGATCGGGATCAATTTTTTCGGCGGTGTCGGTCATCAGTTGCCTAACCTCAGCCGAGCTTAGCGTGGGCTTGACCGAAAGAATCAGCGCGGCCAAGCCGGCGGCCAGCGGGGTGGCGCTGGAGGTGCCCCCAAATCCTTCCACATAGGAGTAAGGGAGATAGCCCGGGTCGCCGACCCGATCGATGGTGACAATGGCATGGCCCGGATCGCCATCGGAAGGCGCGCAGAGAGTAAGACCGGGACCGTAGTTGCTGTAATTGGATCGCTGGTCAAGGCTGTTTGAGGCCCCGACACAGATCACGTTTGGGTGCAGGGCGAAGCCGTAGTGGAAATCGATGCTGATCTCGGAGCCGTCGTCGAGCTCAAAAGTTTTGCTTCCCTCAAGGGGAACATTCTCGTTGCCGGCGGCGAAGAGAATGACGCAGCCTTGGCCGTTTTTCCGGCCCTGGGTGGCCGCCCAGTGAATAACCGCGTCCATGTTGGTCGAAAGCGGCGCCCAGGGCACGCTGGCCGACCAGCTGCAGCTGATGACATCGGCGTGATGATCAACCGCGTGGCGAAAGTAAGCTTCGATGGTGGCATCGTTGACCCATTGGGCCGCCCGAATGGGCATAAAGGAGCAACGGGGGGCCAGGCCGATAAGTCCCTCAGCGCTACCTTCGGCGAGGGCCACTCCGGCACAGGCGGTGCCGTGATTGTCGCTGGCTTCGACCGGGCGCGGATCGGCATCGTCCTCACCGAAGTCCCAAGGGGCGACGATTTTGTCCGCCGCGTTGAGCTCGGGGTGATCGAGATCGAAGCCGTCATCGATAATACAAACCGTAATCTCTCGCTTGCCCAGGGAGATGTCCCAGGCTGCTTCGGCGGCCACATCGGCGCCGGCGCGTAGCCCGGCGTCGCCGCCGGCATTGTGCAGATGCCACTGGTGCGGGTACAAGGCGCAGGCCGGTTGGTATTGCGCTGAACGTTTGAAGGCCAGGTCGGGCTCGGCCACCAGGACTTGGTCATGGTCTTGTAAGACCTTGGCGATTTTTAACGGGTTTTGGGTCGAGGCCGCGGTGCAGCGCAGCACGTATGCGTCTGGCAAATAGGGCAGGCGCTTGACCAGCTCTAGGCCGTGGGCCGCCATGATGTCTTCCCGGCCCTGGTTGGAGAGCGCGGGGGAAAACTGTACCGTCAGGGCCCCGGTGGGGATCATGGCCTCGCTGGTCGAACCGCCTACGGTATAAGTATGGCTGACTACCTGACAGGCTGGACTTTTTCTTAGTTCGGTCATGGCGCCGTTGAGATCGGCATCGTTCTTGATGGCAAAGAGCTCCAGGTTTTGCCGGGCTGCCGAGTCCAGGTGGTTCTTTTCGCCCGGGCTTGGCCCGCAAGCGGCGTCCAGGGCTGGTAGAGAGTTGGCCCGGCCGCTCTTGAGCCGGACGGCAAATTGGTTTGGCGTTTTGTTCAGGGTGATCTTTGCCCGGCCGCGCTTGAGTGTGACGGTATCCATGTGTTCCCTCCCGCAAGGGTTGAGGTAGTTCTCTAATGGGCGCACATCATAGTCTGCTCTGGGCGGGGGCGAAAGTTTTTGACCGAAAAATTGTGTGGTTTCGGGGGCTTGGTTCTAGAAATACTGGAATGACTCAGCCCTTGCGGGCTAGAGGATCTCGACCAGCAGGCTGAAGTTGCCTTCGGTCCAGGTCTCACCGTCGACCACCAGGTAGACGCTCTGGCCGGCCGCGACGGTAAAGTCGATGGTCTCGGCTTCTCCCGGGCCGTTGAACACCGTGCCGGCCAGGCAGTCCTGGCTGCTGCAATCGGTCATGACGTATATCATGGGATCAAAGCTAGAGCCGACCGGAGTGACCGTGACCTGGTAGTCGGTTTCGGTAGCCGCATGCAGCAAGTAGACCCGATCGCCCTCGCTACTGTCGTAGGGGCAGTTGTCGCCGGTGGCGTTGTAGTCGTTTTGGGCGCCGGCGTTGCTCTGGTCTTCGAATAAGCCGCCGGCGCTTACATCGATGGCATCGGCGCAGCTTTCGCCTTCCGGGGCATTGCTGCCCACGATCACGGCTACCTCGACTGTGCGGGCAAAATCGGGTTGATCGAATTGCACGGTCACGATGGTGTCGCCGGTTGCCACCGCGGTGATCAAACCATCGGCATTCACCATGGCCACGCCGGTGTCGTCCGAAGCGAAGGCCAGTAGCTCGATGGGGGGCGTGACCGACAAGGTTTGGCCGGAGACTTCGAGCGGGGCGAAGGGCAGGTCGATTATCAGGGTCTCTGTCTCGCCCGGGAGCAACTCGATTTGGGTGGGCGCAGCTGTCAGATCGCCGGGCAAGACCAGCAGTGCGTTGTACTGGCTGGGTTCGAACAGCTCGATGGGATCGGCCCAGACCCGCACTTCTGCTTCCAGCGCGGCTGGGGCATCGGGGGCGTGAGACAAGACCGCGAAGGCATCGCCGTACTCGGCGGCAAGCCGGTGGGGCAAGAGGGCAGTGTCATCGGCCTGGTTCACGGCAAACAGGGTGGCGGTGGCATAGCCGGCTACCCGGTCCAGATCGGCGGCTACCGCGGCCCAGGTGCCGGGAGCGAGAGTGAGTCTATGGCGGATCAAGCTGGTAGGGTTGCCCAGGGCCTGGATTGAGCCCTTGTCGCTGCTAAGTGCTGGTCCCGCCGCATCCTGGAAATCGGCGCGGCCGGGACTGCCCCGGTCATCTTGCCAGTCGGCGGCTTGGAACGCCGCGCGGATCAAGGCGGGGGCCGGCTGCCAGCTCGATAGCTGATCGCCGGCCAGACTGGGGTCGATGCGCTCCATGGCCACGCCCGTGGCCGCGGCCGAGGCCGGGTTGGACAAATCCCAAAGGGCGGCATCGAGTTGCTGGTCATCAGGCGACAACAAGGTCAACTGACCGGCGTCGGTCGGCAAAGAGAGACCGGCCAGGATGGTAGCCCCGCCCGGCACGCCATCGCCGGCGGCGAGCAGCAAGCGTCCGGCCGGTACCAGGGTTTGGCCCGGCATGGCCAGACGGACGCCACTGTCAACGCGCAGGCCGAAGCCGGTCAGGTCAATGTCCTGGTCGCCGGTGTTGATGAGTTCCAAATAGGCGGCCGGCAAGCTATTGGGCTTGGGCATTACTTCGCTGATGCGTAGCGGGGTTTGCGGCCCCGCCACCACGGTTAGCGCGGGATAGAAGAGTGAGCCGCCGTTTTGCACCGTGGCCACCGCCTGACCCAGGGGCGCATCGACACTGATTCGCAATTGAAGGACGGCTTCGGTGTCAGAGGAGAGCTGCAAGTCATCGACAAAGATTTCGCTACCCTTGGCGAATGAGACGTGCAGGGTCGAGACCAGGGTAAGATCCTGGGCCAATAGCCGCAGCTCACTGGTCTTGCCCCGGAGGAGGGTCGCCGGGTCGAAAGTTAGCATGGGATTGAACGGGATCTTCTCCGTGATTTCGAATTGTCCCTCGGCCGTTTGCTCTCCGGTGGTGGCGGTAATGGTCCAGAATCCCACCGGGGCTTCCGCGGCTACTTCCAGGCGAAAGGTGAAATGATGATCGCCGGTGACTTGAAAATCAAAGGCCGCCGCTCCCGAAGCCGGATCAAACAGCAAGGTGCTTTCCCCGGCCACAAAGTCGATGCTGCCCACGCCGTTGATGTTGAGCCCGCCCGTTCCTTGCGGCGCGGTGGCGGGACTGAACTCCAAGGTGCCAATGGGAACATCGTCGTCGGTGGGATTGCCGGCATCCGCCGGTTGGTCCGTGCCCGATCCGGCATCGGCCGTCGTGTCGGTGGTGGTACCGGCATCGGTATCTTCATCGGCCGGGGTCGACTCGTCAGGCAAATCGGGACCGGCATCTTCCTGCCCGGCATCCTCCTGATTGCTTGGTTCTTCTGTCGGCGTAGATCCATCTGGCTTGGATTCCGCGTTGCCGCAGCCGGAAAGAGCCAGAATGGACAAGAATAAAATGGTAGATAGCCAGCGATTTTCGAATGTTTTCCGGATCATTATTCTCCCCTTTGGCTCAGGGCCTGAGCGGACGGGACCCTAAATGTTGCCGAAGCGGCTGTCAACCGACTTTGGGCAAATTGTCAAGACGAGGCGATTGCCATAGAATGGGTGGGGCAAATGACAACGACTCGATCTGAAAACGAAGAAAAGGCCACGGCCTTGGGGAACGCCTGTCTGGATGCGGATGTCAGACCAGCTCGTCGGGCCTGGAGTACTTTCTGGTCCCAGCCGCGCCGAATTCTGTCCGCCTATCGACCGCGTTACTTGCGGCCGGATCTGGTAGCCGGCTTGACCGTGGCGGCCCTGGCCATCCCCCAGGCCATTGCCTATGCGGCCACTGCTGAGTTGCCTCCGCAAACGGGTTTGTATACCGCCGTCATTGCGGCGGTGGTGGCATCTTTGTGGGGCTCGTCTCGTTTTTTGCATTCCGGTCCCACCAACGCCACCTCGTTGCTGGTGCTTTCGGTCTTGCTGGGGGTTTTATCGGATCCATTTTCCGATTTGCCGCGCTTCATGATGGCCGCGGGCGTGGTCGCGGTGTTGGCCGGTCTGTTTCGGCTGGCTTTGGCCTACCTGCATTTTGGCTCGCTGGTGACTCTGGCCTCCCGTCCGGTCTTGTTGGGCTTCACGGTCGGCGCCGGAGTGTTGATCTCCCTGGGTCAGGTCCGTCACCTACTTGGTTTGGAAATCCCGGTGACCAGCCACGCCGCCACCATGTTGGCCGATTTGGCCGGGCGCATAGAACAGACCCATTTGCCCTGTCTTTGGATGGGGCTGGCCACCCTGGGCTTGATTGTCTTGCTGGCCAAAATCAACCGACGCATACCGGCCATGCTGATTGCCATGAGCGCGGCGGCGCTGGCGGTTTGGGTCTTGGATCTCGAGCCACAGGGCATGATGGTGGTGGGGGACATTCCGCGTTCTTTGCCCAGCTTTACTTTTTGGTCGGGCTTGGGTTCGCTTGATTTTGCCCTGATCAACAAATTGGCGCTGGGTTCCCTGGCAGTGGCCGCCTTAGGGTTGATCGAGGCCATGGCCTCGGCGCAGACCCTGGCGCGTAAGGCCGGCCATCGGCTGGATAACAATCAGGAGTTTTTCGGCCAAGGATTGGCCAATGTGTGCTGCGGTCTCTTTTCCGGTTTTCCGGCCTCGGGCTCGTTTACCCGCTCGGCCACCAATCAGCAAGCCGGGGCGCGCACCCAGATGGCCGGCGTGTTTTCCGGCGTGGCCATTTTGTTGGCCATGCTACTGCTGGCTCCCTATGCCCGTTACATTCCGCGGGCGGCCCTGGCCGGCGTCCTGTTCGTGGTGGCTTACCGCATGATCGATCGCAAAGCCATCAGGCGCGTGCTCAAAACCTCGCGAGCTGAAAGCACCATCATGGTGACCACTTTCGGCGCTACCTTGATGCTGTCTTTGGAGTTCGCGGTACTCAGCGGCGTGGTTTTGTCGCTGGCCTACTTCGTGATGCAGTCCAGCCTGCCCCGGGTGTATCAGGTGGTGCCCGACCCGACCTTTCGGCATTTTGTCTATCAGCCGGAGGCGCCGGTGTGCCCCCAACTGGGCGTGGTCAACATCAGCGGCCCGCTCTTTTTCGGTGCCGTGGCGCACGTGGAAGAAGAGCTCAGCCATAATTTGGAGCGGCATCCCAGCCAGAATCATCTGGTGATTCGCATGCACGGAGTCAATCTCTGCGATTTGACTGGGGTCGAGATGTTGGAGGCGGTGGTTCGCCATCACCGCCAACTCGGCGGCGATGTCTACTTGATCCGGCTGCGTCGTCCGGTGCAAGAAGAGCTCCATGATAGCGGTTTTTTCGAGACCATCGGCGCCGATCATGTGCTGCAGCCCGAAAGTGCCATGGGCGTTCTTTTCGATCAGGCCATAGATCCCATGGTTTGTATCTATGAGTGTGAGCACAAGGTCTTTGCCGAATGTCAGGCCATCGAAAAGCACGCCTATCACAACTTGCCGCCTCGACCAGTCTGCGTCGATTTGGATCCGGCTCGCTTACTTACCGTAGATCATGCCCGGGAAATGATGGCCGAGCCGCAGACCATCACGGTTGATGTGCGCGAGGAACGTGAGTTTTTGCGCGGTCATCTTCCCGATGCTCGCCTGCTGTGCTTACGCCAACTGGTTGATCGCCAAGCCGAGCTACCGCGCGACCAGGCCTTGCTGATTACCTGCCGTTCGGGCCGGCGCAGCGCGCTGGCCATGCGCATGTTGCAGGAGCTGGGCTTCGATAATGTGTACGGTCTGCGCGGTGGCTATCTGGCCTGGCTGGCTGCCGGTTTGCCCCACACTGCCGATGATTCATAAGGGCTTCGGGCAGCCGCGTTCGGTGAATCGCTTCAAGTTACTATACTGGAAGGTCCATTCGGGAGTGACCAGTGTTCCGGTCTTTTGAGCCGCATACCAGGGGCTGATGGCCGCGCCGGGATTCTTGAGCAGATGGATGTTCTGGGCGGGCATGTAGCTCTGCAGCAACAGAAAGACCCGTTGGCCTTGTTGATTTTCGGCCACATCGGCTACCAGCACGGCGTGGCCGGGAAAACCGCCCTGGATGAACACATCACCGGCGCGCAGTTTGGCCGGATCCTTGACCGGGCGTAGCTCGCGGCTCAAAGAGGCCGAGCCGGCCCACATGAACACGCTTTGCAGATAGGCGCGAAAGCTGCCGTGGCTGTCGTCGGCAGATTTGCTTTGGCGAAATGAGACCTGATTGCCCTTGACCCGCGGCCGCAGCCCGCGGCGCCATTGGGCCCAGGGGTGTTTGTCACCGCTGGTGAAGCGAAAACACACTTGGTCGGCCCGGCCGGCGGCGAACAAGTACTCGGCGCGGAGCCGCATCACCGCATCGGCACATTGCTGCAAATCTCGCCGACCCACGTCGATATCGATGATCAGCTGATGCGCACTTTGGTTCTTCTTGGCGCTGCCATCGAAGAGCAGGACTTTTGGCTGGCCGACTTTGACCGGCAACTCGCGCAACCAGGCCGCAAAACTGCTGTCTGCAATCGATACTCGATCATAGCCTTCGGGTACCGCCACCCGCTGTCGCAAGGAACTGACCGCCGGGCCCTGGAGCCAAACATAGGCTGGTTTAGCGTTGGCGGTAGCCGCGATCGCGATCATAAAAGTGAGCCTGAGGATTTTGGCCAACACGGTGCTAGGGTAGCATATTTCAAGCCACTTCGCTCAGGGGCCAGAAATCGAGGCCGACTTTTGTGGCTGGGGGTAAATTTAACACCGCGTGCACCGCGTGTTCGTCGGGTTGCTCGATTTCAAAACCGCAGTGAGCGCAGACCGAGCCGCCGGTGACGGTTACCATCAAGGCGCCGCAATCGTGGCAGTGTTCCCAGAAATTTACCAGGTCTCGAATTGCGTTCATGGTTTCTCTCCTTGCGTGATTTATCTTTCCAATAGCAGGGGGGTATGACATTTTTGTATCGCGGGGGGCAGAATTCTAGCCTTTTTCGGGAGCCAAAAGACTTTGGTCGGTAAGAACGGTCGAATTTTTACTATTGTGGTCGGCCATGCCGCGCACGATAGCTATACTGCCTTTTTGCCGGCTTTATTGCCTTTGCTGGTGGTAGCCCAGGATCTCAGCGCTAGCCAGGCTGGCTTGTTGTCGGTGTTTTTACAGGCGCCTTGGTTGCTGCAGCCCTTACTGGGGCAACTGGCGGATCGTGGCTATGCGCGCATGTTGGTGGTTTGGGCCCCGGCGCTGGCCGGGGTGATGATGAGTCTGTTGGCCGTGACCGATAGCTATGTCGGGCTATGTTTGCTCTTGATGGCCGCCGGCTTGGCCTCGGCGAGTATCCACGCCAGCGCCCCGGCATTGATCGGACGTCTTTCCGGCCCGCGCCTGGGCCGTACCATGGGCCTGTGGATGGTTGGCGGCGAGTTGGGCCGAACCTTGGGGCCGGTGGTGGTGGTGGCCGCGGTGCGGGTTCTGAGTTTGGAAGGATTGCCTTGGCTGATGATCGGAGGCTTGTTGGTCTCGGCCATGCTTTATCAACAACTGGACGATTTGCCGGCCCCGGGAGCAGCGGCGGGCTCGGTGCCCTGGACCCAGGTGGCGCGGCGGATGATGCCCTTGTTGGTGCCGTTGGCCGGGGTTTTGCTGGCCCGTGCTTTTTTGGCGCTGGTATTGACCCTGTATTTGCCTCTGTTTCTGCACCAGGAGGGCAATGCCTTCTGGCTGGCTGGAATTGCCTTGGCGGTGGTCGAGGGCGCCGGCGTGGCCGGGGCATTGGCCGGCGGGATGCTCAGTGATCGTTGGGGGCGGCGAACGGTACTGGCCCTGTCGCTGTTCGCCACCCCGCTTTTGGTTTGGTTGTTTCTGATGGCTTCGGGTTGGTTGCGATTGCCGCTGCTCTTGCTGGCTGGATTTTCCGGGCTTTCCACTACGCCGGTGATCTTGGCCATGGTGCAGGAGTCTCAGCCGGGCCATCGTTCGGTGGCCAACGGCATCTTCATGGTGCTGGCCTTCGCCGTGCGTTCCTTGGCGGTATTGTTGATGGGCTGGATGATAGACGGCTGGGGAATGAGAAACGTTTTTCTCACCGTCCCGGCGTTCACCCTGCTGGGCCTGGCGTTGATACCGCGGCTGGGAAAATCTTCGGCGCGATAGGCTTATTTCAGCGACTTCTTGCCCTTGGCTACGATGGCCTTTTTGTAATAGTCCGCGCGCGGGATGCCACTGGCCTTGGCTTTTTTGAGCTCTTCGTCGATGAGCTTGCTGAAGTCGTCGACCGGTCGGGCGCCGCTTAAGTATCGGCCGTTGACGAAGAAGGCGGGCGTGCCGCGGGCGCCGAGGGAGACCGCGGTTTTTTGATCACGCTCGATCTGGAACTGGTATTTCTTGTCCTTGGCGCAGGCCGCAAAGACCTTGGTGTTGAGGCCGATTTTGTCGGCATAGCTCTGTAGGTCAGCTTCGCCGAGCTTTTTGTTGTTGGCAAAGAGCTCGTCATGCATGGGCCAGAACTTGCCCTGTTCGTTGGCGCACTCGGCGGCGTTGGCTGCGGCCATGGCGTTTTTGTGGAAACCCAGCGGATTGTGTTTGAACACGATGCGTAGATCTTTACCGTATTTTTCCTGCAATTTCTTGAGGGTCGGACCGACCTTCGCGCAGTAAGGTCATTGGAATTCCGAAATTTCGACGAGGGTTACCCAGGCGTCGCGCGGACCCTGGGCCGCCGAGTTGCCGGCCGGGAAAGCATAGGTTAACTTGGGGTCGGGCTTGGCCTGGGGCTTGCGCTGCGGCTTACCAGAGCGTTTGGCCACCGCATCGAGTTTTTCCAGGATCTTCTTCTGGTTCTTCTTGATGGTCTCCTGGCTGCGGCGAATTTCGGTGACGTCGCTTTGCGACACGCAGCCCATAACAAAAAGACACATGAGAGCAGAAGAAGCCTTGTGCATAACCGTGGTCAAGGATTCACCTCCTTAGGCAGAGATTCAAGCGGGCAGTCTACCTGAAGAACAAAGCGCTAGGCAAGTGCTATGGCCAATGATATGAGTCATGGAAACACCTGGAGGGAATCATGGTCGGAAAAATCGGTTTTGATAACGAGAAGTATCTCACTGAGCAATCCCAAGCCATTTTGGATCGGGTAGCCCAGTTTGGTGACAAACTCTACCTCGAGTTCGGGGGCAAGCTCAGTTATGACTTTCACGCGGCCCGGGTTTTGCCCGGCTACGACGCCAATGTCAAGATCAAGCTCTTGCAGCGGCTGCGCGATAAAATAGAGATTATTTTTTGTGTCAGTGCCAAGGATTTGGCCAAGGGCCGTCGCCGGGGCGACTTCAACATTACCTACGATGTGGCCACTTTGCGCGCCCTTGATGATCTGAGGGACTACGATTTGCCTATCACCGCGGTTAGCATTAATCGTTTTTCCGGCGAATCGGCGGCCAAACAACTTAAAGACAAGGTAGAGCGACGTGGCATCCGCGTCTATACCCAAAGCGATATCGAAGGTTACCCGACCAACGTCGATCTCATCGTTAGCGAGGATGGCTATGGCAAGAATCCCTATATTGAGACCTCGAAGCCGATCGTGATTATCACCGGGGCAGGTCCGGGCAGTGGCAAGATGGCCACCGGGCTATCGCAGATGTATCACGATCACCAAGCGGGCCGAGGTTCCGGCTTTGCCAAGTTCGAGACTTTTCCCATCTGGTGCTTGCCGGTCTCGCACCCGGTCAACATTGCCTACGAGGCGGCCACCGCCGACATCGCCGATTTCAATTTGGTCGATCCTTTTCATCTGGCGGCCTACGACAAAACCGCGGTCAACTACAACCGCGACGTGGAAAACTTTCCCATCTTGTTAAACATCATCGATCGAATCGTGGGCGCCGGTGGTGATTTGCCCCGCTACCAGTCGCCGACCGATATGGGTGTCAACTGCGCCGCGGCCGGCATTATCGATGACGAAGCGGTGCGCGAAGCCTCTCGGCAAGAGATCTTGCGCCGTTATTTTCGCTATCACTGGGAGTACCGCATCGGCGCCGAACACCAAGAGACGGTCCAACGAGTCGAGGCCTTGATGCAAAGGGTCGGCGTGAAGGCGGAAGATCGCAAACCGCTACCCATGGCTCGGCAGTCGGCCCAGGAGGCCGAGTCCCAGGACAAGGGCAACAAGGGCGTCTTTTGCGGGGCCGCCATCGAGTTGCCCTCGGGTGAAGTGATCGCGGGCAAGAATTCGCCACTTTTTCATTCCGGCTCCGCCGCGGTCTTGAACGCGGTCAAGCAGCTGGCCGGCATCCCCGACAACATCGACTTGTTGCCCGCTTCGGTCATTAGCAACTTGACCCACCTCAAGCGTGATCTGCTGGGCATGTCCGCGGAAAGTCTCGACGTCAACGAAATTTTGGTGGCCCTGTCCATCAGCGCCACTGCCAATCCAGCGGCCGAGGCCGGCATGAACCAGCTAGCCAATTTGAAGGGCTGCGAGATGCACATGACCCACATTCCCTCCCAGGGCGATCACGCCGGTTTACGCCGGCTAGGCATCCACTTGACCACCGACGCCGAATTCACCCCCGGCGGATACTTTCTACGCTAGAGAACCCGGTCTCCGTCGTTTGCAGTTCATGCCCGGCTATTGTACCTTGAGAGTACGAGTTAACTGAGGAGGAAGGTGCATGGCTTCGTGGGAACGATGGGTGAGCTTTGTGGTGCTGGGGATGGGCTTTTTGTTTTTTAGCGGTTGTGGGATTGGTGACGACGCAGCGCTTAAATCAAAAATCATCAACGATGGTACTTATCCCCTGACCGCGATTTATTTTGTGCCCTCAGGTAGCATCGCTGAAGAATCCTGGCAAGAGGCCGATTGGGGCGAAAACTTCTTGCCGGTGACCAAACTTGAGTCTTTTCAATTTGTCATCGTCGAGACCGTGCCTCGCCAATCCCTCGAAGGCATGGCCACCTTTGATGTCAATGGGAATGTAGAGAGGACCCGGACTGAAGTGCGTGCCGATTGGCTTAACGACGAGTTCATCACCATTCATGCCGCCTATAGCGACAATAGTTGGGGGATGGGCTACCAGTGGGGCGAAGTAAATTCGGAGAACGAAGTAGACGTCTCCCCTTGAAATTTTTCCTTTCTTCCGCACATTTTTCTCCTGCGCTTCTTGCAATTAAGTAAAAAGTGTACATATTGAACTTGTTTTGTTTGCTTTGCTTTGGCATTTAACAAGGTAGGAGGTTGAAAGATTATGAGAATTGCTATTCCCAGTGAAAATCCAGGTGGCCTGGCCGCCGAGTTATCGGCCCATTTTGGTCACGCTGCTATCTTTACCTTGGTCGATGTTGACGGCGAGCAGGTACAGAAAGTCGAGTTGTTGCCCAATGGTGGTCATGTGCAGGGCGGTTGCATGGCCCCGGTGATGCTGCTGAAAAATGCCGGGGTCGATGCTATGGTAGCCGGCGGTATGGGTATGCGTCCCCTAGCCGGTTTTCAGCAGGTAGGCATAGACGTCTATTTTTCCGATCAGACGGCTACCGTGGAACAAGCCCTCGGCCTGGTCACCAGTGGCCAAGCCCGCAAATTTGGTCCTGCCCAAACCTGCCAAGGCCACAGCGACCAAGGTGACGGTTGCGGCAGTAACTAGATCCCGTCCCCAAAAGCAAAAAAAAAGGCCAGACAAAAGTCTGGCCTTTTTTGATTTAGAACGAAATTAGCTAATGGTGACGTTCTTGGCCTGCAAGCCCTTGGGGCCTTGCGTGCTTTCGAATTCAACAGCGTCGCCTTCTTTAAGTGACTTGAAACCGTCGCTCATGATAGCGGAGAAATGCACGAATACATCTTCGCCGTCATCCTGCTCGATGAATCCAAAACCCTTAGCATCGTTGAACCATTTCACTTTTCCACTTGACATTACTCTTACTCCTTAATGATTGGTGAGACTCAGACTATGGTTACGTTCTTCGCTTGCAGGCCTTTTGGGCCCTGCGTGCTTTCGAATTCGACAGCGTCCCCCTCCTTAAGCGACTTGAAACCGTCGCTTAAGATGGCAGAGAAGTGGACGAAAACGTCTTCTCCGTCATCCTGTTCGATGAAGCCAAAACCTTTTGAATCGTTGAACCATTTTACTTTTCCTGATGCCATTCTACAAACTCCTTTTTCCGCACCTTTTCTTGGTACGGAGTGTTTTGGGCGCCGAAAACGATGTTCGGCAATTTGTCTTGCCAGTGCTTCCCCCGGGTTCAGACCTTCATGATGTAAGGAAAGAAAACAAGAGATGTAATAATTAAAAGCCTAATCTCCCTAATCGAGAACACTGACCATTCTTGTCGGAGAGGCTACTTCAGAAGCAAGAGAATGTCCAGATAAAATTGAAAAATAAAAAACACGTATGTTTTTAGGGTCTTGTGCTCTTGTCAGGGCTCTTTTGTGCCCTTGGCGTGCTCTTGATCCACGAACTTATAGCCCATTCGATGGACTGTGATCAAGAAATGTGGGTCTGAGGGGTGGTCTTCGATTTTCTTGCGCAGCTTGGCCACGTGCATGTCCACGGTGCGGGTCAGGGGTGCCTCATTGTGATCCCATACCTGGTCCAACAAGGTGTCGCGCTCGATGATTTCTCCGCGGTGCTCGATGAAGTATTGCAGAAGGCGATATTCTCGGGCGGAGAGCTTGAGCAATTTGCCATCTTTGCGCGTCTCGCACTTCTTGAAATCGACGACCACTTGGCCAAAACGATAGCAGTCGAGCGTTTGCGTTTGGTTGGAGCTGCGCCGCAGCACCGCTTCCGCGCGGGCCAGCAGTTCCATGAAGCTGAATGGCTTGGTCATGTAGTCGTCGGCGCCGAGCTTCAGGCCCAAGACCTTGTCGATTTCCTGGCCGCGAGCAGTTAGCATGATGATCGGCAGCTGGTCACCGGCTGCGCGCAATTGCTTGCAGACATCGTGGCCGTTCATTTTCGGTAGCATGACGTCGAGGATCATCAAGTCGAAGGCGCCCTCGCGTGCCAGCTGCAGGCCTTTCTCGCCATCTTTGGCCACCAAGACCGTATAGCCCTCGAATTCGAACCCGTCCTGTAGGGCCACGGCCATGGGCGGGTCATCTTCGACAATGAGAACCTTAGGCATGATCGACTCCTTCACTGGGTGAAGTTGGTATGGGCAGGCCCAGGAAAAAAGTGCTTCCCCGGCCCAACTCGCTTTCGACCGTGACTGTCCCGCCATGGGCCCGGACGATGTGGCGGACAATGGACAGCCCCAGTCCGTTGCCTTTGATATCATGGACCAGGCCGGTGCCCACGCGGTGAAAGCGGTTGAAAATTCGCGCTTGTTCATCGGCCGCGATGCCGACGCCCTGATCTTGGACTGATACCATCACAAAATTGTCTTGCCGGCTCAAGCGCACGGCGATGGATTTTGTCTCGCGAGAGTATTTGGCGGCGTTGTCGAGCAGGTTGTGCAAGGCTTGGCCCAGAGCGTCCGGGTCGGCAAGCACTTGGGGCAGTTGGGAATCCGGCTGGTGTAAGGTGACTTCGAAGCCGCTTTGGTGCAGGCGTACGGCATGCGATTTCATAACCGTCTTGACCACTTCGCTCAGGTCGGTGGGTAGGAAGCGGTAGGTCTTGCGCTCGGTTTCGATGCGGGAGAAATCGAGAATATTGTCGATCAGGCGGGAGAGCCGATGGCTTTCGACTTCGATGAATTCTCCGTATTCTTCTACTTTTTGGGGGCTGGTGGCCCGACCCAGGCGCAGGTGCTCGGCGAATACGCGGATGGAGGCCAGCGGCGTGCGCAGTTCATGCGAAACATTGGAGACGAAATCTGATTTCATCTCCGACAATTTCATGGCCCGGTTGGCTGCCCGCAAGGCCAGGCCGATTCCGCCCAGCAAGACGATGCCCAGCAGGACGGCCAGGGTCATGTTGAAGAGGAAACTGCCTCGGGCCCATTCGGTGGCCGAAGAACCCTGGCTGTGCAAGCTCACGGCCCAGTCGGTAAAGACAAAGGAAAAGCGTAGGCTCCTGGCCGGGGCTTTTTGATGGTGGGCCGCGTGATTCTGGCTGGCCGGATCTTGTATTTTGACTGCCAGGTTCTGGCGGCTCTCTTGCGGGAAAAAGGCCGTCAGGGTTTTTTCCACTATCCCGGGCAGCAAACTTTTCTTGAAATAGTCTTCGTCGAGGATCATGGCCACGATACCCACGATCATGTTCATGTCGTCGGTGACCGGACTCAAGATGATGCGGTGGAGGGGATCTTGCTCATTGACTTGAAATCCGACTGCCTCGGTGCTGACCGCTTCCCGCACCCGTGCTTGCCAGGGTAGACTGGCGATGACGATGGCCAGAGATTCGTCCGAAGCTTGGGTGGGCTGCAGTACTTGGCTGGCCTGATCATAGGCGTAGAAGTTGCCGGTAATCTGTCGCGTGTAATCTATCAAAAAGAGCCGCCGAATGCCCTCGGTGGGCTTCTTTCCCCATTGCCGGGCAATCTTGTTAAGGTCACCGTCTTGGAATGGTGCCGAGGGCACGTTGAGCAGCCGCTCGGCTGCCGCGTGATAGAAAAACTCCACTTCGGTGGCCATGGTCTCAAGGGTATTGCGCAGAGTGGCCTGGCGAGCGATGGCGGAGGTTTGCTCCAGTTTGCCCAGCCAGAAGTATTGCAAGCCCAGCATCAGTATCAGCGGAATCACGACGGCGACGAAACCGACCCAAAGGGTATGCGTTTTTAGCAATCGGACAAATCGATTCATGGTTGGCTCGCCCTCCCAAGGGGAGTATGGCACAGACCGCCATCAAGCGGCAGTGGGTTTTACAATTTGTTGACAAGATTGACATCTTTTTACTTGAGCTGGTGGGACTTTTACAGACCGGGTCGCTACACTAAATAATAGGCGCACAAAGCCTTTCACTTCCAGACCCGAGGAGGTCCTGCCATGACCAAGTATTTTATTTCTGTTTCCTTAGCGATATTGTTGGCACTGCCTGCCCTGGCCGGTGAACACAAGAAGTGCGACATGCCCGTCCATGATTGCCTAAACAGCATGGTGGTCAAGCTCAAGAGCACCGGTTTTATCGGCGTCGAGCTGGACAAAAGCAAGAAAACCGGGGTGCTATCCATTTCCAAGGTCATCAAGGGTAGCCCGGCCGAAAAAGCAGGTATCCAAATCGGTGATGAATTGCTAGCCATCAATGGTATTTCATTTGATAAGAAGAATCACGAGGCCATGAGCAAGGTGAAAGTTCCTGGTAAACAGGTCACCTGTGCCATCAAGCGCAATGGCGCCAAACGCGAAATCAAACTCACTTTGGTACCCATGCCCGCCGATCTGATGGCCAAATACATCGGTGAACACATGATGCAGCACGCCAAACAGGACGCCGCCCTGGCCGCCAAGAAATAATCCAAGTTCTTTCGAATACCCCCCTCTTTCTCTCCGCATTTAATTCCTGGCATCGGCTGAAAATGACGCAGCTTGACAAATTGCGTCAAAAACGACAGACTTCGCCTGTTTATTGACCACCATACTGATCGATTCAAAGGTGACAGAATGTGCTGGAGCGGTGAAGCGAGTTTGGCGATTGCGATTGGCGGGTTGAGCAGTGCCTATTTCTTGAAAAGAAAAGGAGAGCCCAAGGAGGTCTATCTACCCACGGCCTACTTTGTGCTGATGGAGGGACTGCAGGCGGCGACCTATATCGTCGTTGATGATTGCGGGACCACCGCCAATGTGATTCTGACCCGACTGGCGGTACTGCACATTGCCTTCCAGCCCTTTTTTATCAACATGCTCGGCATGGAGTTTATCGACAAGGAGGTCAAGCAGAAGATTAAAAAGTATGTCTACATCCTCTGCGGCTTCACCACGGCCTTTTGCCTGATGCGCTTGCTGCCCTGGTATGACCTTCTGGGGCGCTGCGAAATGGGATTGGCCATGTGCAGCCATACCGAAACCTGCGCTTACCGCGGCGAGTGGCATATCGGCTGGCGGGTGTTGATGAACGGATTCAACGAGGGTTGGAAGTGGTATGTCTTTACCGGTTTCTTCGTGCCCATCCTCTATGGCGCCTGGAAGTGGAGCGCGTACCATTACATCGTTGGCCCGCTGGCGGCCGGTTTCACCACCTCCGACGTCAACGAACGACCGGCGGTCTGGTGCCTGTTTTCCACCTGCATCATCGCTCTCTTGGTCAACACCCGGATACGTAACTACATCTACACCACCAAGTGGTTTTCTTGGAAGTACATCAAAGGCGAACGAGTCCCAGAAAGATCCGAACAAGAACGCTGATTTTCGTTGCCCATCCTGATTGACTTTCTCTCCTTCTAAACATTAAAATAAGAAAACTTACCCAAAGCGTTTTGGAGGACGGTTCATGAATGCGTTGCGCGTTGAGCTGATGGCGGTGGTGTTGGTAGTGGTGGGATTCTTCTGCTTGCCGGTTGCGGCCCAGGTAGGTGCGGGGGCAGAAGGCGCGATAGCCTATAGCGGTTACCTGGAAAAGGACGGCGACCCGATCAATGGCAGCAGTGATTTCAGGTTTCGCCTTTTTGACGCCGCCATCGACGGCAATCAAATCGGCAGCGATTTCTTGATTGACGACGCCCCCATCTATTCCGGCCGGTTTTCGGTGGCCCTAGCGCCTTTCCCGAAAGAAGCCTTTTCCCAAAATCCCATCTATCTGGAAATCACTATCATCGACGCCACCGGCGAAGTCACCATGAACGGCCGCCAGCAAATCTTACCCGTTCCCTTCGCCCTGGGCACCACCCAAGGCAACGATCTCTCGGCCTCCGGCGACCTCGCCGTAGCCGGCGCCATCGCCGTTGCCGGCGGCGTGCCCGATGCGACCGTGTCCGCGCTAGTGATTGGCGACGGCGCCAATGGGCAAAGCCCGGATGCCAACGGAACCCTGGTGCCCGAATCCTTGATCGAATTCCCCATCGGCGATGAAGCCGCCGGCGGCATGTCTTTTTACGACGTCCAAAACGCAGACCAGCAGGCCGAGATTTCCTACGATTCTTTCGCCCCCGAACTGCGCATCCTGCACCAAGGCAGCGGCCTCCACCTCGATGGCGGCGGCAACGTCACGGTTGATGGCACGGTACGCTTTCGCTGCCCGACTAACATGACCCGCATGGGCACCTATTGCATCGACAAGGCTGTTCAATCTTCCAAAACCTGGACGGATGCGTCCCTGGCCTGTCACGACCGCTACGCTATGATTTGTTCTTTTGACGTGCTGATGCTCTGCGATGCACTAAACTCTACCGACTCGGCTTGTGGAAATGAGACGGACAGTGTCGCCAACACAAGCTCCATTTGGACGTCCCAAACCAGTTTCGATACTTTTGGCAGTGACTCGATCTGGAGTGAAGTAGCGGCTTATAATGGCGAGGACAATAGCGCTGATCGTACCCCCAGCAGCGCTTCCAAAAAATACTTCTGTTGCATTCCCGGGTATTTTTTCGGAGACCCGATCGACTAACGAATACTATAGCCACCGCCTTCGAGTTGATTGCCGGCGGTGGGGGCGATGGGGACTTCGCCGCGGAGGGTGTAGGTTTCGTTGTTGGTGTTGGTGCCGGTCAGGGCGGGGTCGCCAGCGGGGTAGGTGGTTGAGCTGATGTGGCCGCACATCCAGTAGCCGCCGCGGGTTTCTTGTTCCATATCGAAAACTTTAAATTCGGGGTCCTTGAGCAGCTCGGCGTCGGTGCAGGCGTGTTGGCACTGGGTGCCGGCGAAGTGGTCGCCGCAGCCGCAGAAGAGGCGGCCGAAGTCGTGGGCCATGTCGGCGCATTGGCCTTTGACCGGGTCTTCGTGGTAGCCGGGGCAGGACTCGCGGGTTTGGGGGCAGGTGGGGCAGGATTTGACCAATTCGGCGCATTCGTTGACGCAGCCGTTTAGGTAGTAATCCACGCAGTCGTAGACCTCGGGGTCGGCGCCGCAGAGATTGGGGGCGTAGGTTCGATAGTTGAGTACTGCCCAGCGCACGTCGCCTTCGGTCAGGCCTTCGGCGGTTCGCGCGGTGCAGGTCAGCAGGGGGTCTGAGGGGTTTTTGCTGCCGGCGCCGGTGATGGGGGCGGCGCTTTGGTCGGCGCTGCACTGGTTGAGTTGGTAAATCGAATTGGCGCCCAGATGGGCCAGTTGTACTTCATTGGGCTGGTCGGGATCGGCGACGATCTTCATGCATTTGAATTGGCTGTGATGGTTCATGCCCGGCCAGTCGACTGCGGGCTGATCGGGATCCCAGGGAAATTGGCTGAAGTCCAGACCTTGTTTGCCGCCGGCGGCATCGAAGTCGGTGTCGGCCTTGCGGATGCAGGTACGCCAGTAGGGGCCCTTGTTGGTGTCGGCCTCGTCTTG
>JAUVBB010000376.1 GCA_030591445.1 Deltaproteobacteria bacterium | reverse complement strand
GTATGGCCCGAGGTTACCATCTGGCCGAGCTACAGCCGCTCCCGGGTCGAACAACACCGGGGCGGAGGCGATACCCTGGACTTCACCTGCCACGGGGGCCCACAACGGGACCTCTACGTCTACGACAACCTGACCCGGGTGAGGACCGACCTGGTCACCAGCTGTTCGAGTTGGTCGCAGGCTCGCGATCAGATCTTTCCGCGCCGTGGCGGCTGCGTCATGAGCGTGGGATCATCCGCCACCACCTACGTGGGCGCATTTACCGTGAGTTCTTGGGGCCAGGCTCCCATCCGGGCCAGACTGGCCGCGGGCGACAGCTGGGGCTCGACCCTGGTGGATCACCAGTTCCAGGACACCTTGCGAGCCATGTATATTGGTGACTGGTCCCTTCCCATCAAAGTGGCGCCGGAAAACCAGCTGCCGGAGATTCATTCGGTCAGCGCGGAGCCGTCCCTGGGCGTGTCGCCGCTGGCGGTGGATTTCTTTGCCGATGCGAGCGACCCGGATGGAAGCGTGGATCTTTACGAGTGGTACATGTACGGCCACCAGTATGGAACCGTGGATCCCGACAGCCTGGTAGCCAGCGCCACCCACACCTTCACAATTCCACATGTGCACCATGTCCGGGTCCAAGTCATTGACAACTACAAGGCAGTGCAAATCAGCTACGTGGACGTGGCGGTGGGCACCGTTTTGGGCCAACCGGTAAGGGTCAACTGTGGAGCAACCGGCCATGATAACCCAGTGTACTACCGGCCGGGCTATGACCACACCGATGCGCTAGGCAATGTCTGGTTGCACGATCAGAATTTCTGGGCGGGCACCTGGGGCGCCGAAGGCGGATCAGGCCGGGGAAGCCAAAGGGGCCCGGTGCTGGGAACCGAGGAGCAGGCCCTGTACACCACTTTCCGCTATGACGGCAACCCCATCCGCTATCGCATCCCGGTGCAAAACGGCTGGCACCGCCTCAAGCTGCACTTTGCCGACTGCGTCTCCAGTGAAGCCGGCAGCATCGTGATGGATGTGGACCTGGAGGGCGAGCGCTGGCTCACCGCGCTGGATCCCTGGTCGGAGGCGGGAGCTTGCACCGCCCTGGTCAAGGAGCAGCACCTTGAGGTGCTCGATGGCGAGCTGGTGTTCGAGGTTTACCAAAACGAGGTCAGCACCAACTGGCGCACCTCCCCCATCATCAACGCCTTCGAGATCATCCCCGACGACGGAGCGATCAATCAGTCGCCCGTGGCCCTGATCACTACCGACCTAAGCCAAGGCGATGCGCCGTTCGAGGTGAGCTTCGACGGCACCGGATCGCACGATCCAGACGGCGCCATCGTGGATTGGTTGTGGCGGTTTGGAGACGGCAGCACGGCCAACGGCAGCGTGCTAAGCCATACCTATGCCCAGGCGGGCATCTACACTGCATCTCTCACCGTAACCGACAGCGGTGCCGCCACCGACAGCGATACCATCGAGATCACCGTGCTGGCGGGCGCCAACCAAGCGCCGGTAGCCGTGGCCAGCGCCAATCCCATGGAAGGCATGACGCCGCTCTCGGTCGACTTCGACGGTTCAGAATCCTTTGATCCAGACGGCAGCATCGCTTCCTTCGAGTGGGACTTCGGCGACGGCCAGGGCGCAAGCGGCCAGACCGTGACCCACACTTACTCTCAAGCGAAGGTTTACACCGCCACTCTCACCATCCATGACGATCTTGGCCTCAGCGACACCACCCAACTGGATATAAATGTAACCGAGCCTCCCAACCAGCCTCCCACCGCCGCCATTGAGGCCGCTCCCATCGAAGGGGAGACGCCCCTGGAAGTGAGCTTCGACGCCAGTGGTTCCAGCGATCCTGATGGTGAAATCGTTTCGTTCGAGTGGGATTTCGGAGACGGAGTGAACGGCTTGGGTGCAGAGACCACTCACGTTTACTTGTTGGCCGGTCGCTTCACCGTGTTGCTCACCGTGATCGACGAGTTGGGGGCCAAAGGCACGGCCAGCACAGTCATCGAAGTGACAGACCCAGCAAACGATCTGCCCCTGGCCAAGACCAAAGCCGAACCGACCACTGGAACCGCGCCCCTGGAAGTTAATTTCAACGGACTCGACTCGACCGACACCGACGGAAGTATTATTTCCTGGGACTGGAACTTCGGTGACGGCAACACCGCCACTGGAGCAGAAGCGGTTAATTCCTACGCCTGGCCGGGTATCTACACCGCGGTCCTTACCGTGGTTGACGATGGAGGCGCCATGGCAACCGACATAGTAGAAATTGTCGTTAGCGAGGCAGATG
Source organism: Deltaproteobacteria bacterium (assembly GCA_030591445.1). GTDB lineage: Bacteria > Myxococcota > B64-G9 > B64-G9 > B64-G9 > JAUVBB01. The sequence continues at coordinate 4,892 of JAUVBB010000376.1, read as the reverse complement.
ATCAAGAAGACCCTGGTGATCAAGAAGATCCTGGTGATCAAGAAGATCCTGGTGATCAAGAAGATCCTGGTGATCAAGAAGATCCTGGTGATCAAGAAGATCCTGGTGATCAAGCTGATCCCGGTGACGAAAAACAATCATCCGCAGTGGGTTCCAAGGTCATGGGCGGCTGTGCCAGCGCCGGCGAGCCGGCCTCCTCTCCGCCCTGGCTGTTCATGGTCCTGTTCGGCCTGCTCGCACTATCGCGGCGCAAGACCGGCTGGCTAGTGCTGTTGCTCGCTGCCGGTCTGATTCCGGCATGTAGCCCCGGACCGAGCGATTTACCGCTCGTCCCCGGCTACATGCAGCATCTCCTGAACGATAAGGTGCCAGCCGAGCGAGCGGCAGAGTGGTTCGCCGACACCGATCTGCCGCTCAAGCAAAGAAGACACGCCGCGGCCACGCTCTCCCGAATCGGAAACGCGAGATCACTGGCAGTGTTGATGGCGCTGGGCGACGAGAACACCTACCTCAACTACCAGGCCGTCGAGCATCTGGGCAATTTCAGTCACCCGCAGCTCGAACTGACCGGCTACCTGAGGCGCAAGCTCCTCGCTCCGGATTCCCGCGTGGTCATCGCGGCGGTAGGCAGCCTCGCTAGACTAGAAAGCGACCGCGCAGACAAAACCTTGGCCAACGCGCTGCTGGAAAATCGTCAACGGGCCGACGGACACGACCAGGAGGTCTGCACCGCCATTGTCCAAGCCCTGGGCGCCATGCCCACTCCCCGCGCCCGGGAAGCTCTGGCGGCCGAACTTGGCAGGGTTGCCGAGCCCGGCTGGAACCTCGGCTACGGCCTGGTGGTTGTACGCTCTCTCGCCAATATCGGCGGTGATTCGGTCAACACTACCTTGCTCAGCTACGCCGACGCCCTGGCGGCAAGTTGCCCGGACGACCTTCTGGCCGGCGGCTGCTTCCGTTCCAGCATCGAAGAAACCAGACGCCTGGCCGAGTGATCTTCTCCACCCTTCTTAGCAGGGCAGACGTGTCGCGCTGAAGATGTTAATTGGGAAGGCATTTTCCGTCCGCAAGGCTTCAAACAGGGTCGGGTCTTGACATTTGACATTTACAGAAATGAGTAAAAACTCACATAACCACCGGAAATCAATACGCTATAAGTGTCAAGTATCAGGACCCGACCCTTGTTTATTCCTTTTCTCGCAAACTGTCTATCGGCGTTCCGACACCTCTGCCTGCGAGGTACGGTGCCGAAGCTGGTCAGCGTTGATTGCCTGGTTAGATTGCCTCAAGATAGGCTGTCGCGTCATTTTCAGTTACGAGCCTTCCGATGGATGCCAAGAACCTGTCCAGGAGAACTGGCTCTGATTTCAGGTACAGTGTCGCTTTGCTGGCTACATTCTCAATGGAGAAGTCGCAAAAATCCGATTGCTGTTTGCACGTTACGTGCAACCTACCAGGACTAGGGAAATGGAATCGGGCATGAAAGGCCCCACTCGCATACTCGGGACCAAACTCACCAAATCGAATGTCCAGCAATCCCCCGTGGACGTCGTCCTTAAACGAGTTGAGGTCTGCGATTGTCTCAGTGAGTGTCGAGTACGCGACGTACACTTTGTTTGAGAAGAGTGAGACGCCGTCTGACACATCAATCCGCAACTCGATCATATCCTCGTCGGACCAGATTCTCATCATTCGAATACCGGGATCCATCAATTCTCCTCTCAATCTAACGGTACCTCCATGTGCTGCGGCGGGCAGAACACAACCCTGCTCGCCAGCGCCAAGTCATACCGCATTCCCACCGGCCCGGTCGTAAAAAAATGGGGCCGGATCTTCGGAGTTAGTCCCACCACAGGAAGACCCGCCCTGTTTCGCGGATGGCTTCCGCGAGCTTTTCGGTTGTGCCCACACCTTGGCTGACCACGTCGGGACAGAACTGTTCGATGTCTTTGGCTAGCTTGCTTGTGTCGCTGGGTGGTCGCTTGAGCTTGAATTCAATGGTATCGGTGGACGCTTTGATGATGTCGATACCGAAAGCCTGGTCAAAGGACTGGAGCTTCTTGACGAGAGCCTCTGTGCCCATGTCGTAGTTGGCCGCGTCTGCGCGGGCGAGGCGGAGAATGTCGAATTGGTCCTTACCTGGTCCCAGCACAACTTCCAGCCCGTCGTGCCGCTCCTCACCGAGCCACCGATCAGTACCGAGGAAAGCGACCCAACCGTGGGGCAGCTGACGCCTGACTTTGGCAAGGATTGCCTCGGCCCCCTCGGCTGGGACTACGACGGATGCGCCTTGGGTGTCCTTGGCTCTACCAAAGTCGAAGGTAAAGTAGGCGCGCGTTGGAGCGCCCGCAGCTCTGGATAGGTATTTTATGAGACCTGGTCCAGCCTTCGTTCCGGTTTGGTACTTGGGACAGCGGATAGTCCCCGTCACGGTGACCGGCCCGGCTCGGTCAGCGGGTTGAAGATGGAGGACAACTTCCAGGCCATCCGGAGTCTTCTTCATGGAGCGCGAACTCGTTGCGATGGGGGCAGACGTGAACCTGCGGCCACCCACCGTCAAGTAGGCCCTGAGACCGGTGGCTCGCGCATCAAAACGTCCAATTGTCAGGAGCCAGTCCGGTTCGGTGCCCGGGCCCTCGACGTCGGACGAACGCAAGTAGACTGTGAAATTCTCAGATTCCCAGTCGAAGCACTCGCCCCCAGCACCACGAACAGTCTTGGTTACAGCCCCGGCGAACTTGAGATCCACCCGACCCGCCTGGGGTGTTCTCAGCGGCGGTTCGAGCTTCGCGGTAACAACTTCGCCAGTGTCCGGCCCGTTTTCGGATAAGCCGACCGGAGTCTTGTGGAAGCAGCCAATACCGACGGTTGCTACCACACACAAGGAAAGTAGCCCCATCTGAAGCGCCGCAGCCCCTCGAAGGAGTTCAGTATGGGTACAACCGGTCATGACGATATCCCCCATCAGGAGTCAACTGAGTCGTGTCCCCTTCTTTCTTTCTCCACAACTTCTAGAGCGATTCTGGAAATCTTTCAGCTTCGTTTAGTTTTTTTTCTGCTGCTTGTCTTTTCTGCTCAATCATTGAGAGTGTCTCTCGATAATCCCTTGCTTCAGCTAACTTCGTGAACTGAATTTTCCCATGATTGCCATTTACAGCGGACTCGATATCCTCAAGAGATACTCTGAAAAATTCCTTACGTGTGTTAACCAGATTAAAACGATTTCCGTCAAATTTCTTGTGTAGGGAATTCTCTAGCTCTGGTGCGTTTTCTGAGTAAATCATTGCATGTACATCAAAAGCAAAAGGCACGGAAGCATCGCCCAATTCCTTAACTCGATCCAATGGTTCAAGACGTCTCGTCATGCCTATCTTGTAAACATCCTTGCCGAAAGAACCGATATTCGAAATAACGTAAATATGTCCTGACTTGGTAATCTGAGCCCGTGAAACAGCGCGCTCTTTTTGCTCGTGTGCATTTTTCAGTTGCTGTTCAAGTTGATCAATTTGGCTATTTAGTTTTTCAAGTTTGTCGCCGGTTGCCTTACCAACATCTTCTCTGGCCTTCTCAAGAGCCTTTTGAAATCGATTTTCTTCTGCTTCTGCCTCTTGTTTTGCCTTTTCAATCTCTTTTCGCGCCCTTTCCTCTTCCCGCATGGCTTCGCGAATACGCCGCTGTTCATCCTTGGCTTGCTTCAGTTTTTCCTTGTATTCATGTGCGAAATGTAATTCTTGGAGCTTTAGATTCAAGTAACCTTCAGTAACACTGATATAATTTGATTCACCAATCTTATTTATTGTGTCAAATGATTTTATAATTCGGTCTTCCATTCTTGCTACGTTATTCCATCGAGTTCCTGAAATAATCGAATCGCAGTCACCATTGAATGCACGCAGCATTAGCTTGATGTTACGATTTACCATTTTCATACCTTTCCGCTTACTCCCGTCAACAGTCACATTTGTCGAGCAAACCGTAGCTGCTTTGTTTCTGATTAAATCTTTTTGCACTTTTCGAATTGCAGCAAGAGATTCTTTATATTTTTCCGGGGTATCAAAATCGTAATGAGGTTCATAAATCCCAAAGGATGTAATTTCTAGCTCTTCTTGAAATAGCTCTAATTCACTCTTTAGCTCATTGAATAATGCCAACTTCTCTTGATATTCCTTGTTTAGTGATTGATTCTTGTTGTTGAAATTTGATTCAAGTCTAGTTACTTTACTTTCAAGGCTGGCAACAATTCCGTTCCACTTTTCTACTTCAACCTCAACTTCCATGACATCTTTATATTTATTATAGGTATGTCTAAATCTTGCACTCGCTCTTAGCCAAAGAATGCTAACTACAATCAGGACAATCGCGAGTCCGCCTATAATTACAATAATTTCTAGCTTCATTCAGTGACCTCATAAATCGAAAAAAATGGAATCTTTTTGACGTCCAAGTTTATGCTTTTGATAAACTCTTGCATTGATTTGTTCCACCGCATCTTGAACACAAGGTGCTCTAAGGAGTCAAACAGGGTCGGGTCTTTCCGTACCTCAGTTCAATCTCTTGACATCTCGTCGTAGTGATCGGAATAACCCGTCTTCTCAAACACCAAGCGCAAACCTTCTCGGAAGGTATCATAATCGAATTCTTTCAGGTCAAGAATGTTCTGCCCCAACGAATGTGACTCTCGGTTAACGTAGCGACAGAACGCTTGGTACTTCAGGTCTTGTAGCTCAGGCAGCTGGAACACGTTGTTCAGATCCTTCCTCTTCACAAAGTTGAAGAAATACTCAACGATATTCCTCATACAATTAGCAAGTAAGGCAGGAGGTTGGCCGGGATCATTGACGACACTCCAATAAGCCTGATAGTCGTTCTGAATTTCTTCGTACTTCATATTC
>JAUVBB010000129.1 GCA_030591445.1 Deltaproteobacteria bacterium | reverse complement strand
TGCTCAGCAAAATGGGTTTTCTGGTCGACAAAGCCAAAGACGGTGTCGAGGCCAGCCAAAAGTTTCGGCCCGGACACTATGCCTTGATTTTCATGGACTGCCAGATGCCCGGCATGGACGGTTTTGAGGCCACCCGCGAAATACGCAAACAAGAGTCCGGCGACCAGCATACGCCCATTGTCGCCTTGACCGCCCACGCCATGAGCGGCGACCGCGCGCGCTGTATCACCGCCGGCATGGACGACTACCTACCCAAACCCATCGAAGTCGAGGACATGGTCAAGATCGTGGGCAAGTATGTAAAACTGAAACCAGCGGGAATAAGCGAGCCTGACTAACTAATCGATAGCTGCTTTGTCGTCTACCAGGCGTAGCGAGCCGGCCAGGCTCCAGGCCTTGAGACCGGCGGCCAAGGCCTGGGCTTCCCTTTCGGCAACTGCCACCGGGGCCAAGGGGCTAGCCAAGATGCGCGCCCGACCGCCGGTGATAGGTGTCTGGATAAAGGGCAGAGAGCGGATTTCGTCGTCGACCAGAATGGCCAGACGCCGGTGGAGGTGCTTTTGGGTCAGCTCGGCCAGCACCACTCGGTATGCCTCATCAAATTGAAGGGTCACGGCCACAGCTCCCGAGGGATCGTCCCGAACCACCTGGGCGTCTTTGACCCGGGGGCGGTCAGAGGCCGGGGGATCTACCAGCAAATAAGCCAAGACCCCCCACTCTCCCGGCAAGAGCTTAAGGCTGCGGCCAGGGGGAGCCTGAATACCGACCAAGAATTTTTCCAGAACTTCGCGCCGGTTGGCCATCAGGTAAGCGGTGTCACGCGCATCGCCCTTACCGTCGACAAAATGGGTCTCGACCGCCACGCGAACCGAGCCATCGCCAGGTAACTTGTCGGTCAAGGCCTGAAAAAACATTACGCCTTCGTCGACCAGGCAAAGAGAAAAACCCGGGGCCAGCACCAAGGCCCGGGCCAAGTCTGCCGACTCAGTCTCGGTCAGCCCCGGGACCCTAACCCGGATCCGGCCGGCACCATCGCTTTTCACGCTGGATCCGGCAAGCTGGCGGGCGGCCAGGCGCCCGCGTAATGCCTCAGCCATGGCCTCCAATCCACCATTTTGCGGACGCTCGACCCGAAAGACAAGTTCGGTACCCAGGGCAGGACGTAGACTCTGGCTAGCCGAACTGCAGGCGCCGACCAAAACGCTCAGAGCCAACAAGAGACTTTTCAAAAACCCTGACCGAAACGAGACTGTCGATAAATACGAAATAGTCATCCCCGAGACGTTTTTGTCGGGGACCCAGGTTTCTCTGACATCCTGTATCGACAGGTTATTCACGAGATCCCCGACAGAAACTTTTCGGGGATGACGGATTTTTTTCTTGTGATTTTCCATTAATCGACAGTCTCGAATCCAGCGGGGCATCATCGCAGCACCACCCGGTGGACTTTCTTCTTGCCGACCCGAAGCAAAACGCAGCCATCGCACAGATCGGCCGGGGTAATCTTCTCCTCGATAGTGGTGATTCTCCGGTCGGCAATGCGCGCGCCGCCCTGCTTGATCAACCGGCGGACTTCACTTTTGGACTTGCACAAGCCCACTTCCGCAAACAAATCGACCACCCCTATGCCGGCGGCGAAGCGCTTGGAGTCAAGTTCAGTGGTGGGAATGCCCGCGTCACCGTCAGCCGAACCACAAAAGGCGCTACGGGCAGCCTGTTGGGCTTTTTCGGCGGCTTCCTTACCATGAACCACGGCCGTTGCCTCATAGGCCAGTCGTTCTTTGGAGCGGTTCAGGGCCGCGTCTTTTTCCGCCCCCAGGGCGCGAACTTCGTCCATGGGCAGGAAGGTAAAGAAGGCCAAGAAACGCGCCACGTCGCGGTCGTCGGTGTTACGGAAATACTGATAAAACTCGTAGGCCGAAGTCAACTCGGCATCCAACCAAACAGCGCCCCGGGCGGTTTTTCCCATTTTTTCGCCCGACGCCGTCTCTAGCAAGGGAAAGGTCAAACCGTAGGCCGGCTTTGCCTCCACGCGCCGAATCAGATCCATGCCGGCGACGATATTGCCCCATTGGTCGTCCCCGCCCATCTGCAAATGGCAACCGTATTTCTGAAAGAGCACCAGATAGTCATAGGCCTGCAAAAGCTGGTAGTTGAATTCCAAAAAGCTCAAGCCTTTTTCCAGGCGGATTTTGTAGCTTTCGGCAGTCAACATGCGGTTGACCGAGAAGTGACGGCCGATCTCCCGGAGGAAGGACACATAAGACAACTCGAGTAGCCAATCGCTATTGTCGAGGACCAGGCCGTCGGCGCCGATGAATTTGCGAATTTGTTGCCGCAGGCCCTCGCCGTTTGCGCTGATGTCATCTTGGCTCAGCATCTTGCGCATTTCGGTCTTGCCGGAAGGATCGCCCACCATGGCGGTGCCCCCGCCCAGAATCGCGATGGGGCGATGGCCGGCCCGCTCCATGTGGGCCAGAGCCATCAAGGGCAGCAAGGAGCCCGCGTGTAGGCTGGCCGCGGTAGGGTCGAAGCCGACATAACAAGTAACCGGACCGGCGGCCAGCAAACCAGGCAGGGCCGCTTCATCGGTGACCTGAGAGACGAAGCCCCTCTCTTTCAAGATGGCATAGACATCACTCATAATTTGATTCCGCGCTCTTTGAGATACATGGTCAGCACATCAGGGAAAGCCTTGATGCGAAAGACGGCTTCGACCTCCTCGGCGCCAAACTCGAAGGACTCCAACAAATCCGCCAGTTCGCCAATGGTCTTGCTGACCGCCTCTTGCCGCTCTTCTTCCGCGGGCATCTTTTCGTCATCGAGCTGGTCATTGAGTTGATCAGACAGCTCCATGAATCGATCTTGATCCTCGATATGGGTCTCGAAATAGATGGTCCACAAGCGTTCCATCTCTTCATCGACCTTGGGCCGGCTTTGTTGGTAACACAGGATTTCCAGCTTGGGCAGGAGCTGCTTGATCTTGGTTTGGCGTGGAATGGCGGTACGGGCCGCCTCGTTCAAACGGATGATGACATTCTTGGTGCCCAGAGAGCGAACCATGGGCCGAAAAATCTTGTCAAATTTGTCTTGGGGAATTCTATCTTGCAAACGCATTTGAGGGTGGCTCCTTCCGATGAGCTTCTAAGTAGCTGGAGGTTGCCACATCCTCACCATTCGGGTCAACCAGCATTGCAAGTCCGGGCAACAACTGCTAAAAAACAAAGGCAGAGCCCACGATCAGGAGAAACGGATGGATAGCACGGTTTATCAGAACCTTATCCACGAAATGCCAGACGGCACTTTGAAAATGACCAACCCCTTGACCGGGCGCACGGCCTGGTGGGTTCCGGGCCGCATCGGCCGGCCTAGTTTTCATACCGGCACGGCAGTCGCCGAACACACAGAAATCCACAAACCTGAGGATTACTGCGCTTTTTGCCCGGTAAACATCCTGCAAACACCACCCGAATTCGAGCGACGAATTTTCCACCCCGATGGCACCCGTTCTCAGACCCAGATCCTGCCCGGCGATTTCGCTGACAATCCATACGCGTTCCGCCGAGTCGCCAACTTGTTCGAGATCGTCACCCTGGACTATTGGCAACGCAACTACGATTATAACGGCTTGTCCATTCGTCGCGAGTGGGCAGAGCAGTACAAGAACCATCCCTTGGGCCGAGAGCACCTGCTGAGCCTCATGCGCACCAAACACGAGGCCATGCGTGATGCCGGCGAAGAAGTCCCCAGGCTCAGCGAAGAGCAGTTGCTCGATGAGGCCGATAGCTTTTTTCTAGGCTGCCACCAGTTGATCCTCGGCGCCCGCCACTTCCAGCAAGATGCCCAAGTCGGCAAGGCCGAAAGTTTGCAGTGGTCCGGGTCCTTCACGTCCGCGGATCATTTCGAGTATTTCCGTTTCACTTCCGACTCCATCCGCGACATCTATGAGAGCAACCGCTATGTTCGATTCGTGGTCACTTTCCAAAACTGGCTGGGCTCGGCCGGGGCTTCTTTTGACCACCTGCACAAGCAACTGGTGGGGCTTGATGACTGGGGCACGCTGATCAGTCGCGAGGTCGACGCCTGCCGCTCGGATCCAAACTACTACAACTCCCTGGTGGTCAATTACGCGGGCTTCAACAATCTGGTCATCGCCGAAAACGAGCACGCGGTAGCCTTTGCCGATTTCGGCCATCGCTTCCCCACCCTGGCCATATATTCCAAATCCCGCGCCGGCCCTCCTTTCGAACACCGCCCAGAAGAACTGCGCGGCGTCAGCGACCTGATTCATGCTTGTCATGCCGCCCAGGGGCCGGAGACTTCCTGCAATGAAGAGTGGTATTATCAACCCCGCGATTGTCTCGAGCAGCTCCCCTTTCATGTGCTGATCAAATGGCGAATGAACAACCCGGCCGGGTTTGAGGGCGGAACTTCCATCTACATCAATCCTTTACGACCCACCGACGTCCGCGACGAAATCGTGCCCAAGCTCTTTGCCTTGCGCGAAGAAGGCCGCATCGCCGTAAACATCCGTATCGCCGAAGAATGTCCGGTGCAACCCAACAGCTTGTTGTATAACCGCGACTGAGACTTATGGTTCTTCTGCGCTAGGGTTTGAGAAACGTAACCGGGGCCGTGTCTTGCAAAGCCGCCTCGGACTCCCAGACACATTCGACATGGGCGGTCAAGGACCCGCCGCTGAGATTGGTGACCTTGAGCGGATACTGGCCGGGACTCATGCCGGCCGACCCGCTCTCGATGGCGATTGTATCCGAGCCCGCCGCACAACGCCGCCCGCCACTGACGGTGACCTGGTATAGATCGATGACCCCTTGTACGCTGACCAGGCCGAAGCCAATTTTCAAAGCGGGATGATTGTTGACGGCAGGGTCATGGTCGGAAAGATTTACACAATATTCACGACATTGCTCGTCCCAACCCATGGTCCCCATCAGGCTCCAGACCTCTTTCCAGCCGGCACCGATATCAATGCCCAGGCTCACGGTATCTGGTGAGGCAGTGCCATCGTAGCCCAGCTGAAAACAGACCGTAATATTTTCATCCAATGGGCCGGCATCCACGGTGGTGGAGAGATTGAAACTTGCGCCATCGGCCTCGATACCCGGTGACCAATCCGGATGGCTCAGACAGTCAAAGCTGTTACAATCCGCCGCCGAGATTGGATCAATGGTCCAGATATCCTGCCATTCATCCGGCTCGCAGGCGGATGGGCGGACAAAGTCCTCCGCCAAGACCGTCTCGACCACCGGCTCACAGGCACCGCCCCAACCCACCAGGGCGACATTGTCCAAATACACCTTGTGATTCTCGGTCTCGGAGTGGACCACAATTTCTACCGTGAGCGCCGGGTTGTCCTCGGCCCAGTCAGGAAAGACCCGCGAACACACGCGACTGAAAAAACTGTCGGGGCCGGCGCCGGCGCCACCAAGAAAGCAGAAGACCTGCTGGCGATTCTGACCGTCGTCGAGGTAGATCAATACCCCATCGTTGAGATCGGCACCTTGCTGCGCCACATCCAGACAAGCACGCAAGTCGGTCAGGCCGGTAAAATCAAAGGTCTGCGAAAGCCGCCATTCCTCTTTCTGGTTGCCACAGCCAGTAGCCTTGTCTTGATGCAAGCTAAAACCGCCGAGGTCCTGGCTACAGATCTTGCCGACATCATCGCAACAGTCTTTGGCTTTGCCGCCTTCCTGACATTCTTTGATATCGTCGAGACAGTTGTTGCCCTCCGAGGCACCTGGGGCCAGAGACCAAGCACCCAGCCCACACTGGCCCGCGCTGTCGCCGAAATCCGTGTCCTCGATTATGGTCGCGCCCAGGGATGCCGAACAGGTCAAACAGGGGGCCTGGCCCTCCGCACTGGCACCGGTTAAAGTCAGCGTGCAAGCGGCCGTGGCCGGCAGAGCCACCAATGGGTCACAAAGCAAGGTCAAAGAATCCGGCGGCTTTACACAGCCGCTGGCATCGGGGGAACAGGCCGGGCGGCAGAGGGCATTGAGGGCACACAAGCTATCGTCGGGGGTACCCGCGCAGGCCCCGGCGCCATCGCATTGATCGGCGGCGGTGCAATCGAAGCCGTCGTCGGTGCAAGCCGACCCGGCCGGTTCGAAACAAGTGTCGGTCTCTTCCTGGCAACGAGCACATTCGCCGGCCGGACAGGGATCACCCGTATGCAACGAACAAAGCCCTTGCGGGTCACAAGTATCCGCGCCATTGCAGAAAACCAGATCATCGCAAGCCGCTCCCGCCGGCAGGATTTCGCATTTGCCGGTGCCGTCGCAACGTTCACCGAGGCAATCGCCGGCTTGGCAGTCGTCTTTGTGATCGTCGCCGTCCGCCTGGGGGACACAGCTGCCGGCGGCCGCGCACTCCATGCAAACGGGACAGTCGGTATGGCGGTGCAGATCATCTCGGCACTGGCCATCGGCATCGCAAGCCTGGCAAGTACCACAAGAACTACCGACCGGCTTGGCGCTGGAGTGACAACCATCAAGCGCGGCACAAGAATCGGCACTGCAAGAATCACCGTCGTCACAGTCGGCTTCGATTTGCGCTCCCGCACAAACGCCTGCCATACAGGTCTGACGCATGAACAGCAAATCATCACAATAACGCTGGCCACACTCGGAGCCATCAGGCACCGGATGGGCTTTACACAGACCCTGTTCACAGGTCTCGGGGCTACACTGGGTAGCACCAAGACAATCGCCATCCTGCTCACAATAACCACCCGCGACCGTAACCCGCACCACCGCCGGCGGTGAATCCAGCTGGCCATCATGCACCACAAGGCGCACCGTCCAGATCCCAGGCCGGTCCGGCGTCAAACTTGCCACCGCCTTTTTAGCATCGATGATCTGGGCCTGGGCGTCTGTGGGTGCCACCAACAGTTGCCAATCATAAGCCGTGATTGAGTCGCCATCGGGGTCGTAGCTGCCCCGGCCGTCTAAGCGTACGCTTTGCGGCAGTCTGACCGACTGGTCCAAGCCGGCCACCGCTACCGGAGCCCGATTGGGACCCGGGATCTCACTGCTACAGGCCGCCAACATAAGCACCAAGCCCGGCGCCACCATCAAGCCGCCTATTCGACGCCGGCTTTTTCTAGCCCCATGGCCAAACGCCAAACTCATTTTTCTTTACTCTCTGCCGGTCGTTGGTAGGGACGACTCTGGGCCGGCCTACGTTTCCGCTTTTTTTTCCGCCCGCTTTTCTTGGCCGATGCCGGCGCCCCTCGCCGGGCCGCAACCCCATTGCTGGCGTCGGCCGGATTCTGGGGACGATAAGCCTTGCGCAAGCGAGCCAAAGTGGCTCTGCCCTTGCCGGTTGCCCGTACCCCGATCTCGAACAAGTCCAGGGCTTCGGGGAAATAATTGCGCCGCATCAGCCCCTTGGGCAAGGGGGCGTTGCGCCTAAGCGTAAACAACCTTCGCTGGGTTGCCACCAATTGTTGAATCCGTTCGGCTTCCCATTTGGGCAAATTAAGCCGACCGATAATTTTTTCTAGAAGCTTTCGCGCCACCTCTCCGGTCGCATTGGAATCCGAAGCGACACCATAAGCCTGGGTGCCATTACAAGAAGCATCGGCCACCGGGTGCAAAAGCACCGCCGCCAAGAGCACGGCGTTGCTCAAAAATTCCCGTTCGCTGCGGTCAATCTGCTTAAGATAAGCCCACAGCCCCGAGCCCGGTTCGCGCTCTTCGTCTCGGTCCGGCGATCGCGACAAATAACAAGCCGCCTCCGGCAGGATGATCTCCAGGATGCCGGCTTCCCACATCAGCCGAAACGAAGCCACCGCAGAGCCCGAACGCAGCATGCGATTGATTTCTTCCAGCAAGCGCGGCGGCGCGCTCTTCGACAAGTCTTTCCGGTAGCGCACCATGGCCTGATAGGTGGCAGGCTCGATGGTAAAGTTTAGCCGGGCAGCAAACTTGATGGCCCGCAAAATCCGTACCGGATCTTCCCTTACCCGAATGCCCGGATCGCCGATAAAGCGAATGGTGCGCTCCACCAAATCTTCCAAGCCACCCACATGATCGATGATGGTTCGGTTCTTGGGATCGAAAAAAAGCGCATTGATAGTGAAATCCCTGCGCATGGCATCTTGCTGCTCGTTACCAAAGACATTGTCGGAACGAATAAGCAACTCGCCATCGCTTTGTTCCGCCTCGGCGCGAAAAGTAGCCGTCTCGATGATCTTAGATCGAAAGTGAATATGCGCCAGCCGAAAACGCCGGCCGATCAGACGACAGTTGCGAAAGATTTTTCGAATCTCGGGAGGCTTGGCCGAAGTGGCCACATCAAAATCCTTAGGCTCCAGCTTCAGCAACAAGTCGCGCACACAACCACCCACCAGGTAGGCCGCATACCCAAAACGCGCCAAACGATGCACAACCTTAAGCGCATCTTTGTCAATTTTGGTAGTCGAGATCCCCCGGGTAGGAATCTCGGTAGGATCAGATTCATCCTCACATACGGATACCGGTTTTTCTTCACTCAGGGCGCTATCGCTCATGTCCATGCCGCTACGTTACACCGGACCATCCTACCTTTCAAGCCCCCAGCCAGCTCTCTCGGTCTTGTTCGATAATATATCCGTAAACTGTAGCGTTTTCGGTCAGCACTGTCCGAAAACCGGTCGGTGGCAGGTAACGCTCGAAAAACCGCATTCCTTCATTAACAGCCACTTACGCCCGCCACCACCATTTGGCACAACGATTGCTTTTCCCCCAGACGGCAAACACCGGGACCATATAGATCCCAAGGAGAAAACCTTGACCCCAAAGAAATTTGAGCTTAGCTGTCTGCGTCAGCGCTGTTGCCTACAAGGTGCCCATGTCTTGTCCGATGCCGAGTTATTGGCTCTGCTGACCGCTTGGGACAGCAAACCCAGCCCCGACGCCCACTCCCTGGCCCAACTCGGCGGCCTCCACGGCCTGCTTCGCCGCGAAGCCCTGCAACTGGCAAAACTACCCGGCTGGGGAAAAGTGAAAGCCTGCACCCTCAAAGCCGCCGCCGAATTAGGCAAACGCCTAGCCGCCCCCGAACCCCCCGCCGACAAACCCATCCACTCCCCCAGCGACGTCGCCCACTGGTTTCGTTGTCGCCTCCAAGACAAAGAACGCGAATGCTTCCACGCCCTCTTACTAGACAGCCGCAACCGTCCACTAAGAGACCTACAAGTCACCGAAGGCACCTGGACCTCCTGCCCCGTCGATCCCAAAGTAGTCTTCTCCGCCTGTCTCCGCCACGGCGCCCCCGCCGTCATCCTGGTCCACAACCACCCCTCCGGCGACCCCACCCCCAGCCGCGACGACTTAGAACTAACCGACCGCATGCTCCGTGCCGGCAAAGTAATCGGCGTCCGCGTCCTAGATCACCTAATCGTCGGCCGCGAAGGATTCATCTCTCTTTCCGAATCAGGACTGATGTAGCTTGGCTCCGGCAATTCTCAGTGGCGGATTGAACTTTTCGACCTTGACGTACAGTACTATATTTAGTACTATTAGCCTAAGCTGGAGATCATCGTGAGCAAAAGCATCGATCAAGTTTTACGCTTGATGAGCTCTAATCCAGGCAACATTCGATACGATGATTTATGCAAGGTCTGTGACTGTTATTTTGGTGAATGTCGCCAAAGGGGAACATCACATAGAGTATACAAAACACCATGGAAAGGTGACCCCAGGGTCAACATACAGAAGGCCAAAGGAGGCAAGGCCAAAGCATATCAAGTGAAGCAAGTCATGAAAGCAATCGACAAGCTGACATCAGAAAAGAATTATTTGTAAGCCTATGCCGGGATCGAAATAATGAAGCGAAGCAAAAAAAATCTGCTTACCGACAAGTATTCCTATCGTGTTCTCTGGTCTGAAGAAGATCAGGAGTTCGTTGGACTCTGCACCGAATTCCCCAGCCTCAGTTGGCTAGACAGCTCTCAAGAAAAAGCGCTTAAAGGGACAAAGAACCTTATTGCCGGAGTATTGGAAGACATGCTCAACAACGGCGAAGAGTTGCCTATCCCAATTTCCCTCAGGAAATACAGCGGCAAACTCGTGGTAAGAATGCCGCCAGAGGTTCACCGCCGACTTGCCATCGAAGCCAAAGAGCGAGGAATCTCTCTAAATATGTTCATCAACTCCAAAATTGTTGCTTGAGAGAGCAACAGAGGGCGTACCTGGGTTTGAAAAAGGATATAGATCTCTAAATCTTAGTCTCCCTGCTCATCCTCACGCCGACGCGGCTTGGCAGGCAACCATCCGTTCGCCAAATTACAGGCCAATGTCACCAATGCCAGCACCAACATCCAACCGACCAGCGCGGCGCCAGGGCCAAGGTTCTCATCTGCGATACCAAATTGCTGGGATCCGACTCCAAGACCAGCCGAGGTGAAAAAGACAAGTGTCATCCAATAATCCTTCGAACCTTCAGAGCGAAAACGAAGCCGGAGCGCCCGCAGGCGAAAAACCAAAGACGAAGCCGCAGTGAATAGCGCCACCGCGGAAATGATCAGAACCAAACGCAACCAAGGCTGACCCATCATCTGCCGCAGCGGAATCAATTCCCACAATGTTTTTACCCACGCCCCAGCAGCCACCAACAAGAGCAGCTGAAGAGTAATACCTACCCACCGGCGCTTTAGAAAAAGAAGCAAGGGCAAAACCCCGCAAATCAGCACCAGCCCAACCTGACCAACCCGCAAAAAGTGAGCCCCCAGGAGAATGGCGGAGAGTAACACCGGAATAAGACGAACAAAGTTCAATTGCCACCCCTCTGTAAAAATCCAGAGCTAAGTATTATAACAATCCGGCTCTTCGCAAAAACCGTGCAACGCGGCGCTCAACGTCTTTAAAATGAGGCAGGTCACCGGGTACGTGCTCGCCTAGTTCTGTCTTCCAGCGTTTTTGATACTCCTTGATGCGCTTACTGTATCGGTCGGCGAACGAGTCAGGATCGAAACCACGATGTCTTGCCTTTAATCTGAAAACGTTCGCTGCTTCTTCTGGCTCGATCGCTGCCTCTGTAAAAAGTAGATGGATGTCGAATAGATCACGGCACTGCAACCTTTGAAGAACGCATCGCAATTTCTCCCCAGCAACTTCCAGCAGCGTGTAGACACGAACGAGCTGATCTTTTGGCAGATCAGGCCAAAGAGGAAGGAGACGTCGGTTTTCGGTATGGATAACCAGTTCGTCGTCGGCTAGGTCGAGCTTGACTGTTCTCCGTCGACCGAGCGGGCCAATGTAAGCTATGCGTGGCTGTCTGTCATCAGTCAAACATACATCATCAACAGAGCCACCCACCTTGTTTAGTCCTCGGGCCATGAATCCAAGGGCATCTTCGATGGTTCCGTCAATGACCGAGAAATCAAGATCGGCCGAGTAACGATAGTCGTCGAAGTGACACAATCTCAACGCTGTGCCGCCTTTGAAAGCGAGCTTCGAGTGCTCGTCATGAGCGGCGATGGCGGCTACAATCTGAGCTAGCACATAGTCCCTCTCCACCGTTTTTGCCGGCACACCCTGCCGGGAAGCAAGACGGGTTATGTGGGCCTTGGTGATCATTGCCGAACCACGTTGGCGAGCTCGACCGGTGACTGCGCCCAGCGAACTCGCCATCGAGAATCTCTCCATACCGTTGTCATGCCAGAACTTGGCTCAAGATCCAGGTCTGCGACAGGAGATCGGAGGGGAGCAAGTTGGCCGGACAGTCCTTCCACTTCGAGAGCATCAGCGACAGATCCTATCCGACGCAGGGCGGCTTCCCATCCCAGCCGTTTAGCGTGTTGGTTAAGTTTATTTAGATCGATTCTCGTGCCTGCAACCGCAATGGCTTCCGCCAACACCGCGGCTCCACCAACTAAATCCGGTCGGGCCGCCGCATCTAGAAGGCTGCGCTCGATGTCGGAGATCCAGGATTGTCCCTGCGCCACAGCGCCAGTTCGTATGGCCGTTTCCGACTCGTAAACCGTCCGCAGAGGCCTTCCAGACAAGTCCTTCACGCGCATGCGTCTCGTGCTCGCCACATAGATGGTTCGTACGGGGTGAACGATAAGGTCGTGTTCGTCCAGGGCGGTCCGATAGGCCATCCGGTGGGGGTAACCGGAAAAAGCAGAGGCCACGACCATGGCCAGATCCTCGGCAGCCGCTCTGGTTCCAAGCACCCCAAGCCTACGGATCACATAGTGCCCCCGCCGGACACGGTCGACAAGCCCATTGCGAACCATACGACGCAGCAAATTGGCTGTGGCAGAAGCCGAGCGACCAACGCGTTGCTTGGCCTCATCAAACGTAAAGTGCGCCTTGCCATCAGCCACCATGTCGTCTACCAGCATCAGTGCCATATTGTGTTTTACGTTGTCCATTATACACCTAACTAGTGAATTACAGCCATGATGTCACACATATTCATTGTTGTAAACTGTCAATAATACACATATTACATGTATAACTGCCATTGACGATCTATCCTAGATAGTAGATTTTTCTTTTGTATCAGGTACTTCAGTCTAGTTACGCTTTTGGCAAGCAAGAGTGCCGGCGATGGGTTCCCAGTCAAGAGGTGATGGGCAAACACCATATTCACTGCCTCGGACCACGCTACATACTCCTGGCGTTAGTTGGCAGGTTTCATTATCTTGGCAATCAGAATTCGTAGCACAGGTGTCCAGGCATCTGCCTGTGGAGCATTTCTTTTCTTCAATACAGTCATTGTCGGGCGAACATTCCGGATCTGCGCATGTCCCGGCCAGGCTGCAAATACCGTCCTGACAGTGATCATCGATCAAGCATTCGACGCATTGTCCCGCGAGACCACCCCTGCCGGTTATTTTTCCTTCATCCGGACATGGATCATATTTGCAGATCAATGAGTTATCGATTGGCCTCCAGTCATCAGGGCAAGTACCTTCCTGGGAGCACCAGGGCGCCAGACATACATTTACTTCTGCACATTTATAGATTCGACATTCGATATCGGAATCACAGGGGAGAAAGCATCTATAGCCCTCGCAGTATGCAGACTCTGATGCTAGTTTGTCTTGGCAAACACTGTTCTCATCCATGCACTCCCAGTGCGCATCAACAACACACCTACCCGCGTAATCACAACCTTCAGGCGGATGACAATCGCTATCGGTCAAACAATCGACACAATGGCCCACCAGGCCGCAGCCTCCCTCCATGCGCCCGACTGCACTGCAGTCGACCAGTCTACATTCCAAGGAACCCTCGATTTCCTCCCAACCTTCCGGACACGAAGTATCTTTCGTACAACGCTCAGCCGCGCAATAACGATTATCTTTGCAATAGCTTCCTGGAAAAACGCATTGACTAGGTTCGCTGCAACTTTTTTTACATCTGCCGTCTTCAGCACAGGTCTCTGTGGGTAAACAAGGACTTTCCGGCCCACAAAGCCCGTGCTCGGCACAGGAACCGCGCACGCCGCAAATCTGTCCAATCAGGCAATCGGAATCAAGAAGGCATTCGACACATCTTCCCTCAAGGCCGCATTTACCTGCCATCGTTCCCGCCGGGCAATCGTCGCCTGCGCAGCTGAGTTGTTGCCAACCCATAAGGATTATGATGAATAGAAAAACCAGCCCGGTAAACCGCTTTGTTATATTCATTCGTTCATCCCCTCTTTCCTCTGAATTTCACTTTATTACTCGCAGAATTCCGAGTAGCTGTACATCATGAGTCACCAGAGTCAGAGATCTGATCGCTCTTTGCCGGTCATACTCTCGCCTAAGTCGTTAAAATCTCAATCTTTCGTTGAAAAAGTGTAAAAGTGCCACCCACTTCGCAAAATCTAGCCACGCAGCTTCGGCTGCGGTTTCGGTATAGCGACGAAATACTTCGCCTACAGCGACGTATTTTGTCGCTTAAGTTTTGCGAGTCTGGTAGAATTGTGAGTAATGAATCACGACAAATTAACACAAGCACTGAAAATGCTGGGCGAAATTTTGGAGAATCGCAATCAACGATTCGATCTCGTTGTCATCGGCGGTGGGGCTTTGTTGCTTCAGGATCTGATTCAAAGGCCCACCCTAGATCTAGATGCGGTGGCACTCGTTGCTGCCGGCAAATGGGTGTCATCGAAGCCTCTGCCTGAGAAGTTTCTTGAAGCGGTTCGAGATGTCGCGGAAGCGTTTGGACTGCCATACGAACCACGTCACGAAAAGGATTGGATCAACGGCGGTCCTAGCATGTTGCTCAAACTGGGACTCCCCGAGGGCTTTGAAGAACGGGCCCAACTGCACCATTTTGGAGCTCTCACTTTACGCGTTGCCAGTCGTATCGACCTTATCTTTCTCAAGCTCTGGTCAGCTACTTCACCAAACCGAGGCCGGCGCCGCGATGTTGACGTTCAGGATATTCGCGCAATGAAACCGACGCATGATGAGATCCTGCGCGCCGTTTCTTGGTGCGCCATAAAGGACGGTCGCTCGGATTTCGTTGCCCTCGATGCGGCTCCTGTTTTGCGGTCGTTGGGCTTTGAGCCGTCGGAGTTTTTTGATGACTGATCCGAAGCAGGCAACGCTCAAGCTGCTTTGGAGCTTGTGGTCGGAAATGGGAGTGCCTGGTGTTGAGCGAAGGCACTCAGCGGTCGCTATTGATCCCGAGCCGCTCATTGCCTGGACTCCCCATCTTGCGCAGGGAGACGCGCGCCTTTTGGGTTTGGCCTTTGACTGGTGTGTGGCGCATGCGCAGCATGTCTCCAAAGTTCGACTGCCCGGTCTTGCCAAGCACTTGCCAAGCGAAGCCAGCCAGGCACTGGCGTGCTTCAATGGTTCACTCAATGCCCACGGTATCAACTGGAAACCGAGCAAACCCTCCCGGGACTTCACGCTCGAAAGAAGAACCATCGCTTTCCCGATCGAGCACCCGGCTATGGTTCGGTTCCGAATGCGCGCCCTGAGTGGCTGTTCTGTCCGCTCGGAAGTATTGACCTTGCTCATGGGGGCGCATGGGTCGAATGTCGATGCTAAACAGCTACAACCGTCAGGGATAGCTCGGCGCAGCGTAGAGCGGGTTGTAGCCGAGCTCGCTGAGGCTAAGCTCGTTGTGGTCATAGGTACGGTACGCCAACGTCGCTTTCGATTGCGACAGCCCGAGGCTCTCATTCGACTCATGGGAGCTCATGGGCTTAGGTGGATCGACTGGGATCCATTGTTTTCAATGGTGGCCGCCATTATAGAACTTTGGGAACGCCGGAGCGCGAGCCCCGCCATTAGACAAATCGAAGCGACGAAAGCAAGAAAAACGCTCAATCCGCAGGCAGAGGCGCTGAACTTCAAACCCCCACCCGGCCCGCCGACACGCGTGGATCTCTTTGACGCACTCATTCAATGGGGAGCAAACCTGATTGAAAGAATCTAATGAATTATTCCTCAAAACCCGTTCTTGAAAACACAATTGCTCGAAAGCCAATACCGGATCCGGTCGCTCTTCTCGCCTGAGCCGGCAAAATCATAATCTTTCGCCCAAAACGCTCATTTTTTTCGATCAATTGCCGTCCGTCAGTGTCTCTACTTAGGTGATGGCATTGGATTTCGGCATGCCAAATTAGCAGTTAATGGGTCGATTCCGTGGAGTCTAGTGAGGTTTTGGCTATCGGCGCTGACTAAAATGGGGTGAAAAATGAAAAGTCTGCTTGTTTTCGCGATCGGATTCATCCTTTTCGGTTTTCACGGCATCCTGCTGGCCTGTGAAGGTCCGCCATTGCCACCCTCTTCCGCATACACCATCGATACCTCCTTACAAACCACCGACGAAGAGCCTCCAGGTGCCTTGGAGATC